>DATJVT010000070.1:0-6288 GCA_035501695.1 Terriglobia bacterium | reverse complement strand
CTTCGGCATCAAGAACATTGCGCGCTTTCGTGGAAACCTGTTCAACCAGCGCGGCGCCACCGCGGGGGTCTTCCGCGTGATTCCGTTCGAGATCAAGACGTTCGAACAACTCCGACTACCAGCCGTGGTACGCAAGCTGTGCGAGAAGCCGCGCGGCCTCATCCTGGTGACCGGACCGACCGGCAGCGGCAAGTCTACGACCTTGGCCACCATGCTCGACTCCATCAACGAAGTCCGTTACGAGCACATGTTGACGATCGAAGACCCGATCGAATTCATCCATCCCCACAAGAAATGCCTGGTGAACCAGCGGGAAGTGCACTCGGACACCCATTCCTTCGCCAACGCGCTGCGCGCCGCCCTGCGCGAGGACCCGGACGTGGTGCTGATCGGAGAAATGCGCGACCTGGAGACCATCGAATCGGCCCTCCGCATCGCCGAAACCGGGCACCTGACCTTTGGGACCCTGCACACCAATTCCGCTTCATCGACCATCAATCGCATCATTGATGTGTTCCCTTCCCACCAGCAATCGCAGGTGCGCGCCCAATTGTCGCTGGTTCTGGAGGGCATCCTCTGCCAAGCCCTCCTGCCCAGAGCGGATGGGCGTGGCCGGGTTATGGCCATGGAAATTCTTGTCCCCAACGCTGCCATCCGCAACCTGATCCGGGAAGATAAAATTCACCAGATTTATTCGTCGATGCAGTCGGGTCAGGAAAAGTTTGGAATGCAGACTTTTAACCAAGCGCTCTATACGAATTACATTCAGAAGTCCATTACCCTGGAGACGGCTTTATCCCGGTCCAGTAACGCGGACGAACTTCAGGACATGATCAACCGCGGTGGCGCGAACGGTCCAGCCCCTCAACGCCCGCCCACCCCCTACGCCCCTGCCAGGCGCTGAAATCCGGTGATCAGTTGTCAGTATTTCGTTTTCAGTTAAGGGATGACCGGAGCAGAGTAGTTCGAGCGACGAATTGAATACCGCGACTGGGAGGCCGATGAAAGACAACTCATTGAGGTGCAACTATGCCTGAATTCGAATATCGAGCAGTTCGAGCCAGCGGCGAGTCCGTGCAGGGCAAGCGCTCAGCCCCTAACCGGGAAGCCTTGATTGCCATGCTGCGGAACGAGCAACTCAATCCCACGCGCGTTGTGGAAAGGGGCCGGGAAATTGCTATCCCCAAACCCAAAGTAGTGGGCAAGGTTTCGCCCAAGGAACTGGCGGTTTTTACCCGGCAGTTTTCGGTAATGATCGATGCGGGCCTACCCCTGGTGCAATGCCTGGAAATCCTCGCCAACCAGCAGGAGAACAAGGCCTTCCAGAAAGCGCTCACCGAGGTACGGACCTCCGTGGAAGGCGGTTCCACCCTGGCCAACGGCTTGCGCCTGTATCCCAGGATCTTTGATACTTTATACGCCAACATGGTGGAGGCGGGCGAGACAGGTGGTATTCTTGACACCATTCTGCAACGCCTGTCGGGCTATATTGAAAAAGCCGTCAAACTCAAGCGGGCCGTGCAGTCAGCCTTGATCTATCCCATCGCGGTCATTGTCATTGCAGGTGGCGTCATCTTCCTATTGCTGTGGAAAGTGGTTCCCATATTCGCCACGTTGTTTGCCGGCTTGGGCGTGGACCTGCCCTTGCCCACACGCATCGTGATCGGGCTCAGTCATGCCATTGGAGAATTCGCCATCCCGATGATTATTCTTGGCGCCCTGGGAGTATATGCGTTGAAGTGGTACTACGGCACTCCCAGCGGACGCATGACGATTGACAAGATCATCCTAAAGCTCCCCTTGTTGGGGAGCTTAATGAGAAAGATCGCGGTGGCGCGGTTTACCCGCACGCTGGGCACGCTGATCACCAGCGGCGTTCCCATGCTGGAGGCTATGGACATTACGGCCCGCACCTCCGGCAATGCCGTGATTGAGGAAGCCATCCTGACCGTGCGCAAGGCCATCGAGACCGGCCGGACTATCGTGGATCCGCTGCGCGAGACCGGCGTTTTCCCCAACATGGTGGTGCAAATGATCGGGGTCGGCGAGCAGACCGGCGCCTTGGATTCCATGCTGAGCAAAGTGGCCGACTTCTTCGAAGACGAAGTGGACGCCGCGGTGGGCGACCTACTGACTGCCATGGAACCCATGATCATTCTCGTGCTGGGTGTGGTGGTAGGCGGCGTAGTCATCTCCATGTACCTGCCGCTGTTCAGTTTGATCGGAAAGCTGGCCGGCTAGAGAAAACGGTGCTGGGGGTTGGGGACTAGGGGCTGGGGAAAACTCAAAGCCCGGCCTGGAGCCTAACCAAGCGACCGGAGCAACGAGGGGTGTCGCAGCGTGGCGATGGCGCCTTCGCGGAGGCACCTCTCAAATCCCGTAAGACAACGGCGCTCCGGAGGTTCACTCCGTTTTGCATTCGTCAATAGCGTCTACTTCCAGCCTGCAAACCCCCAGCCCCCAGGCCCCAGTACCCAGTCTCGGCCCCTGGTCCCTGCTTTTATGATTCTTACCGATGAAATCAAGGATTGGCTCCCCTGGGTCATCAAGATTCGTTTCGTAATCATCACTTTTGTTTTTGCCATCGAGTATTCAATCCACCAGCTAACTAATTCTGCCAACATTGCTTCCATCCGGTATCTGGGCGTTGCCGTCATTCTCTGGTACATCCTCAGTCTGTTCTTTCTGATTTACAATCAGATCAGCCACGATTACCTTTTGCAGGCGTACCTTCAGATCTTCTCCGACATCGTCATCATCACGGCCATTGTCCACGTGACGGGCGACCTGGAGAGCAACTACTTTTCGCTTTACCTGGTATCCATTATTCTTGCCAGCACGCTGTTTCCCCGGGGGCGGGCCTTGCTGGTGGCGGGCGTCAGTTTCGTGGCGATGGGGGGTATGATGGAGTTCGTTTACCTTCCCGGCATGTACCCGGAACTGGTGGAGAAATTTCCCTCGCTGCAGGCCATGGCAACGTCTTCCAGCCTGACCCCGGAACTGATGAAGGCCCTCCAGGTGAAGATTGGCTCGAGCTTTTTCGGATTCTTCGCCATTGCCTACCTTTCCGGTTACCTGGCGGAAAGCTTGCGCAAAACCGGCCGCGAGTTGCGTGACAAGAGCGGGCAGGTGGCGAACCTGCAAGCCAAGAATGAAAACATCATCCAGAGCATGCGCGAAGGCCTGCTGAGCACGGACCTGGATGGCGCCATCACAGAGTTGAATCCCGCCGGGGCGGAAATCCTGGGGCGTCAGCTTGAAGAAGTGCGCGGCAGCCACATCGAAGAGTTTTTCCACGGTTTGGCCGAAGACCTCACCTCGAGGCCCGACACAGGACCCCCTCCCGAGCGGCGGGAGGTGACCTATCGGCATCCCCGCCGGGAGCACCGAATCCTGGGGGTTTACTCCTCCCCGCTGATTGTCCCGGAAGCCGGGGCGGTAGGGCACGTTTACAATTTCCAGGATCTTACCGAGGAAAAACGGCGCGAGGTTGAGTACCGCGCCAAGGACCGAATGGCGACGCTGGGACGCATGGCAGCGGGTATCGCCCACGAAATCCGCAATCCGCTTGCTTCCATTGCCGGCGCGGTAAAACTGTTACGATCCATCAGCCAACTCGATGAGGATCAGGCCCAGTTGATTGCCATTGTGAGCCGCGAGTCCGAACGACTTAACAAGCTGGCATCCGACTTTCTGGTCTATTCCCGCGACCAGAAGTTCGAGTTTCGACGGGTGGATGTGGTCAGCCTGCTGGCGGATACCCTCCTCTTGCTGGAACATCATCCCCATTTCAGTCCCAAGATTCGCATCGAGCGCAAGTTCCCCCGCCGGAGCGTAACCATGATGGCCGACGCCGACAAACTCCGGCAGGTCTTCTGGAATATTTGCGACAACTGCCTGAAAGCCATGCCCCATGGAGGAACTCTGACGGCCCAGGTCGAGGATGCGGGCAAGCGGGTGCACGTGGTACTTGCGGACACCGGCGTGGGTTTCACTCCCCGGCAATTGGAGAAAGTGTTTGAACCATTTCAATCCGGCTTTGAGGAAGGTACCGGCCTGGGATTGGCTCTCGTGTATCAGGTCATCCGGGGTCACCAGGGAACCATCCAGGTGGAATCCCCCCCCGGAAAAGGGTCGCGTTTCATAATCGACCTTCCCCGGGAAGTGAAGCCCGCGGGAAATGACCAAGGTCCGGCCGCCGACCAACCTCAGTGAAGACTTATAGCCGGCAAACAATCGCTGAAAGCTAAGGAATTTTCATGGCGCGTTTACTAGTTGTAGATGACGAGAAATCTCTCTGCCAACTTTTGGAGATCGCTTTTCGCAAGAAGGGCCATCTGGTGGAGACGGCTTCCAGTGGCCAGCTGGCGAAAAAGAAGATTGAGTCGCAGGTGTATGACCTGATTATCTCCGACATCCGGATGCCGGACCTGACCGGCATTGACTTGCTCAGGTATGCCCGCGAGAGTCGCAATCCCGCGCCGTTCATTTTAATTACCGCCGTCCCCACTATGTCCACCGCCATCCAGGCCCTGAACCTGGGCGCCCATCGCTATGTTGTCAAGACCGACACGCTGGTAGAGGAACTCAGCGTGACAGTCGACCGGGCCCTGGAGGAACTGGCCCTCCGGGAAGAGAATATTCGCCTCCGGCGCGAATTGCTCCGGGTATTTGCGGCCCAGAACATCGTGGGTCACAGCCGCGTCATTGAGTCCATCCTGGAAATGGTTCGGACCGTGGCGCCTACCACCAGCACCGTGCTGATTACAGGCGATAGCGGCACCGGCAAGGAACTGGTGGCGCGCGCTATCCATGAGGCCAGCCTCCGCCGCGAGAAACCCTTCGTCTCGATTAACTGCGGTGCATTCCCGGAGACTCTGCTGGAAAGCGAGTTGTTTGGCTATCTCAAGGGAGCTTTTACGGGCGCGGAATCCAACCGCAAGGGAATTATTGAATCGGCCCACGGTGGCACGCTCTTTCTTGACGAAATCGGGGAAACCAGTCTGGGCATGCAGGTCAAGCTCCTGCGGGTTCTCCAGGAGCGGACCGTTCGCCCGTTGGGCGGCGCCATGGACGTATCCGTCGATGTGCGCCTCATTGCCTCCACCAATCGGGACCTGAAGAAGATGGTGGCGAACGGCCAGTTCCGCGAAGACTTTTACTATCGGGTCAGTGTCATTCCCATTCACGTTCCACCTCTCCGGGAGCGTCTAGCTGACATTGAACCCCTGGCGCGGCACTTCCTGCGCAAATTTGCCCTCCAAATGGGGAAACCCCTGAGCGATTTCGACCGCGAGGCGCTGGCTGCCTTGAACCGATGGACTTGGCCGGGGAACGTGCGCGAACTGGAGAATGCCGTTGAGCACGCCGTGGCAGTCAGTGATGGCCGCGACGGACTCATCAAGCTGGCTAACTTCCCCGAATCCGTCACTGGAGTTACAGCTATGAATCCAGGGGAGATTCAGTTCCCTCCCGAGGGGGTCGACTTCGAAAACCACATTGCGCGCATCGAGAAGCAGTATCTGCAAGCCGCCCTCGATGCCGCCGGAGGTGTCCGCAGTCACGCTGCCGACCTTCTGAAAATGTCCTACCGCTCCTTCCGCCACTACGCCAAGAAGTACGGGATCTAACGGATTCAGAAAACGGTCAGGAACCGTTATAGTGAAAACGCAACGTTCTGACTGCCGCGGTTTCCCTGCGTAGACGTGTGTGCAGACGTTTGCGCTATACTTGGACGGGTATCAATCGGACACCGAAGTCGGATTCGACGATTTGAACTTCAGCCCGTATCTGGATCCCCCGCTGACGACGGTGCGGCAACCCCTGCGCCAGATGGGCCGCATGGCCATGGAAACGCTGCTCCATATTTTTGACGGGCCGCATTCCAGCCACAACCTCAGGGTGGAAGGACAGATGATCGTGCGCCAATCCACGGCCCCACCGAGGGAGGGTGCTTGGCATGAATGATCTGTTGGTGAAGTCATCCGGTCTCGCGGGTCGCGACGGAATCGCCGGGTTCGAGTACCTGGCCTTTGAGAATTTGAAGCTGGGTGCGGAAGGGCGCTACGAGGGGGAGACCGCCGGGCGCGAACTGGCCGTCGTGGTGCTGGGCGGACGCTGCTCGGTGAGTTCTTCGCGGGGCGAGTGGCGAGACTTTGGGGCACGCCCCCATGTGTTCGGTGGAAAGCCTTACACTCTATATCTGCCGCTCCAAACGCGATTCGAGGTAACAACCCGATCGGGCTGCGATTTGGCTCTCTGCTATGCCAGAGCCGAGGAGCGGCACGA
>DATJVT010000069.1:0-3219 GCA_035501695.1 Terriglobia bacterium | reverse complement strand
AGCAGGGGAGTTCCTGTCCAACGCCACAGGGGCGCGGTGAGGGCATCAAGAATACCTGACCCCAGAAGTACTGCCGAAGATCCCAGCCAATTGCGACGGGAGAATTTCATATCATCCTTGAGGCGCCACGGCGAGCCGTTGCCTTCCCTCCTTTTTCCCTGACCGTAAAGGCAACCAGCCCTAGGCGCGGAAATTCAAAACAATCATTATACTACGCCTGTCATCGCGCCCCCCAGTGAAGCAATGTCCGGAGGTGCACGCCTGGGAAGTGAAAATCCGGGAAAGTGGGGTTGAAATGCGTTCTTTCTTACGGCTATAATAGCCGTAAGGAGGAACCATGGCTCCGTCTTTGGAAGTTCCTGCTCCGGTCCGTGAGCTTGCCGCTCGGTTGGGTCAGTCCCAGCCCATGCGGCGCGGCTCCCTTTCCGAGCGTTATGTGAAATGCGGCAAGCCGGGTTGTGGTTGCGCGGAGGATCCCCAGGCCCGGCACGGCCCTTATTACAGTTTGACGCGGGCGGTGGGAGGTCAGACCCGCTCCCGCTTCCTGAGCCCCGAGGAAGCCCCCTTGGCGCGCGAGCAGATCGAGAGGGGCCAGCAGTTTCGGCGTCAGGTGGAGGCGTACTGGGCCGCCTGTGAGCAATGGGCGGATGTCCAACTGGAAGCCCGGGAGGAAGAAGGGCACGCCGAGGTTAAAAAAAACCGCACTCGGCGAAGCTCTGGCGCACGACCTCGCCGCTGAGATCGAACGACTCGTGGGCCGGGAAGCCGCGGCGGCACTGGACTTCGAGGCAGTGGAAACGGCCGTACGCCGTCAGACGTTGCGCTTCGCCGCACGGGTGGTTGAGCAGCGGCTGAATGCTGACCACTCCGACTTTAGCGGGGCGCGCCGACCGTGTTCCTGCGGTCAGCCCGCTCGCTATGTGGACCGGCGGGCCAAGCCTTTTCAGACCGTGCTGGGCGAACTCCGGCTGGAGCGCGCCTACTATTATTGTGCGGCCTGCCAGCGCGGCTTCTGTCCTCGCGACCAGCAAGGGGGGATGGAGAATACCTCCTTGTCGCCGGCGGTGACGCGCATGGTGGGCACGGTAGGAGCTTTGGTCAGCTTTCAAGAAGGGCGTGAACTCCTGGGGGAATTGGCGGGCGTGGAAGTCAGTGCCAAGCAGGTGGAGCGTACGGCGGAGGCGCTGGGAGCGGAAATCGCTGAGGATGAACGCCAACCGGTAGAGGCGCCGAGGGAAGAGCTGTTGCCGTCTACTCTCTATCTCGGCCTGGATGGCACCGGCATTCCCATGCGCCAGGAGGAACTCGCGGGACGAGCGGGAAAGCAGCCGGATGGTTCCGCCCAAACCCGGGAGGTCAAAGTCTGCGCCATCTGGAGCGCGGAAGTGCACGATGCTGAAGGCCGACCCCGACGCGACGCCGGTTCAGTCAGCTACTCGGCGGCTATCGAGACGGCGGCGTCCCGCGACACCGACCCGCAGGTAGCAGAATTTACCCAGCGCGTCGAGCGCGAGGCCAAGCGGCGGGACTTCCGGCAAGCCTCTCGCCAAGTGGTGATTGGCGACGGGGCTCCCTGGATCTGGAACATCGCCGCGGAACTGTTCCCGCAGGCCCTGCAAATCGTGGATCGTTACCACGTGAAGGAGCATTTGAGCCAAGTGGCCAAGGCCCTCTATGGGCCAGCGGAGGCCTCCCATCGCTGGGCGCAACGTCGGCACCAAGAATTGGATGACGGGCGTTGGCGGAGTCTGACCACGGCGCTGGCCCGCCAGGCGGCCCGCTCACCGGAAGCCCGCAACTGCCTTCAGTATTTGCAGCGCAACCGGCACCGCATGCGCTACGCGGAATTTCATGCACAGCACCTGTGTACTTCCTCGGGGGTCTTGGAGGCGGGTTGTAAGGTCGTCGTGGGGTCGCGCCTAAAACGTTCGGGCATGCACTGGACCGTGCGCGGCTCCAATGCCATCATCGCCCTGCGGTGTTACAAACTCAGCGGTCGCTTCGAAGACTTCTGGGAACGCCGGGCGCACAGGGTGGGGGCGTGAGCCCACTCACTCCTGCGTCGTGCACCCAATGTCCGGATAGTGTCCTGATTTGACGTAGCGCCGACCTTGAGGTCGGCACGTGCCGGGCCAAAGCCCGGCGCTACATCTGAAATTGGGACACAAACACTGTCCGTGGCAATTGGGCTCTTCTCTGGCAATTCCCGGCGCGGCAAGCTAGAATCCCTTTCGAGGGCACAACGCATGTCTGAAACCCGTTTTGAAATTCCCTCTCCGGCATCTGCCTCGGCCAGTGTTCGAATCATTGCCGTTGCCATTCTTTTTGGATGCATTTACTACGCCAGTTCGGTGGTCATCACTTTGATCTGTTCCATCCTGATCGCCTCGGTCCTCGACCCGGGAGTCAGAGCGATGGAGACTTATCGCGTTCCGCGCTGGTTGGCCTCGCTCATCATGGTGCTGCTGATGCTTGCCGTCACATACCTGCTCATCTATGGGATCTACGATCGCGCCCAGGCCTTTTTTGAGGAATTACCCAAGCTGGTCGAGAGGCTGAAACAAATCACCGCGCACTTTCAGGTGACGGCCCACACCCTGCAGCAGAGTACGCAGACCATCATGCCGGCTTCCCCTGAAGCGAACATGCCGACCGTACGGTTGCAGGAGGAATCCCCGTGGACGCATTTCCTGTTGCGGGGCATCGGCTCCGTTTACGCCTTTGCCGTCACCGTGATGTTCATTCCCTTCCTGGTGTTTTTCATGCTCACCTCGAAGAACCAGTTGTGGGCGGCGTCGTTGAACCTTTTTCCCATCCATAGGCGCCAACAGGCGGAGGATGTGATTCATGCCATCGCCCGCATGTTACGTCAATTCGTGGTGGGGAACCTATTCGTCGGTCTGATTTCCGCCGGCCTTATCACGCCCGTCTTCGCCATCATTCATCTCCAGTACGCTTTACTAATGGGACCTCTTGCCGCGATTCTCAGCCTGATTCCTTACATCGGCGTGGCATTGGGGATTCTTCCCCCTTTGCTGGTCGCCCTGATGCAGTACGACACCACGGGCCCCTTTGTGATCATCGGCGTCTCCGTCACGGTGGTTCACTTCGTGGCCGTCAACGTCCTTACGCCCAAGCTCGTGGGCCAGCGCGTCAACCTGAATGCGCTCTCGGTGACCATTGCTATGATGTTTTGGTCCTGGCTGTGGGGAGGGTTCG
>DATJVT010000068.1:0-5180 GCA_035501695.1 Terriglobia bacterium | reverse complement strand
GGGATGCGACATGAAAGATACATGGAGACGAATATGCCAGGCCACACTGGCCCTCCTTTTTGCGGGTGTGGTTTGCGTGGCCGACAACACATCGAATAACATGCCCCCTCCGGGGACATTGAATTACGTCGAAGGCCAAGTCTCGGTGGAAGGCCAAAAGCAATCGCCCAAGTCCGTGGGTGCAACTTACCTTGAACCCAACCAGGTGATGGACACTGGCAACGGCAATGCCGAAATGTTGCTGACGCCGGGCATATATCTGCGCCTCGGACACCAGAGCGAGGTGAAGATGATCGCGCCGGGATTGGCGGATACGCAGGTGCAGGTGACTCACGGCTCCGCCATGGTCGAAGTCGATGAATTGTTCAAGGAAAACAATGTCAGCGTGCTCATGGACAATACCACCACACAGATTGAGAAAACGGGATTGTACGAATTCGATGCCGACCAGCCGTCGGTAAAGGTGCTGGATGGCAAAGCGAAGATTCGGGAGGGAGATCAGAACCTCAACCTCTCCAAGGGACATATGGCGCTGCTGGCGGAATCTCAGCCCCTGGCGCGGCAGAAGTATAATAAGGACCAGGTGGAAGAGGATCCTCTCTACCGCTGGAGCAAACTACGCAGCGAATATTCGACGGAAGCTAATGTAGATGAAGGCAATGCGCTGCTGGACGCCGGTGGATGGTGGGGACCGGGTTGGTATTGGGATCCGTTCTGGTGTGACTTCGCGTTCATGCCGGGAATGGGAATGTTCTGGGGGCCGTTCGGGTATCCATTTTTCTCGCCCTGGATGGTGGGATGGGCTCCCTATTATGGGGTCCGGGGCAATCCCCTTGGTTATTACCACTATCCGGTTACGGGAGGAGCGGCGCGCGCGAATCTGCCTCCCCTGGCACATCCCGCTACGTCGGGATCAGCCGGGTTCCGCCCACTGTCGCGAGGCATGGGAGGCTCACATATAGGGATGCCTGCGGGTGGCTTCCACGGCATGAGCGCATCGCGGGGAGGGTTCGGCATGGGCGGTTTCCATGGTGGGTTTGGAGGACGGCGTTGATGCAGCCTGGGGCCCACCCGGCCCCGCTGCGCTTCTGACCTCCGCCCTCAAGGGGAGACGAGATGCGAACCTCTTATCCCTATCCCGGTACTCGTTCACCTTCCGCCCGTCCAACGGATGGCATCCTGGACGAGTTCGCGATAGGCAGGGTAGAGGTGGGCGCTCGCGCCGTGGCCGAGCTGAATGTAGACGACGCGTGACTTCGAGTAAGGGCTGACCCAGGCCACGGGGCCGTCGCTGGTGGGGGCATCTGACTTCAGCAGCACCTTCACGTCCGGCGAGATCCACATGCCCTTGTAGGTCTCGTCCCACAGGTGCATGGTGCTGACGTGAGCCAGGATGGGGTGCTGGGCGACGGGCTGAACACACATTTCCTGGTCGTGCAGGTAGGTCGAGGCGGGCGTGGAGCCTTCCGGCTTGAGCAGGTACTTGCCGCCCACTACTTCTTTGTACCACCACTCCCAATTCTGATAGTCGGCAATGGCGTGATGGAGCACAACGATCCCTTTGCCCGCTTCCACGAAGTCGCGCAGGTTGGTCTTCTCCGCGTCGCTGATCTCTTGGCTAAAGTCGTAGAGCACCAGGACGTCGTACTTCGAGCGGAGGTCCTCGCGATAGGCTTCATGGTTTGATACCGCGTGGTCCCAATGCAAATCAGCCACGCCTTCGAACACAGTGTAGAAGGTGGTGTCATAGGGGTGACCGCCGGTGACAACCAAGACGCGCAAAGGCGGTTGCACGGCTCCCCGGAGTATGCCTTCGCCCGAAAGTGTAACCGCCCCGGTAGCCGCCCATTCAACCCCGCGCGCAAACGTGCTTACGTAGCCGCTCTCCTGCTGGGCCGAGTTGTCGTGCCCCAGCGCGCAGTAGAACGTGCGCCCGCGGCCGTAGTTGACCGTCCACATGAGGGGTTCGTCCTTGCCGGTGCCGCCATTGGCGGGATCGTCCCAGGCGGTGGCCAGGATGTGGGCATCGGGTGACATCTGGGGGCTGTGGTAGAGCTCATCGGAAGTGCGGAAGGACTCAGGCAGGCCGTGCGTGATGGGATGGTCGCGGTCTACGAAATTCACCGTGAAACAATGGCGCGGGGCATGAGCGGTCTTGGGCGGCCCCATCGTCCACCAGCCGCCGATCATCTTGAGGTACTCGGGCCAGGGCGGCTGCTTAAGACCGGAGGGCTTGTGGCCGTCCAACAGAACCTCCATGCCGGAGAAGGTGTAGTTGGCGCCATGAATTCCCACCAGTCCCTTGCCCTGTTTGACGAAGTTCTCCACGGCCTTCTCCGTGGCTTCACCCCAGCGTGGGCCCTCGTAGTCGACCACCAACACGTCGTAAGCTGCCAGCGTCGCGTCGGTTATTCCCACCGGCTCCTCTTCCACGCGCACGTCAAAGCGGCCGCTCTCCACCAGGACCTTCCGAAGGAAAGGGGTGGTGGTGCGCCAGTCGTGGTTGTTGCGGCCGGAGAGGATCAGCACGCGGATCTTCTGCGGCTGGAAGAAGGGGATGGTGTCCTGGCCGAAGCCTGAGGAGGGGGCAAAGAGCCCATTTGTGCCCAGCAGGGCTAACCCCAGCGCCAAGAAGCCGATATAAGTCCACCGGACCTTACAAGTAGCCTGATTCATGATTCACCCTATTCAGTTGGGACCCCATCTCACAGCGTCCAGTCCCCGGCCCCCAGCGCCTGGCCCTTGGCCTCTAACACCTGCATCAGATGCAACAGGCTGCGCGCGGCCTGCTGCTCCGTGCCACACTCGACGGAAAGCACGCCGTTGAAGTTCGCTCCGCGCAGGATCGAGATGACCTGCCGCCAGTCGATGACGCCGTCGCCGCAGGCGCACCCAACGGGGGTCCCGGTCACCTTGCCGCGTTCCGCGTCCGCGTGTTCAACCGCAATGTCCTTGGCATGGACATGGACCAGCAAGGAGGAGACGGCTTCCAAACCCTCGTAGGGGTTGCCGCCCGCCAGGTAGACGTTGCCGGTATCGTAGTTCACCCGCAGCAGGGGCGATTCCACCAGGCGGACGATCTTCAACAGTCCTTCCGTAGTGCGGGTAATGCTCTGGTGGGGCTCAATGGCGATGTAGATGCCGTAGCGCTCGGCCGTCCGCAGGACGGTGGTGAGTGTGTACTCCATGACGTGAAAAGCTTCATCCAGGCCCACCCAGGCGGGACGAATCCCCTCATCGGTGTTGATGACGGGCGCGCCGATAGCGGCGGCGAGGCGAATGGCCTTCTGCAAATAGGGCACGCTGATTTCCGGACGCATGAGCGGGCAGTGGGCGCTCAGGCCGGACGGCTTGACGTTGTTACGGTCGAGAATGTCCTTCATTTCTCCCGGATCGTCATCGAGCGAGAAGGAATGGAAGTATCCCGCTTCACTCAGCAATTCGCGCCCATTGTGGACCATGGGTTCCACGTACTTGTAGCCGAGTCTCGCCGCCACCTCCACGCCGGCGGCAAAGCCCTTGTCCTGCGAGCGGATGAATTCCATGTTGACGCCGATTTCGATGCTCATACTTCCCACTCCTTCTGCCAGGTGACGCGGTCTTTCTTCTGGTAAGCGATATTCCCGATATGACAAGCCATGGCTCCATAGTGCCCGGCAACCACGTCGGCGTTGGGCTGCTGGCGGCTGCGCATGCAGTCCAGCCAGTTGTCCATATGCTTGTCATTGACGCCCTTTACCGTCGCCTCGGGTGTCTGGGAGTTGGTCTTGCTGGGGATGAAATGGTAGCCATAACGGAAGATAGAGAGCCTGCCGCCCGTTCCCATGAAGACGATGTCAGCGCTCTCGCGGTTGATCATGTCGGTGATGGTGGCTTCAAACGTCACGTTGAGCTTCTCGGGGTATTCCACAATAAAGTTGACGTTGTCGGGAGTGTCGCGCCCGTCGTCGTAAAGGTAAATCCCTCCGCCCGCCACCGCCGCCACAGGATGGGTGAGGTTCATGAACCAGTGGACCACGTCGACCATGTGTACAAACAGACCGCCCGTCTGCCCCCCGGTGGAGAAATCCCAATAGGCGAAGCGATTGAAATACCGCTTGGGATCCCAGGGGATTTTGGGGAGCCAGGCCAGGCACGAGTCCCAGTCGAGTCCGGCGGGTTTCTGCTCCATGCCGGTAGGGACGGGCGTCAGATATCCGCCATTACCATTCCAGATGGTCCGGACCATGTTGACCTTGCCGATTGCACTGGTGTCGAAATACTTTTCCTTCGCTTCGGCAAAGTGGGCGGTGGTGCGCTGCTGCGTCCCTACTTGCAGGATGCGCTTGTTCTCCCGCACGGCGCGCACCAGGGGCGGTCCCTGCTCCGGCAGCGAGGTCATGGGCTTTTCCACGTAAACGTCCTTGCCGGCCTTGCACGCGTCGATGGCGACCTGGGAATGGGCGTGGTCGAACGTCGCCACGATGACGCCGTCAATGTCCTTGCGGTCGAGCAATTCGTGGTAATTGGCATACTTGTCGACGCGGGTGTTCGCCACTTTTTCCGCCTTGTTGCGCCGGGCGTCGTAAATATCGGAAATCGCTACCCACTCGATGCCGCCGGCCTCGTTGGCGCGCGACATCAGATATTGACCGCGGTCGCCGGAGCCGATGATGCCGAGCCGGATGCGCTCATTCGCTCCCCACGCGCGCAGGGAAGCTGCGGCCGTGGCCGCGCCCACCATAAAAGTCCTTCGCGAAATATTATTGGTCACTTCAGGATTCCTCCCTTGCTGGATGCTCGATGTTCGTTCCCTGCGAAACCGGGACGATACGAGGGGCATGAATCCTCCCTCGGGCCGCCAAAGTATACACCCCCGCCGCCCCGGTGTGAGTTTGTTTTGGAGACGGTTTGCATGCTCGCCGTGCTGGGTCTACAATCTCACATTTCTATCTAGTCAAAGGAGGCCGCAAATGATTAAGGTCAGCCGGCGATCTTTTCTGGAAACTGCTGGAGCATCCGCCCTTTCTCTGGGTGTGCCGGCCGCCGGGATGAAGGCTTCGCCGCAGAATCCGCCTGTGGCTGCCGCCCCAGCCTCCACGCTGGCGGAATTGAGCAAGCTTCCTTTCCTCTATGGCCGAGAGTATTTCGTCCTGCGCAGCGGCCGTGCCAAGGTGGTCTTCCAGGTGGATCGCGCCGAT
>DATJVT010000067.1:0-7776 GCA_035501695.1 Terriglobia bacterium | reverse complement strand
CAGGTTTAAGGGAGGAGTCCGCAGCCAGGCGCGACAGGTTTGTCCCCCACTTCCCACCAAGCCTTTCGCACCAGCACGAGCCCAAAGGGCCGGCGAACACCCCCAGTGGTACAAGCCAGCCAATCGTGCTGGACGCCACGTCGAAAGCATAAGCCACGCCCGCCGCGGGCGCGGATGGCTGGGCGAGAACCAAGAGCGAAAACACGAATGAAACGCAGGGCCGCAAGCAGGTCGCACCACGGATTGCTCGACCGACATTTCATCAGGAAAATGCGCAGGATTCTGCAACAGGGGCGCAAGCTCGGAATTTCCGAACAACGTCTGAGGGAGCTCACCGTGGTTGCTGCGGGAAGGATCGGGAAGCGATTGCAGCAAGCGATGGCGAAGGAACTGCTCCGAGAGCCCCGGCCTGCTAAACAACGTCCGAAACAGCGCTTATGCCGCCCGTCGAACTCAAGCTGACGCTCGATGAGAAGGCAGGGGCTCTGGTGGTCGTTGGACAATGGGTCTTGTTGGAGAATTCGTGCGGCAGCCTGGCCAGTCTGCCTTCGGCGAATTTCAACATCCTGCCCTCAGGGAATACCACCCCACTCTCTTGGCGGCGACGGTGCGCACACCCGGGATGACCTGGAAGAAGGACCCCTCACGATGGCCCTGGTACCGAATCCCCTTATCGCCAAGCACTGCCCCTGACACGGGCGGGTCACCCATTGTCGGGCGATCGGGTGCTGAGCTGGCGATGGCGGCTCTGTTCCGCTGCTGAAACACGTAACGCTTCGCGAAAAACACCTCCGCGGCAGAAAGACAACGTGAACAACGATCTGCAAAGCGCCGAGTTCCGGGAACGGTGGGCCCATATCGCCGAGCCAGGATGGGAAGTCAACCAGGAGGTCTTCAGCCGGGCCGACCGCCGCCGGACCAAAGTCCTCCACTGCGCGATCCCGTTGACGCAAGCCAAACGGCTCACGGATGCGACGTTCCCGCCCGGATGGGACGCCGACAAGTGCCTGGTCGCCAGTGTCGGCCGTAAAGCGCTGCCGGAGTTGGCAAACTGGGAATACATCCCGCAAATCCGCGCCGCGCCGCAGCTACCGCACTTCAAGACCCTGCCCCCGGAACACAGCGCGTTGGTGCACTCTCCATGGTTTCAGAGCCCGTCGCAGGCAAGCGGAATCGGCCTCAACGCCCGGCATCTGCGCTACCACCATCAACTGTGGAACGAGCTCCGGCCCAAAACCCTGCGCGGAGTGCATACTACGCTGGTTTACGTCACCCCGCAGCTCGGCTTCAGCCTCACTCCTCATATCCGGCTGGACAAGGCCTTCAACTATTTCGCGGCCCTCTCGCGCTGGGCCGGGCCGGCGCAGTTGTTCCCGGCGAACTACCTTTACCCGGATGCGGAACTCGGCCCGTGGGAATGTGCCCCGGCGCCCATCTTTGCTGATCTCCTCCCTCACGTGGGGGGCAGCAACTTTCCCCTCATTGATGGGACACCCGATCCGTGGGGCAAGATTGCCCGATTTGATGGGCCGGACTACTTCTACGGGTATCCGTTCAATGCCATAACCAATCCGGGAGAGGATGCCACCTTCGAGCAAAGGATTCTGGGCAGCACGATCTTGCCGAATGGAGAGTTGACGCAGGCGCGTTCTTCCGAGACCTGCGCGTATGCCACCCTGGATGCGGAATTGAATCGCGCCCTCAAACTGGATCGCGAAGCGTTCCAGGAGGTTTACTGCCTGGCCCGCGGCGTCGTCACCCACGACGGCTTGCCCTTCCAACTTCCGGTTGAGATGCAGACGGCGGTCTTTGCTCTGGTGCTCACGGCCTGGGAACTGGAATTGGATCGTCCCGGCGATTTGACCAGCTTCACCCTGAAGACCCAGCATGCCGCGATTCGGGGGTACAATTCCTACCAGCGGATCGAGCCCTATTACTCCAACTTCATGCGGCTGGTGCGGGAATTGGCCAAGGACCCGGATTTCGAGGTCTATCCGTTGGCCACGCACCTGACCCATTCGTGGCTGGGTGGAAACCTGTGCCTTTCCAATCAGCGGTCGGAACCGGAGAAGACTCTGGGCCCGCAGTTCATGCGCAGTTACTACCGGCAGCAACTGGACTGGTTCATGGGGGTATTCAACCTCTGGGACACCATCGAATTCCGCAAAGGCGCCGACCTGGAGACCCATCTGGCCTTCGCCGGCCTGGCGATGCATCAGATGCAACCCCAGTTGGCGTTCGAGTCCCATTATTTCCAACGGCCGCAGAAACGAGCTTCCTTCTGGCCTGACCAACACCCCGAGTGGCTGCGTCACGACCAGGAATGGCGCGCCGACCAGTTGCCGCAGCCGGAAGAGAGATAGATCTTCACCGGCGCCTTTCAAACGGAGACACGTATAATCCACTTCGGTTTATCCTCCTACCCTGAAAGCACTGGGGCACACTACGGCGTCGGAATCAGCTCGCCATTCGACTACTCAAGAAATCCGTCCGTGCTGAAAACGTACGGCCGGCGGAAGGCGAGCAAGCTCAAGAACAAAGGTTTCGTTCTGGTGCAGCTCCAGGACGAAAGGGCGGAGCAGGTCAGGTGCGGGCTGACGCCGGGGGAGGCCAGGCACATGGCTGAGGAACTGCGCCGAGCTGCCGACGAGGTGGAGGCCAGGCGGGTGAGGTTGGGGATGCACGAGGGGCTGCGAAACAAGCGCAAGCGGTGACAGGAGCCCAATTGCACGCGCAGGAACAGGTCGTTCAGCGCGTCGCGCGTCTTCTCGCCGGATGCGCTCCGGACAGCCTGCGCCCTCAAACGCCGACCGGAAGGCGCCGCGCAAACGCTGAAATTCGGCTCCGCAGAAGGTGAGGTTCGCCTCGTTCAGCACGTGCTCAGTTTTGACAACTCCGCCAAGCCCCCGTGCGAAAGGGCGCCAAACACAGATCTCAATAAGGGCTTCAAGCCTCTTGAACGGCGGATGAAGAGAACCGCCGCCGCCGAACCCCAATTCATCTGAATGTATTCAGTCAAACTCAATTCAGACGTAATTGCTTCAGATCAATGCCTGTCCTTTTGCCGCTACCAAGGTCCGGAGCCAGCTTGTCCATAACTCCCGGGGGCACCTCCGAAAAATGGAACAAAGCTTCGGGACTTGGCAGTCACCGATTCGGCCCATGAGAAACCAGCCGCCTTTAATGGACCTTCAGGAAGACCGCTCGCCCAATGCGGACGGTGCGCTGACCTGGGAGCCGTGTTGCGACTGCCCGGGCGGGGGGCAGTTCACACCTTCCAGGAAAAGTGGCCCGGGTGAATCGCCGGATGCCAAGCATCTTTGTCTTGGACTCCTGGAGAATCTCACGGACACGGACATTGGCCTCCTCCGAAACTATGCTGCCTACCGTCTGGGCAGGGTTGGCCTGGGTTCGTGTCCGGGCGAGGATGTGTTGCAGGACAGCTTTGCAGCGGTTCTCACGGGGCTGAGCCGTGAGCGGAAGGGGCGGCACCCGAGAATGACTGATTTGGAGAACAAACCCGCCTTCCTGCGTTATCTCAAGGGGGTGGTGAATTCCATGGTGGAAGCCGAGCGCCGCAAGCTCGAACACCGGGTGGTGCATCGGCCGCTGGCCGGCGACCCCGACGGTGGAGCTGTGAAGAACGGCATCTGTTTGATGGCCGTCGTCAGCCCGGAAAATGATGTGGAGCTGAGAACCTTCCGCGACGAATTCTTCCAGCGGTTGAGGGCGAAGGCGCCGCCGCGGTTGCGCCACCTGGTTGACGCCTGGGAGGAGGTGTTCCTCTGGGCCGAGCAGATTCCGCTGCAAGGGCGGCGGCGGCGGGTCCGAGCCCGGTTGCGCTCGTTATCACGGCAGGTGCTGCAGGAGATGAACGAACACCTGGCAAGACAAACCCCTCCGACTGAACACGCAGCGGACGTCGAATCGGGATCCGGCCGATGCGTCCGGCCTGTTCCCGTCGCCGCATCGCCGGCAGCCGTAAGGGATCTCAAACAACACTATGAATAATCCGAGCAACTACACCACCAACCCGCTGTCGCTCGCCACGCAAGTCGCTGTCGAGCCGGAATTCATTCGCCTTCCCCGGTACGGAGAACGCGATCCGGTCTTCGGGCTTTCCCGGGGCTATCTCAACACGCTGGTCCTGCCGTCGAAAGCCAATGGCTTCAAGCCGCCGGTGAAGAGCTGCGTGTTGCGCAAACGCGGCGCCAGGACCGGCGTGCGCCTCGTCGACCTCAACTCCCTGAGAAACTACATCCGCCGGCATGAGGAACCGAATTCCGGCCAGCCCGCGTGAGGACCGTCCGCGCGCTGGAGCGAACGCCTTGCTGGCGCGAGGGGCCGACCGCCTTATTGGTTGTGTTCTCTGGCCCAGAGCGCGATGCACAGCGCATCGTTAACTCCTTCGAGTTCGGTTTTGTTCAACCCGGTGCAATCCAGGTTCGGGAATCGCTGCTTGCGGACCAGATCCGCCATGACTTTGGTATCCCGGCCGCGAATGGCGCGGAACATATCCTTTTGCCATTGCTTCGGATTCACCCAGGCGAAAGGGATCTTTTCCGTCGAGAGCAGCACGCGCCAGAATTCACCGTTCTTGCCGTTGGTGTGATTGCTCTTGTGGCCGAAGTAGGGATTGATTTGAGACTGCTCATAGACAACCAGGAGGTTGTCTTTCGTCACTCCCGCCCCGGTGATGATGGCCTGGAGCAGGCCGAGATTGCTTTCCACGTCGAGAAAGCGCTCTCGACCCAAATCCGTCACCCGGACGGGATGACAGCTCACCGTGCCGTTCGGCAACAGCCCCGCGATGGCGCCCGTGTAGCCATTGTCGATGCCGATGTAGAGTTTCCCCGGGATTCCAGCGATCGGCATGGTTGGCCGGTCCACGCTGGACGCAGACGAGTCAGAATTGATTTCGTGCATGGTTTTTGTTCCTTCGGTTTCCATTCAGGTGCGGGAGCCCTCGCCGGCGCCCCCATGGTTCTCCCCGTTGCGCCCGGTCGGGTTACGGCCGGGAGGCAGAACCAGCGGAGGCAGCAACAGCGTCTCGCCATTGTGCGGAGTCGAGCGGGCCCCGCCGGCAAGCGGTTGGTCGGCCTCCCACAGATTCTCTTCCGGCCCGTCGTTGGCGGGATCATCCGGGTGCGTGTCGAGTTGGAGCACCGTCACGAGGCGACTGAGTTCGACGCAGATCGTATCGATCTTTTGCTCCACATTCTGGAGTCGGACATGATTTTCGCCATGGAACGCCAGGCTCTCATTGTGCCGTTGCTGCGCGCGAGCCTCCGCCAAGGCGGATTCCTGGCGCATCAGGCACTCCAGTTCGTCAACGACCCCCCCGAGCGACAGGATGTAGCGCACCTCTTTGCCCTCGCAAATGGCCTTGAGGTTCCGATCCAGGATATCCCGAACCCTTAAGAATTCCCATTCGGCGGGAAAGTCGTAGCGCGTGTGCGACCAGGAAACCTGATGGCCCGTGACCCGCATGCGCACCTTTTCCTTGATCCCTTGCGAACTGAGCAGGGACACGACCTGCTGGCGGAAGGATTTGAAGGAGTATTCTCGGGACGTGATGCCGGCCCGCCTCAGAAAGGCGTTGAAGAGATCGATGCCTTTCTTGCTGATGTGCTTCGTTCGCGTTTTGTCCAGCGGAACGGCTTCCCGGTTGCAGTTCGGGTCCTTTAATTCGCTTTCCCGGAACATCAATTCCGGGAAAACGTAAATGTCCCCCTCTTTGTAGCGGCTCCGGACCCATTCCAGCGCACACGGCAACAGGGCAAATTCGACCTTCGCGTCGTCGACCTTGATGCGGTTGCGGCGCACCATGCCGTTCTCCCGGTTGATTTCGTCATGCTCGAGCGTGCCGACGTCAATCACCTGGGGTCCTCCGGAAAGGCCGATATAGACCATCCCTTTGATGACCTCCGGTTCGTGCGGCAACTGCACCATCATCTGGCGTATGTGTGACCCCTCAAACGGCCGGCCGGAGGCTTCGTTTTGGCTCTTGCCTTGGACGTTGTCCAGGTGGTGGAGGCAGCCGGACGGCAGACCCCGCTGGATGAGCTCCCGGGTGAGCCGCCGGATCATGCCGGCCACCTGCCGCCGGGAAGCGTCAGGGATCTCCTGATCGAGTTTCTCCCGCACCTTAACATAATCGACAGGATCGAGCTCCTCCGGCTCGAGTTGGGCGAGCTCGCCCAGCGCCTCCACGATCAACTCGCCGGCGCGCCCGTAGTTCCAGCGCGTGCTGCCCTTCCAGTGGATGCCGATGGAGCCCATAATGGCCTGGAGCAGAGCGACGATGCTCTTTCGCGGGGGTTTCTGGGGTTTGCTCGCCGTCGTGGCAGGGCCGGTCCCCTGGGCTTGTGCCCCTTCCGTAGTCTCGCACCCCACGTTGCCAGCATTGGCCTGTGCCGCCTGCTCCTCCAACTCCGCCAGCAGCCGCTTTCCCATCTCCTTGCGCTTTTGCTCCGCCTCGGGTCGGCTCGTGCATTTGGTGGTCCGCCAGATGGGGTTGAAGCCATCAATATAGAAGATGATCTGCCAAATGGTGCCCCTGAGAGCGTAGTTGACGGTATTGATTTTCATGATTCACAATTAGTCCAACTGTTTCTTGAACGGTCCTTTCCAAGTCCGCTCACCGGGTCTATAGCGACACCCGACGACAAACCGTGCCACTCCCCCTTTGAGGTATTGCCCCCCTCAAAAGCTTCTAAAATGCACCGGTGTTGCCCGTGTTTTCTAAAGCGAAAAACCCCAGCAAAACCGGTTGACGTGGCCGAAAAGGAAACTATAACGGAAAGACGATGTCCCGCAGGATTGGCCTGATTCTCCAGGGCTTTTTGCACCTGGCCACGAGGAACCCCATTTTTAGAAGCTTTCGCTGCACCCGTGTTATGCGTGACACCGCCTGTCGAGACACTGAAAACGGGATTGGACTTCCCCAATTTGTCATTAGCAACCTTCATACTTCCCGCCAGCACGCGGCCGGTTTCAAGGCAACGGATGGGGGCCCAGTACCGGGTGGCTGCGCGCCAGAACTCCACCACCAGCGAGACGGCCCACGCGACGCAAAGCAGGCCCAGACCCAGGGTGCTTGAGCGGCAAACCCGCGAAACGAAGCCCGGGTCGAAGGCGGCCGGCAGAAATGAGAAGACACCCACAGCGTTCAAGGACATTCGAGTCTCGGTGGCTGTGGTCGCCTGGAACTCTGCGGAAGAAAGCCGGCCTCGCGGCGGGGGTGCCAGCGCCGGACCGGAATAAGCGCTGTCACCGGCCTGAGTACCGGGAGGAGGAGAACCAAGGAACCGCGGCGCCACCGGAGCTTCGCCCGAGGGCTTCCCTGTCTCCATGCCAAGCCCAATCGGCGCAGCGAACCCGTTCCCGCCCGAATCCTGGGTAAGGTGGCATGGCTCCCGGGGCTAATGGATGGCACAGCGTCCCCCCGAAACCACCCTGTCGCCGGAATCCACCAGCGGATTTGGCTCACCACGCTTGGCTTTCGCCTTCTCGTTCTTTTCCTTGATGTGGAAGCGCACGGCTTTGGTCGCTTTCGACAACCATTTCTGATCGGTGCGCAACTGCATGATCTGTGCGGCCGCAAACCACAGGGGAGCACCTTCCGGCGGATCCCCCAAAGGCTCCAATATCTTGGCGGAGACGAGAAAACTGATGCCCTCCGGATGGAAGCCCAGGAGGTAGCCAGCCTCGTCCAGCGTCAGCCGTGCTGGCAGACGCAGCACGGACAACAGTCTCTGAGCATCAAGTCTCATA
>DATJVT010000066.1:0-10089 GCA_035501695.1 Terriglobia bacterium | reverse complement strand
TGTCGTAGCCGCGTGCCGTCAATGCCAGCCCGTTCAGCGCGCCCAGGAGCGCCAGCAGGGCAAGCAGGACGCCGAATTTCGCCGACCCCTTCCACTGCATCTGCCCGGACCGGACCAGATTGACGAAGAGGATCAGTCCCGCCGCCACCGCCGCCAGAACCGTCAGGACCGATATCCCCATCAGGACGTTGTTCGCGAGCCGGACACCTTCCTGGGCACGTTCCCATTCCTCCGGGAGCTTGAAGGAGCGAGCGAAACCAACAACCTGGTCGCCGTCGATATCCACCTGCAAGCGATAATGCGCGTCGCCGACATTGCGGGGGTCGCCGGACTTGGCCTGCCAGACCAGGGTGTAATCCATGCGCGACTTGCGTTTGGTGGCATCGGAGCTTTGCAGTTCAAAACCGTCCAGGCGGTAGCCGCGCTCCTGCACGGCCTGCTCCGCCAGCGCCCGGGCCTGGTCGGAAGTAAGCGAGGCGCCGGGAGAGTTCTCCTCCAGCACGTGACGAAATCCGAATATCTCTCCCGCGACCGGATCGACGAAGACTGCGTACTCTTCTTTCTGTAAGGGGCGGTAGTACCGAATTTCCCATAAGGCAAGAAGGGTCGCTTGGCGGTAGATCCGGTCCGCCTGCTCCAGGGATTTCCGTTCCGCGATGTAGCGCAGCGCCAATGAGTCGACATTGGGATTGTTCCAGACCACTTGCTGGTAATCCGCCGGGTCGATCTTTCGCTGGCGCATGAAATCCCCCGCAATCCGCAGCGCATCTTTCGGTGAGGTTTGCAGGGTGAAACCCTCTCCAAACCGGTAGACGGGAATGAACGCCAGGGCTATGAAGATCACCGCCAGCCCCCCGGCCCACGCCAGGCGCGATCGGGAAAGCGGCTGGTAGGTCGTGGACGTTTCGGGTTCAGCGGCCTTGGCAGGAACCGGTTCGGGAGGCGGCGCGACGGAGGAATTCAATAAGGCGTCTTCCTCCGCGAACGTCCCGGTCTTCAAGTACGCAACCAGGGCCACGATGAGCGGCGCCAGCATGATTCCCGCCGAAACTCCACCCGACACCATGAGGTAATGATTGGGTGAGCGCAACAGGAGGAAAGCGGTATACAGCGCATCCACGGAGTAGTGCCAGATCAGCGTGGCCAGAATCCCGAAGCGCAGCATGACCAGTCCCACGATCACGCCGCCAAAGCCCACCTCCAGGCCGCGGATAAAGAACGGCTGATTGGGATAACCGGAGTGCAGGAACCCCCACATGAAGGCTGCCAGCACAATTGCCACGGGAAGCGACTTCAGGTATTTTCGCAGGAAGGGGATGGCAAACGCGCGGAATTGAATCTCCTCGGAGACGGCGGGAAAGAAACCCACGAACAAGACCATGACCCAGGGAAACCGCGTATTGAGAAGATCCGAGAAGGGGACATCCGCCGGCGCCCACGCTCCCAGCCGGTTGGCCGCCAGGTAGAACACCGTCTGGTAGGCAAAGAAGAAGAACGTCATGGCGATGCCGACGACATTGGCAATAAAGAACGAGCGGGTGCGCAGACCCTGCCAACTGAAGTAACGGCGAAGGGCGATGAAGCGCGGGTAGGCATCGCGATAGACGGGCTCGGTGCTGGCCACCAGCAGAAAGATGGCTGCCCCGAGGGCCAGGGCCACGAGGAGATTTTCCACCACGTATCCGCTGACAAAGCTGGAATAGGAATCCGTAGTACGGTAGCCGTATTCCGCCTGCGAGAACATGTTCAACTGGCCGAGAAAGTAGAGCAATGCCGTCACGAATGCGAAGCCCACGGCGAGATATACGGGCACGTCCCGCTTGCGCAGGCGCAGGATCAAGATGACCAGTCCGGCGATGCACAACAGCGCCCAGGGGACTTCATCCACCACCTGCGCGGCAACATTCCGGGAACGCAGCTTCTGGTAGTCGCGCGTCCAGTTCTCCGGGACCTTCACAAACTCGCGATACCCGGCCACCTGGTCGCCATCGACTTCCACTTCCAGGCGCAAGCTGCCGTCGCCCAGGTCCACCGCTTTCTGCTTCCAGGTGAAGGAGAAATCCGTCCGGGCGGGGCGCTTCTCACTCACGGAATCAACGAACTCCAGGCCCCCCAGGTCACGCCGCATGACTTCGCCGAGGAAGTTCTCCGCTAAGGCTCGCGCCGCCGTCGAATCGAGGTTGGCGCCCGGCGCCGCTTCCGGAATTTCGTGGTCAAATCCCACCACTTCTCCTGAGGGGGAAACCTCCGCGCGGAATTCCTCCTTCTGTTGCGGCTTGAACCACCGATGCGACCAGCGCCAGAGATGGATGGGGCCGCGCGTCAGTGCGTTCATCCGCGCCAGGCCTTGCGTGCGCTCCAGGTAGACCTTGGCATCGTCGTCGTAGTCGAACACCGCGGCGTGCTGGTAGGCGGCCGTATTCCATCCGCGATCCGCCAGGAATTTCGCGGCCACCGGGGCAGAATCATCTCTGTTCACGCGAAATTCAATGGCCGCTTCGGGGAAGGCGTGGGAGAAGTATTTCACCCCGAGGGCCAGGGAGATAGCAGCAACCACAGCGGCAATCGCGATGACCCGGCGGTCGGTGGAACTGAGCGTAGTCGACATGGGTTCCCCTTCCCTGAAACCTCAACGCAAAGTGCAGGTCATTATACCGCGATTCACTGACGGGGCCATCCCCACGGCTGCGCCGCGGCTCCGCCGTCACGCAACGCTGGTACGAGACCACTCGCATCTTTGGGGTCTAGCCTGGCCGCGCCCTACAGCGGCAAGCTCGGGATTTTCCCGCGCTACAAAGGAACCAATTCGGTGATGCCGCGTGCCTTCAAGTAGCCCGCGTCCCCGGCGCGGCTCTTGAGCACAATAGCTGGGTGCTTTCCCTGCCCGACCAAATCCATGTAAGGTTTGGCGTACGTCCAATCCGCCGGCGAGGTCTTTCGAGACAATCCGTGGTCGGGGATCACGAGTGCGACGGACCGGGGCGCGACGACGGGCGGCGCGCGCCTTAACTCCTCTGCCAATGCGGCCAGTCTGCGCCCCAAAGGTTTCGGGCGATTGTGAACTTCCAGCAGCCCCAAGGTGTATTCAAGCGAGTCAAACCCCTTGATGGCCGGCTCGATGTCGTGCGATGCCCACCACGTTATGCCCCAGGCCTTGCCGGTGTTGACAACGTTCCGCACCGTGTGTTCCATGAATTCGGGCAGATAGCTCTCCGGCATCCACTCCGGGGACACGCCGGTTTCTTCCACCCAGACGCGCCGGCCGAGGTCGCGTTGATAAGCAAAGGCCAACTCCACCATGTAAGAGGCGAGGTGCAACGAGCCGACTTCGGAATACTTGTAGTGGTCCAGCGCGCCGGTGAAGAAGACATAGCAATGCACAATTGTCGCGTGGCCTGTATTGGCGAGGTTCTCCCGGCTGAAGCCGAAATCCGCAAACCAGTGGGAATCATCCGCGCCGTTCACGTGAAATTTCCCGGGAGCAATCGCGTCACTATAACCGAGGATTTCCGTCCCCCATGCGTCGGCCTGTTCCTGCGTCACGGGATTGCTGATCCCTTGGAGCACCCCCAACTCGTTCCCAATGTCGAAACCCAGGAAGCGCCGATGGCCGCCGACCGCATCCGCGAGCCGTCGGAAAAGTAGCTTCTCCGCCTCGATAACTTCCCGGTCCGCGAAAACATTGCCATCGTGGGCGCGCGAGGACACCTTCAGCGGTGCGACCCAGGCCGGCAGGTACTGAAGGCCGCTCATCCATCCGTTCAGTACCGTTACTTCCACGTCCAGTCCGGCCCGGTCGGAGGCGTCGAGCAACTCCCGTAGCTTTTCCAGCATGGACTCGCTCACACTGCTGATGCCGGGCTGAAACATCGGCCAAAGGCACTGGATGCGGACGTGGTCCAGGCCAAGATCGGCAATGGCTCGCAAGTCCTCGGCGATCGGCCCCGGGGACCAATCCTCCCAGCAGTACCACCAACCCTTCCGCGGCACGTAGTTTGCCCCAAAACGCAGCCTGGGGGTTTCGGCCGCCGGAGAAGCCGCATTCCCTTCCTTGCCGGCCGCTAGACTCGCCGTGGCCATGGCGGCTGCGCCTCCCCACAATGAATTCTTCATGAAATCACGCCGGGAGGTTGTTTCGTGGGTTCCCATTTTGGATTCCTTTGCCGTGCTGGGGGGGATTGCGGAATGGCAGCCGGCTCTTCGTGGTTGGGTACCTGCGACGAGCAATTCCTCGGAGCTTCCCAGCCGCAGGCCAAGGTCATCTTCCAGCACATGAGGCGGCGGATCGGTTTGGACGTGCATTGCCCGCCATAAGGCCACCCGCACCGCGGTACTGTCTGGCCCCACGGTTCGTTCCTCAGCCATGATGTTCCACCCTGGTTCCGATGCCCTCACATCATGATCGAACTTGGCGCAAAATGGAAGCCGCTCGGCCGGATTTGATTGTTGTCCTGCGAGAACAGCGCGGAATCGCGGGAGAACAACTCTCCCTGTAGGGCGATGGCCATACGCGCCTGCCGGCCACACTTCAGCACCACCCCCGCCGCTGAACGCGTCTGCCCCTCCTCATCCAAGGAGGGGAACCAAGGCAAACTCCCCTCCTGATTCAGGAGGGGCCGTCCCGATGCATCGGGACGGGGTGGTTAATGGCAACCCTGTCAGGTTGTGCGCGCGAGGGTGAAACGCAGTAACTTCTGGCCCGGCCTTCCGAAGCTCTCTCGAAAGATGTGCTGCGCATTCGCCAGCAAGAGGGGCAGGCCCTGGCTCTCTAATTCATTGTAAGGCTCCTGTTCTGCGTGGCGGCCAAATGGACGTGGTAGGAGGGCGGAGCCCTCTCGCGTGCTCACCTCCTCCGGAGGGGCAACAATCAGGGGTACCGTAGACGTCTGGGTCAGGCTGTGAAGCGGGCTCCCACGCTCCAATCTTCTTCGACCTCAAAGTGGCCGCTACGCAGACAGGAGCCTATCACCGAGACGCCCATTTTCATCCCAGTGGCGAGCGTAGATCATAATGGGCGGTGAAAGAATTGACTTTTAAACAAGAGCACTTCGCGCCGAGATGAAGAGGGGTGGAGCCGATAAACAAAATAATGCAGTTAATTGCTTGAGATCTCTGCGCCTCTGCGTCTCTGCGCGAGGTGCTCTTGTTTAAAAGTCAATTCTTTCACAGGTTCTCCGGGTCGTGTCCCGGAATGGGCAGGGCGCCCATGCCACGGGGTTGGCCAATCATCCAGGGCAGCGAAGCGGTCATCAAACCTGTCGAAAGGAGTCGCTGCCCTGGATTGTCGATTTTACTTCCCCAAGTAACCCCAAGGGCTTCCCCAGCCGGTGCAGAAATCCCATCCCGGCGTGGCGAAATTCCCGATGTAGATGCCGCAATCACCGGCAGTAAGGTCGGTGAAGCCGGAGGGATGCGAGTATATCTCAAAGAGTTCCGCCGGGCTGGATACCGCAAAGCCGCCGGCTGCATTGATGATCCCCGCGAGCAGGGGCGAAGACACGCTCGTGCCGCCCACGATATACCACGTACCCGGACCGAAGACCAGGGTGTCCAAAACCCAAACCCCGGTGTTAGGATTGGCGATGGCCGCGATATCGGGGGTACCTCGGTGGGACCCCACCAGGGTGGCGATGCCATTCTGGTAGGGGGGTCTTGACTCGATGATGCTCAGTCCCCCGCCTCCATCTTGCCAGGTGTTCTCCAGCAGAAATGAGCCGGTGGTCTGGTTCGTACTCAGGGTCGTGCCGCCGGCGGAGACCACAAAGGGCGACGTGCTAGGCCAAATCGCACCCGGGCCGTCGCCTGCCGAGGCAAAATAGACGACGCCCCGTTTGGTGAAGACGTGATCCATTTGGGTTTGCAGAGGGTAGTATATCGAGAACTGCGCGGGTTCGCCGGTACCCCAGCTCATGGAGACCTCCCCGCCGCCCGCATTTGCCACCAGGTTGCTGGCAACGGAAACGCCGCACAAGAGATCGGTGAAGTAATCCGACTGTGCCTCCACCAGGTAGAGGGTCGCGTTGGGAGCCATGGCGTGTGCGTATTCGATGTCGAGGGACTCTTCCACGTCCCAACCGGTGGGGGCGGCACTGGGTGGCTGCGGCCCCGGAGGAGGCGTGGAGCACGAACCCGGTGAGGGTCCCCCGGAGGGTGCGTAGACCACCTGAAAACTGGTGGGAGTAATCGGCGCAAGCCCGAACTGCGCCGAAAAGGTCTGCAGATCGCTATACGCATTGGGGTCGTCGTAAGCGTCGACGATGGCGACAGCCCGGGCCCCGCGCGTGGGGTTCGCCGTGACCACGTTGGGATTGCACCCCGGGGAGGAAGCGGGTACGAACCCGTAAATGCAGGCCAGCGAGGCCGGGGTTTCGAAGAAGTATCCCGGCAAGGGAGGTCCAGCCGTCTGGGACGGGTGCGTCATGGGTTCGCCCAGGATCTTGAGATTGGTGTGAGCCCGCAGCCCGCCATCCTCAGGATGGCCAATGCTGGACGGCGGGGTGATGACGGTCCTCGGGACCACCACCTGGCCTGAGGCGATCGACGCGGAGAGGCCGATCATAACAACGCCGAACAGTGTCCGCATGAATTAACCTCCGTCAGACGTGATTTGTGTTGCCCCTGTGGGGAAAGGGTTAATGCCCGCGGCTGTCGTTCAGGCAGCATAAACCGCGCAACGGATTTCAGCCGAACGACTGCCCCAGATCGATGTTTGGATGAGACTTTGCCCTGTGACCAACTACCCTCTATAACATACACCAGATATCATCTCCCTAATACAATTTCTTTCCCCAGCCACAACCGCTCAAACGCTCGCCAAGACGTCCCAACTTGGCTTCGTGGAGTTGGCCGTCGCGAGGAACCCGGCATTTGGTGGTTTACCGCCTTTCCGGGCACATTGTCATCCCCCAACCTCGAGACCTTACATTCTTATCTCATTAGTGACTTAACAAGTGATATATTAGTATGAATACTATCATTGGAATTGTTTTCTGGCATCGGATCGGGGGCTGGGTGATGGAACTAGGGTGGAGGGGCCCGGCTATGGCCGCCGATGTGCTGTTCGGGCGGGCGGCAAGGCTCGGAAAGACCAGCCTTCCCGTGCCCCGGCGCCCAGGGAGGCCAAGCGCGGTAGCACGGACCGTCCCGCCTCACGGGATCTGAGGCGTTGGGTTGACGATGAGCAAGGCCGGCAGCCTTTCGGTTGCGACGGAAGAGCCGCGGGCCGCAAGATCGGCGCTACTGGTTTGGCGCGAGGATATTTTGCATGGGCCCTTCCGTTCCCCCTCGTCACAAATCCCTGAACCCTGACCCCTGCCCCTGTACTTGGGGAGGATATTATGTCTTTATCTCAACAATTGGAAATGTCGCAGGAAAACGCAGCCGGCGCAGCAGACGGCCGACATACGGAGAGTGCGGAGGCGCCGCTTCCCGCATCGACGGAAGCCCAAATGCGGCGCGGCTTCTATACCAAGTCCCGGGCCGAAGCGATGGCGCTTATGGAGGAGGATGTCCAGGAGTACCTGGAATTAAAGGAATCCCTGACCAGGGACATAGAGCCGCGCCCCGGCTATGAAACACAGTTGGTCAGCCAGTTAAACGAAACCCTGTGGGAGATGCGGCGCAGCCAGGGCAGACGGGAAGGCCTTGCCGTGCGGCGCATGCAAGGAAGCCTGCTGGGAGAGAACCTCTTGGAGGGGACCCACGCCGTCCGGGCGGTCGACAACCTCGAACCCTTCGAGCGCCTTCAGGCGGCCTTGTCGCGGCGGGGCGTCGTATCCAACGAGGAGGAAATCCAGGCCTTCGCGAACGCCCGCCAGGACGACTCTTCCCCAATGACCCAGGAATTCCTCAGTTTGCTCGCATCGCTGCTGAAACCCATGGAGGACCGTGAGCGCAAGGCGGTGCTCCGCCGGGCCCGCAAGCAACTGCGCGAATTGGTGGAACCCGTCAAATCGGTTGCCTGGGTTATGACCCGGAGAGCGAACAGGGTCGACTCGCCGGAAAACCTCGCTGCCCTGGCGGCCCCGGAGGATGAGACGGCCGAGCTTCTGCGACGCGTGGAAGAATCCCAACTGCGCCAGCTATGGCGGCTCACCAACACGCTGGCAAAAGTCAGGGAAGGGGCGCTCCCAAAAAAAGATATCTGGAACGAAGCCGGAATGTCTATGAAAACAAAGGGGGGCTCAGACAAAGAGCCCGACTGGAAACCGGATATTCCTGCAAAGTTGAGCAAGAATCGAGTGACATTTGTGCCGAGTTGCATAGAAAGTGCGCGCTTTTTCCTGAATTAGACGGTTCAGAAACGAGTTATACAGAAATCGCAGATTCCCCTTGACCGCGCCTCCTGCCTGGCAAAAACTGGAAGTGCAGCGGACTGGTTATGGCGAACGGTTCTTCCTCCGCCGCCGACGTCCTGATCATCGGCGGCGGGATCATCGGTTGCTCGATCGCGTGGCGCCTGGCGCAGGCCGGGAGCCGGGTCACGGTAGTGGACCGGTCCGCGCCGGGCGAGGAGGCGAGTTCCGCCGCGGCGGGCATGCTCGCGCCGCTGGGCGAGATGCTGGAGCCGCAGGCCTTCCTGGATTTGTGCGTGGCCAGCCGCGATCTCTACCCGCCATTTGCGGCGGAGATCGAGGAATCCAGCGGCCAGCCGGTGGGGTTTCGCCGCGACGGCACGCTGCTGGTTGCCCTCACGGAGGAGTCGGAGCAGGAACTGGCGCAAATCCACCGGAATCGAACGGCGCAGGGTTTTGCGCTCCAGCCCCTGGGGGCCACGGAACTTCTCGCCAGCCAGGCGTGGCTCGCTCCCGGAATTCGCAGCGGCCTGTTTATTCCCGGTGACCATTGGGTGGATAACGAGCGCCTGATGCGCGCGCTCGTGACGGCTTGCCAGCGCGCGGGAGTGCAATTCGCAGCGGGAAATTCCGTGTGCGGCTTCCAGAAGAATGGCCGGCGCATCGAATGCGTAACGACAGCGGACGGCACGCGCCTCGCGGCCGGCACCTTGGTTCTGGCCGCCGGATGCTGGTCGGGCGAGATTGCGAGAGAACTGGGGCTCCGCCTGCCCATCACTCCCTGCCACGGGCAGATGATGGAGTTCGAAACCCCGCGCGACTTGCCCTTCGTGGTGCGCGCCGGGATTCACTACCTGGTGCCGCGGGGGGAGAGGCGCCTGCTGGTGGGAACGACGGCGGAATACAACGGCTGGGAAAAGGCGGTGACGGCGCAAGGGCTGCTCTCCATCATCGAAGGCGGGACGGAGCTTACATCTCTCCTGGGCGGGTCGCGCTTCCTGCGTGCCTGGGCGGGCCTGCGGCCCGACACCGCGGATCACCTGCCCGCTCTGGGTTATGGAGAGCTCGACAATCTGGTATTCGCCACCGGCCACTTCCGCAACGGCATCCTGCTGGCCCCGGTGACGGCGGAAATCGTGGCCGGCCTCATCCTCCACGGCACCGCCCCTCATTCCATTGTAGCCTATTCACCCGTGCGATTCACGACAGCGGGCGAGGGACCCAACGCCCTCCCCCTCTCCCCTCGCCTCCCAGGGGAAGAGGGGCAGGGGCATTAAGGCGGCCGGCCAGCGAGCTCCTTTTGGAGTGCGGGAGCTGCCGCTCCCGCCTTTGTTGTCGATTCATACATGGACGTATGAACTGACGGGAGAAGGCGGGAGCTGGTGCTCCCGCACTCCAAAGGGTGGGTTTGGGAATCCGATCACCCGATCAATTGACGACACCCTCATCGACGCGGGTCATGCCGCGGGGGTCGCCCAGGATTTCCACCGAGCGGATAAAGGCCTCGACAATCACGGGATCGAACTGGGTGCCACTGCACCGATACAGTTCCGCGATGGCCTCTTCCGTGCTCCGGGCGGGCTTGTATCTTTTGAAAATCATCGTCTCGAAGCTGTCGGCGACGGTGATGATGCGCGCTCCCAGAGGGATGCTATCGCCCTTCAAACGGTCGGGGTAGCCCGATCCATCGACCATCTCGTGGTGATGGAGCACCATGCCGCGGATGCGCTCGATGGCCTTCACCTTAACGGACTCGAGGATCTTCGCTCCCACCACGGCGTGGCTCTTCATCACG
>DATJVT010000065.1:0-3302 GCA_035501695.1 Terriglobia bacterium | reverse complement strand
CAACAGGGAGATGTTGAATTCCAGGTTGTCCCGGTAGAGGCGCCCACACTCCGCCAGGGTGTGCGTGCTGTTTCCCACACGCAAGCGCAGGTCCCAGAGCATCCGCAGCAGAGTGGCAATCGCGTCGCGATACGTCAATTGGACGCCGCCATCCTCAGTGAGGAAGAGGAGGTCGATGTCGGAGTGCGGAAACAACTCCCGCCGGCCATATCCGCCCAAGGCCAGCAGGCACAGGTGGCGGGGCTCTTGCGGTTCAGCGGAGATGAATTCCTGGTAGAGCCGGATTACGAGGCCGTCCACCAGAGCCGACCGCTCAAGCAGAACGGCTGTCCCCGTATTCGACCTCGCAAAACTCTGCTGGATTTGCTGAGACTGGGAGGCGTAATACTCTGTCAGGACCGGAAGGGCGAGCGGGCTGGGAGGGGGGGGCAAGGATATCGACATAACTAATTATTGGTGCCCGCTGTCTGGAAGAAGTGCGAAGTGTAAAGAGTAAAGTGTAAAGTATAAGGAACACGGGCCCTATGTGCTTTACACTTCAGCCTTTACAGTGCCGATTCGCCACGATCTTCATTGCGTATGCGGATGGCCTCTTCGACGTTGGTGACGAAGATTTTGCCGTCGCCGATTTTACCGGTTTTGGCCGCCCGCAGAATGGCTTGCACCGCCGCAGGCGCCACGGCTTCGGAAACTACCATCTCGACCTTGATCTTGGGTAGAAGGTCCACGGTATATTCACTTCCCCGGTAGACTTCGGTGTGTCCCTTTTGCCGGCCATGACCGCGCACTTCCGAGACCGTCATGCCCTGCACCCCGACCTCCTGGAGCGCACTCTTCACGGCATCGAACCGCGAGGGCTGCACAATGGCTTCAATTTTTTTCATGGTGTGTTGTCCTTTAATCAGAAGCTGACAGCTCACAGCTTACAGCCAACAGTGACAACACGCATCTTGCTCTCATGTGCTGACTGTGGGCTGTCGGCTGTTAGCTGTTAGCCGCCCTTTATACTTCCAAATTGTATCCTTCCTCACCGTGCTGGGACAAATCCAAGCCCTGGATTTCGTGCTCTTCGGTAACGCGCAGTCCAACCACCCAGTCCACGACTTTAAGGATGGCTAACGTTCCAACTACGGCCAGGACCCATGCGATGACGACGGCCAGGAACTGATTGATCACCTGCGCGGGGTGGCCATCGATCAGCCCCACCGCAACCGGAGTTCCGTTCGCATCCTTGAAGATAGGATTGACAGCCCTTACCGCGAAAACACCGGTCAGGAGGGCGCCCAGCGTGCCGCCGGCTCCGTGCACGCCGAACGCGTCCAGCGAATCATCATAACCGAGCTTGCTTTTGACCCGAGTGACCATCAGAAAGCAGCCCACGCCCGCGATGGCGCCGATCGCCAAGGCGGACATCGGTCCCACGAAGCCCGCGGCCGGAGTAATGGCCACCAATCCGGCGACCGCGCCGGAGATGGCCCCCAGGACGCTGGCCTTGCCGTTCACGTACCACTCCGCTGCCGCCCAGCCCAGCGTCGCCGCCGCAGCGCCGAAATGGGTGGCCACGAAAGCGCTGGTGGCCAGGCTGCTCGCTGCTAAGGCGCTGCCGGCGTTGAAGCCGAACCATCCCACCCAGAGCAGGCATGCGCCGATGACGCTCAACACCACGCTGTGCGGGGGGATCGGCTCCTTGGGGAAACCCAGCCGTTTCCCCAGATAAACCGCGCAGACCAGCGCCGAAACGCCGGACGTGACATGCACCACCGTGCCCCCGGCAAAGTCCAGGGTGGGAATGGCCCCGCCCAGGGAGGCGTTCAACAGGCCGCCCTTACCCCACACCATGTGCGCCATGGGGTCATAGACGATGATGGACCAGAGCACCATGAAGAGGAGCATGGCCTTGAATTTCATGCGTTCGGCAAAGGCGCCGGTAATAAGGGCGGGGGTGATGATGGCGAACATGAGCTGATACACCATAAAAGTCTGCTGGGGAATGGTCCCCGCGTAGTCGGGGTCGGGAGCGGCGCCCACTCCGTGCAGAAACAGGTACCCAAGGTTCCCGATGATTCTATTGCCCTCATGGAAAACCAGGCTGTAGCCGAAGATCGCCCACAGGACCGTGACCACCGCCATAAGGATGAAACTCTGCATCATGGTGGCCAGCACATTCTTCTTCCGCACCAGCCCTCCGTAAAAGAGCGCCAGGCCCGGGCCCGTCATCATCAAAACAAGGGCGGCGCAGACCAGCATCCAGGCGTTGTCGCCCGCGCTGCGGGCATCGTTCACCTGCTGTTCCAGGGTGGTCATGCGGGCCTGGACGTCCGTCGATGCCGTCCCCGCACCCGCCGGGGTCTGGGCAAGTCCCGCGGTGGCCGACAAACTGCAAGCGAGCAGCATGCCAATTATCAGCCGGGATAAAATCCGTTGCATCAGTTCTCCTCCGACTTTTGGTTCAACAGAGTTTTCTTTAGATTAGTCCGATCTGGAGCATTTCTTGAGGCGGTTAGCATACTTCGATCTTCGACGATTGGTAACTAAAAAATAGGGGTGGCGTGCGGGCGTTTTCACCCCGCGGATCGAACGGTTGCCGAGCGAAGCGCTGCCGCGTGCGGATGGTACTAAGGGGCTTCACTATCCCCACCTTCCTTTAAAGAAACCACGGGGAAGTACTCACCCAGCATGCGGCGGCGCCACCACTCACCCCTCTTCCGGCGCTCTGACCAGCTTGTGAACTCATAGTCGAATACCACGGCGCGCACATACTTGGGTGGGCCGTGCGGAAAGGGGTTCCGCTCCAGTAAGGCCAGAACGGGGGGAGAGCCCTGGAGCAGCCGCAACATGAGATTGGTGAACCAAGGCGAGCTGCGGTAGTCCCCCAGTGCCGCGAACCACATCTGCCAATCCAGGCGGGGTTGGAACGGTTCCACCCAGCGCGGGGCGCGGCGCGGATCTCCGGGCTTGAATTTGAACTCGTAGGCGTGCCACGTTTCGCCGTCGTCGCTGCCTTCGATGATGATTTCGGGACGCGTCGTGGTCATAACGGCGAATAATCCGTAGCCGTTGACAATGCGGAGCGGTTCGAGATCAGAAAGTAGTTGGAAGGCGGTGGCCGGCAGCCGTTGCGTCGAAAAAAGGAGCGCGAGCTGAAGGAAACCCGCGGCGAGGATAATCACGGCAATGGGTGCGCTCACCCAGCGGCGGAGTGAGGGACGCCGGGATTTTGAGTTTTCGACGCGCGTTCGTTCCACCCAGGCACGTGGGAAGAAACGCGCAAGCCAGGCATCATCAAAGAGCAGTACGCAGAG
>DATJVT010000064.1:0-3974 GCA_035501695.1 Terriglobia bacterium | reverse complement strand
TCGGATCACTACTTTCTTTGCGTGAACGCCGCGAATACCGAAAAGGACTACGCGTGGATCGTGCAGTGCAATTCCTTCGGCGCCGATGTGAACAATATTTCCGCGCAATACTCGCAAATTGCCTTGCAAGGCCCGCGGGCTTTGGCGATTCTGCGGAAGGTGGCGGAACCAGATCCGGCCGACTTGAAGTATTACTGGTTTCGCAAGGCGCGATGCGCCGGGGTCGAAGGCATCCTGGCGCGTACCGGGTACACAGGCGAGGACGGATTTGAGTTCTATTTTCCCCCGGCTTCCTCCGTACACGTGTGGAATACGTTGCTGGACGCGGGAAAGCCTGAAGGCCTGATTCCCGCCGGCTTGGGGGCGCGCAATACCCTGCGGCTGGAGGCAGGATTCCCGCTTTACGGGCACGAATTAGATGTGGAGATCACGCTTCTTGAAGCCAATCTTGGCTGGATCACCAAATTCGGGAAGGGTGAATTCGTAGGCAGGCAGGTTCTTTGGCAACAGCACCTTGCGGGAGTGCCCAAGCGGCTCATCGGTTTTGAGATGCTCGACCGCGCTCCGGCGCGCGATGGTTATCCGGTAGTGATAGATGGAAAGAAATCCGGCAAGGTTACCAGTGGTTCGCCGGCGCCATTTTTGAAGAAGAATATTGGGATGGCATACGCGCCCCCGGAAGACGCGCAGATGGGGCGGGAGATACAGATCGAAATCCGCGGGAGACTCGCCTCCGCGAGAGTAGTCTCTTTGCCTTTCTATAAACGGCCGAAGTGAAGCGATCCCGGTTGATTTATGTTTAAAAACCACGCCCGATCCGGACTGATTTGGGGCGCTGGCAACCAATTATTGGGGAGTGGAACATGTACCCTCCAGAATTTCTTTACACAAAAGAACACGAGTGGATCCGCTTGGACGAATCCGTGGGAACTATCGGGATTACCGATTACGCCCAAAAAGAACTGGGCGACGTGGTCTTCGTGGAGCTGCCCAAACCGGGCGATCACATGACGGCTGGGGAGTCATTCGGGACGGTAGAGTCCGTCAAGGCCGTATCCGAGCTCTATGCGCCAGTGAGTGGCGAGGTGAAGGCGGCAAATTCCAAACTCCAGAACAGCCCGGAATTGGTGAACTCCGATCCGCATGGTGAGGCCTGGATGGTCCGAGTGGAAATCTCCGACCGCAGCGAGATTGACAAGCTGATGACGGCGGATCAATACGAGGCGTACCTCCAGCAGGAAAAGGCCCATTAATGCGCTACCTTCCGAACTCCGCTGCCGACCGGCAGGCGATGCTTCGGGCCACCGGCCACGCGCACATCGACGAGCTCTTCGCACAGATTCGTCCGGACCAGAGGTTAAAAGGGAATCTGAACTTGCCCGGCCAGCTTTCCGAGGCCGAAATCCTGCAGTATTTCCAGCAGGCCGCGTCGGAGAGCAGCCGCGAGTATGTCTCTCTGTTGGGGGCCGGAGCGTATTCGCACTATCGGCCGGTGGTGGTTGACGCGTTGCTCTCGCGCAGCGAGTTTTTTACTGCCTACACCCCCTACCAGGCGGAGATTTCCCAGGGAACGCTGCAAGCCATGTTTGAGTTCCAAACCATGATGACGCAGCTAACCGGCCAGGAAGTCAGCAACGCCTCGCTCTATGACGGCTCGACGGCCACCACCGAGGCCGCACTGATGGCCTTGCGGGTCACCCGGCGCCGCCGCGTGCTGCTGGCCAGAACGTTGCACCCGGAGTATCGGCAGGTCCTTCACACCTATGTGCAGAACCAGGATGCGGAGCTGTTGGAAGTTCCTTACACAGCATCTGGACAGATTGATGCCGGTCGGCTGGAATCCGCGATAGACGCACAGACCGCTGCCGTGGTGGTCCAATCGCCGAATTTTTTCGGGATCCTGGAGCGCATCCCGGAGATCACCGCCATCACCCGGCGGAAGGGCGCGCTGTTGATCGTCACCGTAACGGAGCCACTCTCCCTGGCGATTGTGAAGCCCCCCACCGAGGCCGATATTGTGTGCGGCGAGGCGCAATCCTTCGGAGTGCCGGTGTCCTTCGGTGGGCCCTACCTGGGATTCCTGACCACCCGGGAGGAGTTCCTTCGGCAGATGCCGGGGCGATTGGTGGGCCAGACGGTCGACGCCGAAGGCCGGCGCGGCTTCGTGCTGACCCTGGCGACCCGCGAGCAACACATCCGGCGGGAAAAAGCCACATCCAACATTTGCACGAATCAATCGCTCTGCGCCCTCGCCGCCACCATTTACCTTTGCCTGTTGGGAAAGACGGGTCTGCGGCTGCTGGCCGAGCAGAACCTGGCCAAGGCCCACTATGCCGCGGAGCGACTGCGAGGAATTCCCGGGTTCTCAACTCCCTTCACCGGCCCGTGCTTCAACGAGTTCGTTGTCAAGCTACCTGGTGATGCCGAACGACTGATGGAAACCTTGCGGGAAGAGAAGATCATCGGCGGACTGCATTTGGGAGAGTTTTATCCGGAACTTGCCGGCCACCTGCTGATGTGTTTTACGGAAACGACCAGCCGAGCTGCAATTGATCGCCTGGCCGAAGTGTGCCTCAGGCAGGAGGTCGGCAGCTCACAGTGGCCCATCCTCAGCAAAGTCCAATCCTGAGCCCGGGTAACGAAAAACTGAGGAACGCCGATTAAACCCGATGAATAAACAGAGCCGAATTCGCGAAGCTCGATCGCATGTAACTCGCAACGAAGTCTTGATTTTCGAGCGAACGACAGAGGGCAAAATCGGAGCAGACATGGCGCCGCTGGACGTGCCTGCTGTCTCTCCTGCGGAATTGCTGGGTGCAGACATGGCGCGGTCCGAGGTGGAAGGCTTTCCGGAAGTCTCGGAGGTCGATGTGATCCGCCACTTTACGCGGCTCTCCACCTGGAACTACGGCGTGGACACGGGACTCTATCCGTTGGGTTCCTGCACCATGAAGTACAACGCCCGCATCAATGAGGTGGTGGCCCGTTTGGAGGGCCTGGCGTCAGAGCATCCCTACACGCCCCAGACCCTCGCCCAGGGCTGCCTGCGAATCCTGCACGAGACCGCCCTCTGCCTCCAGGAAATCACCGGCATGGACGCCGTATCGCTTCAGCCTGCCGCCGGCGCGCAGGGAGAACTGACCGGGATCCTGATGATCCGCGCCCTGCTTGCCGGACGCGGCGATCCGCGCAAATACATCCTGATACCCGACTCCGCACACGGCACCAACCCGGCCAGCGTGACCATTTCCGGATATGAAGTTCGCCCCCTCAAATCGAATGAGCAAGGATGCATCGACATCGTCGACCTCGCCTGCGCCATGGATTCGGAAGTGGCAGGATTGATGCTGACCAATCCCAATACCCTGGGTATCTTCGAAACGGAAATCAGCAGGATCACGAATATTGTACATGCCCGGGGAGGCCTGGTTTATATGGACGGCGCCAACATGAATGCGCTGGTGGGGGTGGCGCGTCCGGGGGACTTTGGCATCGACGTCATGCACTTGAACCTGCACAAAACATTTTCCACTCCCCACGGCGGTGGAGGGCCGGGGTCGGGTCCCGTGGCGGTAAAGGAAATTCTGGAACCGTATCTGCCCTCGCCCGTGGTGGAAAAATCGGCGGACGGGAGATTCCAGTTGAATTATGACCGCCCCCGGAGCATCGGGCGGGTGCGCGCGTTTCTGGGAAATTTCGGCATGGCAGTCCGGGCTCTCGCCTACATCCTGGCCAATGGCCCGGAGGGCTTGCGGCAGACCACCGAGGATGCCGTCTTGGCCGCCAATTATGTGCGTAGCCGGTTGCGCGACTCCTATGAGCTTCCCTACGACCAGCCCTGCATGCACGAATGTGTTTTCTCCGACCGGCGGCAGGCGGAAAAGGGTGTCCGCACCATGGACATCGCCAAGCGCTTGATCGACTATGGCTTCCACCCTTACACCACGGCCTTCCCCCTGATTGTTCCCGGAGCG
>DATJVT010000063.1:0-3097 GCA_035501695.1 Terriglobia bacterium | reverse complement strand
AGAGCGCCCGCCGCAACCGGGAATACTTGCGGTCGATTGAAAGCTGTTTCAGTTCAGGCCTGTGAGCACGAGGGAATTATGAACGCGAGTCAACTTCATATTGGCATTATCGGTGCAGGCAGAATCGGGAAAGTTCACGCGGAGACCGTTGCCTTTGGCCTACCCGAAGCCGAAATCGTCTCCATCACGGACCTTGACCACAATGCGGCCCGGCGCGTGGCGGACCGTTGCAGGATCGCTTGCGTCGCTGCCTCCAGCGAGGAGATTCTTTCCGATCCGCGTGTCGACGCCGTCCTCATCTGCTCTTCTACAGACACGCACGCGGAGTTGATCGTCGCAGCCGCGCGTGCCGGCAAGCACATCTTCTGCGAAAAACCTATCGCCCATGATTTGGCAAAGATTGACGCCGCTCTGGAAGCTGTGGCCAAGGCGGGCGTGAAGCTGCAAATCGGCTTCAACCGCCGCTTCGACCCGAATTTCGGGCGGGTGAGACGCGCGGTGCAATCCGGAGAAATCGGAACCCCGCGCCTGATGCACATTATCAGTCGCGACCCCGCCCCGCCGCCCATTTCTTATGTTAAGGTATCGGGCGGCATGTTCCTCGACATGACGATCCACGATTTCGACATGGCGCGATTCCTGATCGGCGATGAGGTCGAGGAAGTATTCGTGGCGGGCGGCGTGATGGTGGACGAAGCCATCGGCGCGGCAGGGGATTTGGACACGGCCGTGACGGTGCTGCGCTTTCGCAGAGGGGTGATTGGAACCATCGACAATTGCCGGCAGGCAGCCTACGGCTATGACCAGCGGGTGGAGATCCTGGGCAGCCTCGGCGCGATTGCCACGGAGAACTGCTATCCCAACCAGGCGACGGTCAGCACAGGAAGCGAAGTGCGGAAGGACCTGCCGCTGAACTTTTTCATGGACCGCTACCGGGAGAGTTTTGCCACTGAAATGCGCTGCTTCGTCGAGGCCGTGATCCACGATCATCCCACGCCGGTGAGCGGCGAAGATGGCCGCATCCCGGTGGTGATGGGTCTGGCAGCGCGCAAATCGTTTGAAGAGCGCCGGCCGGTCCGGTTGGCGGAAATCGAAGCCAGCGTCGTGAGGTGTTGAGGCGGCCCGATTAGGGTGGTGGCGCATCCGTTGACGGGACGACATGCCAATCTCGGGCTGGGCAAATTCAGATGGCGGAGGATATTACTTGAAAAACTCGAAGCTGCGCGCCATAGCGACCGACGTGCACTTTTGGATTCCCATCGCAGTCCTCGTGTTGGGGACTTCCCTGCTGTTGGTGTTGAGGTGAAATGGAAGGTCACGATAGCCGGGCCCCCGAACGCGTCTCCTCCCGCTCTCTTCATCGCCTAGGCGTGGCCTGCGGTCTGGCCGCAGGCGCGTGGCTGGGCGGGGCGGAAGCTCCCACTAAGCTGGTCACCGTAGGTTTTTCACCCTTCATCATCTCCCTGGGAATGGTGGCCGGTGTATTCGTGGCCCGCTGGACGGTCCCCATGGCGCTGAAGGGCACCAGCTACGTGTGGCTGGACCTGAAGGAAAAAGCGCACCTGATCGTGTGGGCCATCCTCGCCGGAATGCTGTGGGCGGTTGCCAATACCCTGACGGTTTTTGCCATCCGGAACGTCGGGTTGTCCATCGCCTTCCCGCTTTGGAACACCAACAGCCTGGTGGGCCTGTTCTGGGGTTGGCTGCTCTTCAACGAGTTGCGCGGCGCCAAGGCGCGCGAGTGGACCAAGGTGATGGGTGGGGCGGCGGCGATTGTCGCGGGCGCCTGCCTGCTGGCTTACGCCACGCAGCAACACTCGGGTAATGCGCCGCAGCGGGCCACGCTGGGGATTCTGGCTGCCCTGGGCGCCGGCCTGCTTTGGGGCACGATGTACATTCCCTACCGTAAGGCTTACATCAGCGGCATGAACCCGCTCTCGTTCGTCACCGTCTTCACCTTTGGGGAACTCGGGACCACCTTCACGCTCGCTGCCGTTTTCCACGGGGGCCTGCGCCCGCTGATGCTGGAACTCACCCGGGCGCGGCCCGCTCTCTTCTGGCTTTTCCTGGGGGGATTCTGCTGGGTCCTGGGCGATCTGTTCCAGCAATTCGCGGCCAAGTACATCGGGATCGGCCGCGGCATCCCGCTTTCCAACACCAACCAACTCTGGGGGCTTGCCTGGGGAGCGTTGGTCTTCGGCGAGTTGGCGGGGTTGGGCGTTTCGGCCCAGGCGTTGGTCATCGCCGGGAGCGTCATCATGATCGCCGGCGCCACGGCGATCGGCTTTGCCGAAGCGAAGGGCGAAGAGCAATCTTCCTGGAAAAGGGCGGTACAGCGGGAATGCGACCGCTACGGCATGGATCCGGAGCGTGTAGAGTCAATTCTACAGGGCCATGATCCGCTTTCGGACGCCAAGCCGGAGCGGCACTGGTGGGAAATGCTCGTCCTCTTGGCGGCGATCGGTGTATTCATCTATTTGGCCGCCTCGGCAACTCCCCAGGCGATTGCCCTCCATACCGGCTGGATGGTCGTGTTGGGATTGGCCTCCATCGTGTTGTTGGTTATGTGCGGAACGCTCCTGTGGAAGCGCACGCGCTTTTCATAGCGGATAGCCCGGAGGCGTTCCGCATCAGACTCTCGCCTTCCGGAGTGTCTACGGCTTGTGGGCTCAAATCCCCATGGCCGAAGGGCTCGAGCATGCGGTCAGCGCCTGCGACCAGGAGTTCACGTATGTGTTTCCCTCGATGTTTTCCAGGCTTCGTAACTCTCATTCTGGTTTTGCCGTGTGGCGTCGTTGCAAGCCCAGGGCCCGCAGACCACGCGGTTGAGGCTTGGGTTGCCAACCCCGAAATGCGCCTCACGCCAGCCAGTTCCAGCCGTGACCGGACCGTGAGCGCAAAGGCAGAGGCCTTCCGCAATGAGGTTGTTTCCCTGCAATTCGCCGTTCGCGCCGCCGAACCGCTCTCCCCGTTTACCGCTTCCTGTGAGGAGGCAGTTGCCGGAGCCACAAGCCCCTTGCCTTGTTCCTGGATTGAAATCCGTTACCCCGGCTATATTTTGACTGACGAAATAGGCCAATTCACTTCTGATCCCCTC
>DATJVT010000062.1:0-2350 GCA_035501695.1 Terriglobia bacterium | reverse complement strand
CTCGGCGGCGGCATCACTCTCCTTGGGCTTTGCTGCCAGGATCGGCCGATGAGGCATTGGGGCGACGGCCATCGGTTGGGGTGTTTCGTGATGTTCCCCTCCCCGGAGAGATCCAGTGGCCGGGGACGGTGGCAATGGCGGCGGTGGCGCGGGCGTCGGAGGGGCCACTGGCCGCATCGGCGGTGGCGCGGGCTGAGCAGTGGGCGCGAATACTTCCGTGCCTTGATCGCCGCCGCTCCGGCCCCGCCTCGAATCTGGGGAGAGAAGATCTTCCGATGTCAGGACCCGAGTGGCGGGGGAACTTTCCAGATCTCGCTCGACCTTCTCAATCTCCTGGATGAGCACGCCGGCGGAAGCCGGACGATTGTCGCGGTTTTTTTCCAGCAGCCGCATGGTAAGGTCTGTCACGCCCCCCGGCACTTGCAGTTCCGGATGCGCCACGCGAATCGGCGCCGGCTGCTGCTGCATGTGGGCCAGGAGCATTTCCATCGCGCTGTCGCTCTTAAAGGGCGGGGCCGCCGTGAGCATTTCGTACATCACCACGCCGAGCGAGTATAGGTCAGCGCGGCCATCCAACCCCTCGCCTCGTTTCCCCATGGCCTGCTCTGGAGACATATACTCGGGCGTTGCAATCACCACGCCGGCGCCCGTTGAAGTCAGGCTGGCGCTTCCTTGCCTGCGCACCTCTTTAACATTGGCCATGCCGAAGTCGAGAACCTTGACGATCTCGCCCTCGGGAGTATCCACCAGTACAATGATATCCGCCCGGATGTCGCGGTGGATCATCCCCAGCCGGTTCGCCGCATCCAGTGCCGCAGCGATTTGCTTGATGATGGACAGCACGCGCGCCGAGGGCAATGGGCCTTCCGCACGGACCAGGTCCTTCAGGCTCTTTCCCGCGATGAACTCCATGACGATGAAGGGGCGGCCATCTTCGGCTTCGTCGATGTCGTCCACGCGGACGGCGTTGGGGTGCCGGAGGCGGCGGGTTATTAACGCTTCGTGTTTGAACCGCTCGACGAAAAGCTCGTCGGAGAGGAGTTCGGGGGCAATAACTTTAAGCATCCGCAATTCATCGAATGCCAGGTGCAGCGCCTTGTATACAGTACCGAGGTCATCCTCGCCCATTTTGCAGATCAGACGGTACCTTCCACGGATGACTGCCCCATCGGACCACAAATCCTGATGGACAAGGGGTGTCCCGTCCTGAGGACAGGCGGCAAAGTGGTTGGGATAACTGAGTTGGCATGTCGGGCAGTTCTTCATTGAAGTCAGGATTTTCGTTTTGGGATGGGCCCCTTGATAAGATACACCTGACCAACCCGGAACACAATTTCCCCGACCCGATTTGACTGCGCGGCGAGAATATCTTCTCTCTCCAGGAAGGGGTAATCCGCAAGAATTTCTTCGAAGGTAGCCCCGCCCTCCAGGAGGTCCAGGACGTCGGAAACGCGGAGACGAAAACCCCGAATGCAGGGGCGGCCTCCGCACTTCCCTTCTTCCACCGTGATTCTCTTCAGGCGTTCGAAGCTCATAAACTGGAAGTCTACGATGGTTCGAGCCAAAGAGCCGGAAAGAGCCAACCCCGCGGGGCGAAAAAACGCGGATCTACAGAACAGGTCCACGTTCCGCTCGCCGGTGGTTCGGGGTCAGGGATTTGGGGTTAGGGACTCGGGGGCCGGTGTAAGGCCCAAGGGATGCCGATGGGGCCGTCACGGTCCAGTTCATCCAGCCGCCGGTCCAACTCCGCGCGCTGGGCGGAGGTCATGGGGATCGCCTCCGGCGTTCGGGAAAGGCTCTCCCAGAGCTCATCCAGGAGCCGCAGACGTTCTTCTAAGCCATGCTTGCTGCGCCGCTCCCAGAGTGGCGAAGGGATTTCGGCATTGACCTGCCGCCTGCCGTGCTCTACGATGGCACTAGCGAGAACGTGAGGGGAGAGAGCCAAGTGAAGTTTCAGATCGAACTGGACCGCGAGGAGGATGGTCGTTGGATTGCCGAAATCACCTCTCTGCCTGGAGCCCTTGTCTATGGCAAGAGCAGACAGGAAGCGGTGGCCAAGGTCAAGGCCCTTGCCCTGCGCGTGCTCGCCGGCGATTTGTGAATGATGCCAGGTGATTGGGGTTTTCGAGTTTCGATCGTTGGTTTTTCCACTGGCCAGTAAGGATCCCCCGGCAAAGCCGGGGGCTTTAGGTTGTGAGCCGCTCAAAGCGGCTAGGCGGGGACGCTCACGCGGCCCCGCGGTTTACGCGCCACCTCAGGTGGCGCTGATTACCACAGGCCCATTTGCTCTAATCGCTTGTCCTCTTCTTCCTGTTCCCGAATGTACTTTCGTACCGCTTCTTCCTCGCGG
>DATJVT010000061.1:0-12410 GCA_035501695.1 Terriglobia bacterium | reverse complement strand
GCATAGGAGCGCGTCCTGGCAACGGTGATGCCCTGGTCGTCGGCCCAACTCAGCAGTTCCTCAGCCAACCGCGATTTTCCGATCCCCGCTTCACCCGTCACGAGCACGAAACCGGCCGAACCCTCTGCTGCCGGGAGCCATGCCGCCTGAAGCCGCTCCCACTCCCGCCCGCGTCCGACAAGAGGAAATGCGGTCTCGGTCGCAGGCTGCCGCGCCGCCACCCGCATCGATCGCGATTCCATGCGCAGCAGGCCCTCATACACCTCGCGCGTGGTCCGGCTCGGTTCCGCTTCCATCTCTCGCTGCAAATTAGCGACGCAACTCTGATAAGCACGCATTACGCCCGTGCGATCGCCGTTGAGCGCCAACGCGCGCATCAGGCGGCAATAAGCATCCTCGTCCACCGGGTCGTCGCGGACCAGGCGTTGCGCATGGTGAATTGCTTGGGCGTAATCGCGTCGGGCCTCAAGGAGATCCAATAGACGCACGAGAGCGTGTCGATGGCACTGGCGCAGGCGGTCACGCTCCGCATTGATCCATTCGTCATAGCAGCTTGGAAGCAGGTCGGCGCGGTATAGATCCGCGGCACGCTCCAACGCTGTCCGCTTGTCGTCCGCTCCCGCTGCGGAGTCAGCTAATGCCAAAGCCCGCTCGAATTCGAGGACATCGAAAAAGAATGTCCCGTCACTTCGCCAGCCCACGGTGCGGGCGTCGACGTGGAGATATCGATCGGAGTCTGGCAGTGCGTAACGAAGTTGGTGCAGCACTTGGCGCAGATTGTTGCGAGCTTGGGCTTCACTCGTATCGGGCCAGAACACAAACGCGACGTGCTGGCGAAGCTGTGGGGCCTCACGATGGAATAACAGGTACGCCAACAGTGAATGCAATCGTGAAGTATTGACGCCGGTGACCGCCTCGTCACGGTATGTCAGGCTGAAGTCACCGAGCAACCGTATGCGCAGCGTCGGCGAGATGGTTGCTTCTTTAGCCACAAGACCTCCCTGACCGAAGACGCTTTTAGACAGCACGCCATTGGAGAGGAATACTGCCCTTTTTCATGTGTTGTCGTGGGGCAAACCCAGTATATGTTTCACTACGATTGTAGCGTCAGCTTTATAGCTACATCAACTTCAATCGGCGGGCGGAAAAGCTTAGTCTCCGGGCGAATCGCGGCGGTCATTTGGCTCCCGCATGGCCGGACCGGGCAAACGCTTTCGGAGAATCTATCGAAGGGATGTTACACCGGCCGCGTAAGCGAGCGGATGTCGAAGCGCATCGGCGACAATGGGGTGGTGACAGTCAGTATGATGTTGCATGGCTTCGGGGTCGCGTTGCACGACGCTTTTGCACTGGAGTTTGCCCTGCCGGCGGGCACTCCGCATGCGGATTCTCAGGAATTCCGCAATGTCAACCCCCAGCACCGTTGCATTGGGAAAAGGGAGAAATCGTGCGCAGCGGTCGCAGACAGGCGCTTCAAAAGCGCGTTATACCTGTTTAACTTCTTCCCGCGCCGCTTCAAACATGGCCACCACATTCTCCGGAGGCACATTCGCCAGGATGTTGTGGACCTGCTGGAACACGAATCCTCCGCCTGGGGACAAAATTCGGACCCTTTCACGGACGTGCTCCTTCACCGCCTCGGGCGTCTCTGAGGAGAGCACGGTTTGCGTGTCGCACCCCCCGCCCCAGAAAACAATGTCGCGCCCGAATTCGGCTTTCAATGCGGCGGGGTCCATTCCCTTGCAGGAGGTCTGGACGGGATTCACGGCGTCCAGTCCGGCGTCGATGAGATCGGGGAGCAACTCCCGGATTCCTCCGCAACAATGGAGCATGACTTTGACATTGGCCATCTGCTTGGCGCGGTTCCACAGCAAGGCGTGGCGAAGTTTGAAGAAATCCCGGTACATCTGGGGGGACATCATGGGGCCGGTTTGCATACCCAGGTCGTCGCCGAAAAGAATGATATCGATGGAGTCGCCTACGGCGCCCAGAAAGCGCGCCAGATTGGCCAGGTGAACTTCCACGAGCCAGTCGAGGAAATCGTTGGCCTTGGTGGGTTCGGCCGCCAGGAGCATCAGGAAGTTATCGTTACGGTACAGGAATTGTCCCATCTCGAAGAGGTTCCCGCCGAACAACCCGATGATGGCGCGATCGGTGCCGGCTCGCAGCGCGCGGGCGCCCGTAGCGAGCCGGCGCAGGCCCTCGGGCCCGGCGGCCAGGGGGCCCGGCGGGCTGTTGACGGCGGTCCACATGCACTCGCCCATGGCCCGCGTGAGGGTGCGGGGACCGTCGTCTTCCACCATGGGAAAATAGCATTGCTCGAAATAGAGCGCGCCATCGGGCATGCGCGCCAGGACTTTACCGCTCTCCGAACGGAGCAGCCACTCTTTATATCCGCGCTCCGGGAGCGCCCAGGCCGGCATTTGGCAGGGTGTGCCGTCCGGCAGAACCCAGTCAGCCCAGCAATCCTCTTCGAGCGCGAATCCACGGCCAAGTTCGATGGTATCCACCCCGAGCAGGTCCAGCACGTCGGAGTCAACAATCGCAAGTTGTTGCACCGGGTCGTAAACGCGCACAACCTTGAGAGGCAGCCCCAGTTTCCTTCGCAACTTCGCATAGGCCACAGCCGCGATCCCGGAGGAGCGGTGTCCGGAGAAGTCGATAGGAATTCGGTCAGGATCGCGGTGTTGGAACGCGGTCATCACTCGCTCGCGCGGGCTCGTCCCCCCGTCCTTTGTGCCTGGCTTCGCTCCGCCAGGTTCTGGTTTCATCATTTCCATGATCGACCTCACAATTGGCCTTGAAGAAAAGCCCGCGTCAGTCTAACGCAAGTCTTCGGAGTTCAAAAGGGGTAGCCTGCGGGGTATCCTGCGAGGCGCTGCAAAGCGATGTAGCTTCACCGTGATCGTGGCACGGTTGGGCTTGGCCGTTTGACGTGCCGCCCGTCTCTGCGCCTCGCTAAGCCTTGAGCATCCCCCCTCCCGATGCTATGCTGTGTGACTATTCGAAGTCATCCTGCGGGTCACAAGGGGTTCCCAATGCAGATGAGGAAACTGGGTCACAGCCAACTCAAGGTCTCGGCCTTGGGACTGGGCTGCATGGGCATGTCAGAATTCTATGGGCCGCAACGGGAGGAGGAATCCGTAGCGACTATCCATCGCGCGCTTGACATCGGAATCAATTTCTTCGATACGGCCGACGCGTACGGCCGCGGCGAAAACGAGAAACTGGTGGGACGCGCCATCCAGGGCCGGCGCGACAAGGTGGTGCTGGCAACGAAATTCGGCAACGTGCGGGACGCGGAAGGCCGCTTCGCCGGCGTTAATGGCCGCCCCGAGTACGTGCGCCAGGCGTGCCACGCCAGCCTGGCCCGGTTGCAGGTGGAGACGATTGATCTCTACTATCAACATCGTGTCGACCGCACCGTCCCCATTGAGGAGACCGTGGGCGCCATGTCGCGGCTGGTCGAGGAAGGCAAGGTCCGCTTCCTGGGGCTCTCTGAGGCCTCCCCCGCCACGATCCGCCGTGCCCACCAAACCCATCCCATCAGCGCGCTGCAAACGGAGTATTCTCTCTGGACGCGCGACCCGGAGGAGCAGATCCTCCCGGTGTGCGCGGAGTTGGGGATCACGTTTGTGGCTTACAGCCCCCTGGGCCGCGGATTCCTGACCGGCCGTTTTAAGGGTCCCGAGGATCTGGCTCCCGACGATTGGCGCCGCAATCACCCGCGTTTTCAAGGCGAAAACCTCCAGCGCAACCTTGATCTTGTCAGGCGCGTCGAACAGATTGCCGAGAGCAAGGGTTGCAAGCCGTCACAACTGGCACTGGCCTGGGTGCTGGCGCAGGGGGAGACGATTGTCCCCATACCCGGCACCGCCAGCCGCGCTCACCTGAATGAGAATGTGGCGGCGCTCGAACTTCCCATGACCTTGTATGCCCTGGCAAAACTCAATGAGGCCGCGCCCCTGGGCGCTGCGGCCGGAGAACGGTACACCGAGGCAGCGATGAGGACACTCAATGGCTGATTGCGACTATGACATCCTGGTGATCGGGTCGGGGCCGGCCGGGCAGCGAGCGGCGATCCGGTCGGCAAAATTCGGTAAGCGCGTCGCCCTCATCGAGCGCAAGGCGGTGATCGGCGGCGTCTGCATCAATACCGGGACCATTCCCAGCAAGACCCTGCGCGAGGCCGTCATTTACCTTTCCGGATATCGCTTGCGGAGCATTTACGGGGAATCCTACACCGTCAAGCAGAACATCACCATGGAAGATCTGCTTTTCCGCACGGATTACGTCATCCGCCACGAAATCGACGTTATCCGCCACCAACTGCAGCGCAACGGCGTGGAAGTGATTAGCGCCGAAGCGACGTTCCTGGACCCCCACACTCTGCGCCTGTCCAGGGTGGACCGCTCCGGTGAGCGTACGGTCTCCGCCGCCAACGTGCTCATTGCAGTCGGCAGTGAGGCCACGCGCGACCCCCGCATCCCTTTCGATGGACAGAATATTTTCACCAGTGACGACGTTCTGGGCTTGAAGCGGCTCCCCAAGACCCTGGCGGTGGTTGGCGCGGGCGTAATCGGCTGTGAATATGCCAGCATCTTCTCGGCCTTGGGGGTGCGCGTCACGCTGGTGGACCGGCAACACCGGCTCCTGCCGTTCGTAGATGCCGAGGTGGTGGAATCGCTTAACTACCATCTTCGCGAGAACCGCATGACACTGCGTTTCGGCGAGGCGGTGAGTGGGCTCGAACTCCTGCAGAACGGGACGGAATCGCGAGTGAAAATCCGCCTGGCAAGCGGCAAGGAGATCGTCGCGGAGAAAGCTCTCTACAGCATCGGCCGCACGGGCGCCACGGCCCGCCTGAACCTGGAGGCGGCGGGGTTGAAGGCCGACGAGCGCGGCCGCTTGAAGGTGAATGAGGATTACCAGACCGAAGTCCCACACATTTACGCCGCGGGCGACGTGATCGGCTTCCCCAGCCTTGCCTCAACCTCACTGGAGCAGGGTCGCCTGGCTGCCTGCCACGCCTTCGGGATGGAAGCCAAGAGCACTCCGGCGCTCTTCCCCTATGGCATTTACACCATTCCGGAAATCTCGTACGTGGGAAAGAACGAGGAAGAACTGACGGAAGCCAATGTTCCGTATGAGATCGGGAAGGCCAACTATCGCGAAATCGCGCGCGGGCAGATCATCGGTGACAACATTGGAATGCTGAAAATTCTCTTCCACCGTGAGACACAAGAGTTGCTCGGAGTACATATCATCGGTGAAACCGCCAGCGAACTGATCCACATCGGGCAGGCCGTGATGAGCCTGGGCGGCAAAATCGACTACTTCGTGAACACCGTATTCAATTATCCCACGCTGGCGGAATGCTATAAGAACGCCGGCTTCGACGGCATCAACCGGCTGAATGGATGAATTGCACTACTTATACGCCGGCATCCCCGTCACGCGCTCGCCGATGATGAGGGTGTGGATATTGTGGGTGCCCTCGTAGGTAGAGACCGATTCCAGGTTGCACAGGTGGCGGAAGATGGGGTATTCGTCGGCGACGCCGTTGGCGCCCAGGATATCGCGGGCGCCGCGGGCGGTATCGAGTGCCATCTTCACGTTGTTGCGTTTCAGCATGGAGACGTGGGCAAAATCGGCGCGGCCCCGATCCTTTAACCTGCCCACCTGGATGGCCAACAACTGCGCCTTGGTAATTTCCGTAATCATATCGGCGAACTTCGCCTGCACTAGTTGGTGGGTGGCGATGGGCTTGTCGTCAAATTGCTTGCGCGCCCTGGCATATTCCAGCGCCTCGTTGTAACAGGCCATGGCCGCGCCGATGGCTCCCCAGCCGATGCCATAGCGCGCCTGGGTAAGGCAGCTCAAGGGCGCCTTCAATCCTTGTGCCTTGGGCAGCATGTTGCGTGCCGATACGCGCACGTCCTGCAACGCCAGCGTCGAGGTCACGGACGCGCGCAGCGACCACTTGCCCTTGATGTCCTTGGCCATGAAGCCCGGGGTGCCCTTTTCCACCAGGAATCCACGAATGCCTTCGTCGGTTCGCGCCCACACCAGGGCGACATCGGCGATGGTCCCGGAAGTGATCCAGGCCTTCTCTCCGTTCAGAATGTAGTCCGGGCCGTCCTTTACGCCGCGGGTTCGCATGCCGGCGGGGTTGGAGCCAAAATCCGGCTCGGTCAATCCAAAACAGCCGATGGCCTTACCTTGCTGCAGGGCGGGCAGCCAGCGCTCTTTCTGTTCGTCGGACCCATAGGCATGGATGGGGTACATCACCAGCGCACCCTGCACGCTCACGAAACTGCGCAGGCCGCTGTCACCGCGCTCGAGTTCCTGCATAATCAGGCCGTATTGCACGTTGGACATGCCGGCGCAGCCGTAGCCCTCGAGGTTGGCGCCATAAAACCCCAGCTCCGCCATGAGCGGAACCAGATGCAGCGGGAACTTCCCCTCGCGGTTCCACTCCTCGATATGAGGAATGATCTCCTTTTCCACGAACTCACGCACCATCTGGCGTACCAGTTTCTCATCATCATTGAGGAGCGAGTCGATCTCCAGATAATCCACACCGCGAAATGCAAACATGGGTTACCTCCCGGACCAATTTGCGGGGCCAATAGGTGCTCAAGGCTGTCCACCCTCGGAGTGTGCTGGTCCCGCATTGCGCCCTGGCCGCCCGGCTCCGCGCCAAGGCCCCGCTTTTCACGATTCCTTCTTCTTGGTCTTTGCCGCGTACGGCAGCGTTGGCCAGAATGCGGCTCACATCGAGGGCACCTGGCTTTGGCCGAAAGTCTCGCGCAGTTTGATAAAGAGCCTGTCCACAGACGCGATCCATCCTTCCAGGGTCAACTCCGTCGTGTCCACGACCAGATCAGCGTAGGCTTTGGTGGGCTCGACGTAGCGTCGATGCATGGGGCGAATGGAATCCCGATATTGCGTCACGGTGGAATCGAGCGTCCGGCCGCGCTCGTGAACATCCCTGACCAGGCGGCGCATCAGGCGGACGTCCGCCTCGGCCTCCACGAAGATTTTCAGGTCCATCATTGCCCGCAGGCGCTCGTCCCACAAGGCCAGAAGCCCTTCGAAAATGATCAAGGGAGCAGGAAGAATCTCAGCGGTCTCTGCCGTTCGCGTGTGGGTGACAAAGCAATAGCGCGGCTTGGCGATGGGCCTGCCCGCCAGGAGCTGTTCGAAGTGTTTCTGCAGGAGCTCGTAATCCAGGGCGGCGGGCTCGTCGTAATTGGTCAGGATCCGCTGCTCGAAGTGAAGATGGGATTGATCGCGATAGTAGGAATCCTGGTCTACGACAGCGGCGCCCAGGTCCGCATATTGATGAGCGAGGCGGTGTGCGAGGGTCGATTTTCCGGAACCGGTCCCACCTCCAATTCCGATAATGAAAGGACTGAGAGGTTTCTGTGAGATCATGGTTGTTCTGTAATGTGCCGCCGGTCTGTGCAATGCCCCCACCCTACCGCCGTCTCCACGGGGGGTATTCCAGCATTCTAGTGGGGGGGGGCGGAGGGGTCAAGAAGCCAAAGCGCAGAAGCAAGGATTGGAAGGAATTCTTGCTTTTTGCTGGAGTGGCATTCCTAATGGTGTTACACTGTGGGTCGAGTAGCGGAACCTGCACCGTGGGGTTTTCGACGTCCAGACTGTTTGCGTTTACTAAGGCAGCAGCCCTCCTATAGTGTCACTTGGCCGCCTGGCGAGGTGTGCAAGAGCCATGGGCAAGGGTAAGAACAAGGCTTCGCTTTAGACTCAAAGTTCTGCCATCGGAACCTGCCGGAGCCCCCACCACGCCGCACTTCGGCAAAGCGTTTCGATGGCGCTCACCAGGGAGGGTTTAGTATGAAGGTGCTGCTGGTCTACCCGGAATTCCCCGACACATTCTGGAGCTTCAAGCACGCGCTGCCCTTTCAGGGCAAGCGTTCGGCATTTCCACCCCTGGGACTTCTCACCATTTCCGCCATGCTGCCCGGGCATTGGCAGAAACGGCTGGTGGACTTGAATGTCCAACACTTAAAAGATTCCGATTTGGATTGGGCCGACGTCGTGTTCTTCAGCGCCATGATCGTGCAGGGCCCATCGCTGAAGGACCAGATGGCGCGCGCCAGGAAGAGTGGTAAACGGATCGTCCTGGGCGGCCCCATCACCAGTTCGCATGATCCAGTGATTCTCCAGGCCGACCACATCGTGGAAGGCGAAGCCGAGGAAATGATAGCCCAAGTCGCCGAGGACCTCGAGCGTGCCGCCGCCAAACCTCACTATAGCAACCCCCAGGTGGTGGACGTCACGCGCGTCCCCCTGCCCGACCTGCATTTGGCGCCGTTGCGTCGGTACAGTTCCATGTCGCTTCAATTCTCGCGCGGCTGTCCTTTTACCTGCGAGTTCTGCGACATTATCGAGATCTACGGGCGCCGCCCCCGCACCAAGACTCCTGACCAGGTGTGTGCGGAACTCGACCAACTTCACCGTCTTGGCTGGCGTGGCTCGGTCTTCATGGTGGACGACAATTTTATCGGCAACAAGAAGAGTGTGAAGGCCCTCTTGCCCCGCCTGGTGGGATGGATGCGGGACCACAAATTCCCCTTCACGCTTTACACCGAGGCCTCCCTGAACCTGGCGGAAGACGAAGAAATGCTGGAATTGATGCGGGAAGCCCACTTTACGCGCGTCTTCCTGGGTATCGAAACTCCGGTGGCGGAAAGCCTGAAGGAAACCACCAAGTTCCAGAATCTCCGCAAGGACCTGCTGGAAAGTGTGCGGCTGATTCAGGCTTACGGCATGGAAGTTATGGCAGGGTTCATCGTGGGATTTGATAACGACCCGCCCGACGTGTTCGACCGGCAGATCGAGTTCATCCGGCAGGCGGCCATCCCGCTCTCTATGGTCGGACTGCTCAACGCCCTGCCCAACACCCAGTTGGGGCGGCGGTTAAAAGCGGAGGGCCGCCTTCTGAAGGCCAGTTTGGGGAACAATACGCTGGCGGACCTGAACTTCATCCCGCGAATGGATACGCAGGTCTTATTGGATGGCTACCGCAGGATTCTCCAGACCATCTACGAGCCCCGCGAATACTTCCAGCGCGCTTCGACCTTCCTCTCGCACTTGGGCAAGGGGTCGCGCTCGCCCCTGGTTTTTTCCGACCTGATGGCACTGGGCCGCTCGCTGTGGCGGCAGGGACTGCTCAGCAGCTACCGCGGGGAGTACTGGAAGTTCCTCGGCCAGTCGCTGCGGCAACACCGCCACCACTTCAGCAAGGCCATCACGCTGGCCATCATGGGGCACCACTTTTTCGAACTCACCAGCGCTACGGCAGCGAACTGACCTACGGTGCGACGTTACTAATGTTTTGGAAGCATGTGCTTCCGACCCGGCACGCGCCGCGCCGGGAGGAAGTCAGTTCTAGCTCTCCAGCGCTTTCTTACAGTACTCGTAGCACTTCTTGACTTCGGCAACCGAATCCATGCCGGGCTTGCCGTATTCGTACTCGATATTAGCGGGAATCTTCCAGCCCTTGTCGCGCAGCAAGTGCAGCACGGGAATGATGGGCGTGTCACCCTCGCCGAAGGGCAGGTTGGCACCGTGGTTCTTTTTACGATCCTTGAGATGCAGTGTGACGATCTTGTCATGGTGCTCGGTGATATAGGCGACCGCATCCCCGCCTGCGGCAGTGAAATGGCCAATGTCCAGGTTGATGCCGATGTATTCGGAAGCGCCTTTCATCGCCCGCGAGAAGGTATCGGGGGTGGAGAACTCATCGGGATTAGCCGTGTTGTCGTGACCATGAAAACCTACCATGATCTTGTATTTCTGGGCATACTTATCAACCACCGGCGCCATGCTGACATTCCCCGAAGAGGTGATGTACTTTACACCCATTGCCTGCGCGATCTGGAAGCCCCGCTCCACCTGCTCGTCACTTAGCCCCTTGCGGAAGGCATAGGTGTAAGCGTAAATGGAAACACCTGCATCGTTGAACTTTTTCTGGATCCCTTTGAAATAATCGAGGGGAGTCTCCATCAACCATTTGGCGGCAGCCGGACCCCTCAGGTTGTTGGGGGGCTCACCGCCACTGGAAAGCTCGCACTCTCCCAGCCCCACCGTCACGAATGCCTTGATGATGCCATCCAGGGGAAGATCTCGAAAGGAGTAGCTCTGCGCACCGATCTGCACGCCGCGAATAACGGAGTTGATCATCGTCGCACTGCGAAGCCTGGCTGTCGGGATGAGTGCTCCCGCGCATCCCGCCACCAGAAGCTTACCTGCGTCACGCCGTGATATTAGACCCATACATCCTCCTTAAGACCACAAAATTGTAGCGAGAGTATAAGGCGTTGAAAGGCGCGTGGCAAGCGATGGTCATAGCGAACTTGCAGGCCGTGCGGCCTCAGAAAGGGATTTCGTGTACTTCCAGGAGTTGAATGCCCGCGGCCGTGAGTTGATACGTCGCCAGGTAGCGCGGTGGCTTGTCTTTCCTTTGCACCGCGTGGATGTACTCATCCTCTTTCAGGTACGCAATGGTGACCTTATCCTTCATGACGTTCATTTCACCATCATACATGTCCCGGCTCTCCCACAGGCTCTTGAGGGTGTGCCCGTCAAAGCTGTACAGAACCACCGAGAGCCGCAACTGACTCTTCCCCAACCGGTCGCCCCATATGAAGAACCGGAAGTCATCCCAGGCAAGTTGAGGAAGTCCCTCATAGTGGAGGTCCGTGCGGGGGATGAAATTCGTCACTGTCACCAGATGGCTCTTGCCCCCGCTGCTGGTAAAAATAGCTACAACATTCTGGCGATCAAAGTCCGTCCACCCCAGGGTGTACCCCGCGCCGATCACCATCTTGCCCTTCCAGGGGAACGCAAAGGCTGCGGGTGTCGCCACCTCGGGATAATGGAGGAGCGAGAAAACGCTTTCCAATTCGCGGCGCACTTCCACGTCGGTAGGTGCCCGATTGGCCATCCACTCGGCCATATGATCCACCACCAACTTTTGGATCTGTCCGATGATAGGTCCCGCGTCCTCCAGCATCACGCCGGGAAGTTGCTTCGCCAGGGCATTAATCTGCGCGGGCAAGCCGGCGGGAGCCGGGGGAGTGTGTTTCTTCCCGGACGCCACGCTAAGGCCAAGCGTCACCATAATGAGTACTGCGGTCAGAATTCGGCAAAGGACGGAATTCTGGCCTGGCAGACTGGGCATGCGGTTTACCCTCATTTAAGGCCGAACATGAGCCGGCCCCGCATTACTTTGGGTCCGGCCTGCGGGTGCGGCCACGGCTAACTGTCTTCAGGCATCTCCAACAATACTTTTAGAACTGACGTCCGGTCCAGAAGTTCGAAGGCTTCCAGCCCTTGTTCCAGGGGGAAAATTCGGGTAATCAGGGGTTGAATATTCACTTGTCCCTGCTGAAGCAATTTAAGAGCGGGCGCAAACACCCCGCAGCGCGAACCGAGCAAAGTGATCTCATCCACCACCAGCTTAGTGGCATCAAACTGGGCAGCGCCGTGAAAGGTGGACTTCATCACCACGGTTCCGCAGGGCTCGACCAGACGCAATGCCTCCCGGAATCCGAGCGGCGACCCCGTTGCGTCCACAACCACGGGAAAGCTGGCGGGGGTGAGTTCCTCCGAAACTTCGGTCAAAACCTTGACGCCCCAGGCGCGAGCCAGATCCAGTTTCCAGCTATGCCGGCCGACCAGGGTAACCTCCGCCGCAGCCTGCTTCAGCACCTGGGATATCAGCAACCCCAAGCGCCCGTCGCCAATGATGGCCACGCGCGTCCCGGAGTTAAGGGGCAACTGCTCCAGGATTTCACACGCCGCCGCCAGGGGTTCGGTGAATGTGGCCTCCCGGTCTGTGACCTCATGAGGGACTTCGTGCAGATTCGCGTCTGGGAGTGTCACATATTCCGCGAATACGCCGGGGTGATTGACGATTCCCAGGACGGCCCGTTGGGGGCAATGCCGGCCCAGACCCTTGTCGCACCAGGAGCAATGGCCACAGGACAGATTGATTTCCCCCACCACCCGGCGGCCGACCCACCGCGGGTCGTCGCACTCCACTACCCTCCCGACGAATTCATGCCCGGGAATGCCGCGAAAGTCCGAATACCCCTTCAGGATTTCCCTGTCGGTGCCGCAGATCCCGGCCAGCATGATCTTGATCAGCGCCTCGCCCGGAGCTCGATTTGGTACGGGCACTTCGCGCAAAGTCAGCTTACCGTCGAAATAGAGGGCTTTCATCATTGGGGATTCGTGATTGGTGATTTGTGATTGAGGGTTCAAACCTTTCCCTTGAACTTCCATCGGCAATCGACCCTAAGCTTGTTCACTGACAACTGATTACTGACTACTGATGACCTCTTCGAACGCGCGCGCGATCTCATCTTCCTGAC
>DATJVT010000060.1:0-36238 GCA_035501695.1 Terriglobia bacterium | reverse complement strand
CACGCCGTGCTCTCCGGCCAGTTCGCCCTTGAGCAGACCTTCATCGTTGCCAGGCACTCGCTCGTGACGCCGGAGAAAGCTCCCGTAAGCATTCTGGAAGGCCGCGCGGGCGGCGCGCTGACGCTTAAGCGCGGCGCGAGGGGATGAGGCAGGGCTCTCCCGTGAAACCCATCCGATCCCCTTCTCGCCGGCGGGTCCTTGCTTGCGGGGGGACCTGAAAACCGATATCCTAATCTCCGCTGATATTGCCCGCAGGCTCTGCCTATCTTCGCCGCCTCGGATCGAGAAGCCGTCACATGAAGCAGGTTTTGATTCTCCACTACCATGAAATCTGGCTGAAAGGCGGGAACAAGAAGTACTTTCTCAGCCGCCTGCGCGATGCCATACGCCAAAGCGTGGCGGACCTGCCGGTGGCATCGCTGGCCGGTATCTCTGAGCGCCTGATTCTCACGCCGGGCGATGAAACGGCTCTTCCCCGATTAATTGAACGCCTGCGCCGGGTATTCGGCCTCGCCTACATTGCCCCGGCGCGTGAAGTTCCCAGCCCGCTTGAATCCTTGGCCCCGGAGGCGTGCGAGATGATGGCGGAGGCCAATCCCCGTAACTTCGCGGTGCGCGTCAAGTGCGCCGACTCGGCTTATCCGCTGAATTCCATGGAATTGGAGCGCGAGTTGGGACGCCGGGTGCTGGAGCACCTTCGCACGCGCGATGCCAGCGTGCGTGTCAAGCTGACGGAGCCCGAGGTGACCTGCCAGGTGGAGATCGTGCCCGGAAAAGCCCTGATCTACGCGCGGCGCGTCGAGGGCCCGGGCGGCCTTCCCGCCGTCACCAGCGGGCGATTGGTGGCGCTGCTTTCCGGGGGGTTCGATTCGTCGGTGGCAGCGTACAAGATGATGCGGCGAGGCTGCCACATTACCTTTGCGCATTTCTTCGGCAGCGCCTCGCCCGCGAGCAACTCCTCCGCGGGGGTAGCAGAGGAACTGGTGCGCACGCTGACGCCCTATCAATTCACCTCGCGGCTTTACCGGATCCCCTTTGACGCCATCCAGCGGCAGATTGTGGCGGGCGCGCACGAGAGCTACCGGGTATTGCTCTATCGCCGCATGATGGTGCGCATCGCGCGGGAAATCGCGCATGCGGAGCGTGCCCTGGGTCTGGTCACGGGCGACAGCGTTTCCCAGGTGGCATCCCAGACCCTGCATAATATGATGGCAATTGATCAGGGCATTGATCTGCCCGTCTATCGACCCCTGGCCGGGGATGACAAAGCGGAGATCCTCCGCCTGGCGCGGCAGATCGGGACTTACAAGATTTCCTGCGAACCGTTTGAAGATTGCTGCCCGCGTTTTATGCCGCGCGCGCCGGCGATCTTCGCCCGCCCGCAGGAACTGGACAAGGCGGAAGCCCGGCTGGACATCGAAGCCCTCGCCCGACAAGGTCTGGAGGGGGCAACCTGTGTTGATTATAAGTTCGAGCGCGGCGAAGTCACCTGGCGGGAGGTTCCCCCGCGCCGCCTGGCGCGCCGGCGGGCTGTGCCCCAAGCCAGGGAGGAGCAACCGGAGACACGCGAACCGGCTTCCAACTAAATGCCGCGCGTGGTGCTGCAGGACATTTCGAGTGCGACGCCGTCCGGGAGGACGGCACGGGTTCCCGCCCGGCGCCACATCCCCGGGATGCACGTTGACGGCTCGGAGGGGTGCTTCCTATAATGACTCTGGTCTTAACGGAGTTTTTTAATGATTAAGAGAATCGCTGCCATCATACTTGCCGTTTGGTTAATGGCGCAGTGGCTTTCCGCCCAGGAGGCCAAACCTGACGCCGCGCAGGTCCCCGTCCAAACCCCGACCGAGCAAAAGGTCATCCGCGTTCCTGTTTACCTGGTCAACGTGCCTTTGACCGTGACGGATAAGAAAAACCGCCTGGTCATCATGATGACCAAGGACGATTTCAATCTCTTTGAGGATGACCGGCCACAGACGATCCAGTATTTCAGCCGGGAGACGGACTTGGCGCTCCGCATCGGGCTCCTCATTGATACCAGCAACAGCATTCGCGACCGCCTTCACTTTGAGCAGCAAGCGGCCATTGATTTCCTCTCGGACACGATCCGGCGGGGCAAGGACCAGGCCTTTGTGGTGGGCTTCGACGTGGAACCGCAAATGATTCAGGAATACACCGACAACGTGGAGAAGCTCGCGGCCGCCATTAACAGCCTCCAGGCGGGGGGTGTGACCAGTCTCTTTGACGCCATTTACATTTCCTGCCGGGACAAGCTGCTTTTTTTCCCGCCTCCCGAGCCGTACCTTCGCCGCATGATAATCGTCATCAGCGACGGCGAGGATAACCGCAGCGAGCACACGCGCGAAGAAGCACTAGCTATGGCGCAAAGGGCGGAGGTGACGATCTTCGCCATCAGCACCAACCGTAGCAGCACCGAACATCGCGGCGATAACGTGCTCAAGCGGCTGGCGAACGAAACCGGCGGGAAGGCCTACTTCCCCTTCGAAGCCAGCGACCTGGCGGAGGATTTTCGGGCCATCGGCCGCGACCTGCGCACGCAGTTCCTGCTTAGCTATACCTCCTCGAATGCCGCCCGCGATGGCACCTTCCGGAAGATTGCGATTTTACCCGTGGACAAAACGCTGCACGTTCGCGCCAAGTCAGGTTACTTTGCGCCGTCGCAGTAGCTGACCGCCGACAGCTCACAGTCGACAGGCCGAAGTGCGTACGCAAGGTACGGGTAGGCGCGAGGCGTACTTATAAGACGGCTCGCAACTGGTTGTGGCCATCCGCTGCTGACTGTTAGCTGTCGGCTTTGGGCTGTTGGTTGTCAGCTGCCCGCTGCCGGCAGCCCGCTAACCCGTGGGCGCGTAGTATCCACGCCGGGCGTTCACCTTTACGTTTCCCGTTCGGACTTTCACTTCGATCTTCCGGTAGGTCCCGTCGAGTTTGTTGTTGGTAGGCGTATACCCTAGTAAATACTGGGTGCGGAGTTCGTTGGCAATCTGCTGGAAAGCCTCTGTGGTGTCCTTGGCGTTGTTCGCCTGGATCACGCGGCCGCCGGTGTCGTCGGAAAGCTTATGCAGCACCGACTCACCGCCATATCCCATCCCGTGCCGGTAGTAGAAGGCCCGGTCGCTGATATCGATGGAATAGATGATAACGTCCGCTTTCTGCGCCGCCTCCAGCGCCGCATCGAGTCTCACTTTGCTTCCCTGGTCCTCGCCATCCGTCAGCAGGATGAGCACCTTGCGTCCCACCTCGTTCTTAAGCAACTCCCGCGCCGAAAGGTAGACGGCATCGTAAAGATGCGTCGCTCCGCCCGAATCGCCGGTAGGAAAGGTTCCCGGGGTGGGGCGAGCGCCTCCTCCGTTGATTTCGGTTTCCTCGATGGCCTTGTCGAGGCGATGGATGTCGGAAGTGAAGTCTTGCAGGAGCTCCACATCCACGTCAAAGTGTAGAACAAAAGTGAGGTCTTTGGGACGCAGGACATCCCGCAGGAAGGCCTCCGCCTCCCGGCGTTCCACTTCCAGCACGCGCTCCTGGCTGGGGCTGGTGTCCACCAGGATACCCAAGGTCAGCGGGGTGTCGGCTTCCCGCGAAAAATAGCGGATTTCCTGCGCTTGATGGTCCTCCTCCAGCTGGAAGTCCTCCTTGTTCAGGTCGGGAATCAACCGTCCGTTCTTCTGCCGGACCACGGCATAAACGCTCACCACCGCGGTGGTGGCTTTCAGGGTGGTTCCGGACGAGGGGATTTCCTGCTTCTCTTGAGCCGAGATAAGCGATGCCGCCAGGGCTACAGCAAAGAGTGACCAGATGATGTTTCGCATATTTTCCAAGTGATAGATGGATGATATGGGGGATTCGAAGGTTGTCCTTGCCCGCCTCGCATCCCCTCCGTTCATTCTGCGATCCATGGACTTTGTACCGGATCCGGATTCCCATTTCCAACACGGCGGCAATTCCCTTGTTCTCCGCACTCTCCAGTTTATCCCGAAAGTGAAGTGAAGAGTGAGGAAAGGTCGCCGTTGCCCACTGTTCATGCGGTGTTCACCCAGTTTCACGGGTGGCAAAGGAGAGTGAACGTACTCCGCGACCTTGCGAAGCCCTTCCAAATTTTTCCCGGTGCTTCACTTTTTTCATCGCTAACGATCACTTTCCTCTTGACAAGATAATTCGGTTACTCTAAACATGATGATTGAATACGCGCTCCGCCAGCCATGCTGGCGCGAAAATCTCAAATGCTCGGAGGAGAATAGAATGGCAGCGAAGAAGAAAGCCAAGAAGAAGAGGTAAGCCTCTTCAGGAAAATTGAAAGGAACGCTCGGGGGTGCAGCGATGCACCCCCGAAGTTTTTTGGGGGGGAGTTGGGGGGCCGCGTGAGGCCTTGATGATCTTTATGCAGACCCAGCGATTCTGCCAAGCAGCCCGCTGAGGGCTCCGGCTAAACGGCCCGCGCTGAAAGATTCCGGCAGGGGGATCGCGAGCACGGGGCGTTGGGTCTGCGGGTCAGTACGACAGAGTGCTGCGACGGCGCGTTCCAAGGGTTCGAAGCGGTCCATGGTTTTTGTAGGTTCTGCACTCGGCGGCGCGATTGACTCAAGGAAATGCAAGCCCGCTTCCAGGAGCCGGGCGGCGGCCTGGCCCAAATCAGGAGCAGGAGGACGCTGGCCCGGCAGTGAGGCTGAGCGATCAGCCGCCGGCGTCGATGTGGCGGCTCCCGTTTGTGGAAGGCTGGGCGATGAACTCACCGGGACATCCCCTGATGCTGGCTGTTGCGCCAAGTCCGTTTCCCCTATGGGAGTCGGCACCGGAGCTTCGGGAGAGAGGACCGGCTTGGGCTTTCCCGGTTGATCGCAGAAGACCTCTTTGATGACCTGCATCATGCTCTTACGCCCGAGCTTGGCAAAGCTGACCTCGTCGGCGGCGGAGTCAAAGAGCCCCTTGAATAATGCCTTCTTCAATTGCAGGGTTTCCCACACGCGTTCCTCAATGCTCTCTTCGGTAAGCAGGTGGATCACCTGAACGGGTTGGGTCTGTCCGAGCCGATGCACTCTTCCGATGCGTTGCTCCAGTCGCGCGGGATTCCAAGGTGGTTCAAAGTTCACCACCGCCGAAGCCGCTTGCAGGTTCAATCCCACTCCCCCCGCGTCGGTGGAGAGGAACACCCGGCAGTGCGCATCGTTGCGAAAGCGGGCAATCAAGTCGCCGCGCTTACGGGCGGGGACTCCACCGTGCAGTGAAACCCACGGGATTTTAAGCTTGGTCAACTCCTGACTGGCCAGGTAAGTCATTCGCTCATACTCACTGAAGACGACCACCTTGCGCCTTTCTTCCAAGGCCAATTCGCGGATGATCTCGCGGAACTCCTCCAGCTTGGGGGAAAAGTGCGTCTCTTTATCAAATAGAAATGTGGAGTTGCAAAGCATGCGCATGTTCTGGATACAACAGGTGATGCGGCGCAGGTCGATCTCAGAGAGCCAGCCCTGGCGTTGCCACTTGTGCATGAGGCGCGCGAGGATGTCGCTCTGCTCCCAGTACGGACCTGCCTGCTCCTCCGTCATGCGAACGCGGAAGATTTGGTCGGTCCGTTGCGGCAGTTCTGGGAGCACTTCCTGGCGAGTGCGCCGCAGCAATATCGGCTCGAGTTGGCGATGGATCTGGTTCAAGCCACGGTAACCCAGCAGCTTTCCATGATCGTCCTCCATGCGGTGCTCTTTGAGAAAGCGAAATGCGGGTCCCAGACGGCGGCCATCGACGAATTCCACCACCGAGAAAAGTTCTTCCAACTTGTTCTCCAGCGGCGTCCCGGTCAGCACGAAAGCATAGCGGCTTTTGAGTTGCTTGATGGTCCGGGCGGTGGCCGTCGCCCAGTTGCGGATGCGCTGCGCCTCATCGAGAATGATCAGGTCGGGGCGCAGGCTGTGCATGTCCGCAAGGTCTTTCAGGACCAACTCGTAGCTCGTGAGGTTGAAGAAAGCCGGCCGGGCGTAGAGTTTCTTGCGGCGAGGCATGGACCCATCGATGACCTGCGCGGGAAGGTCGCAGAACTTTTCGATTTCCGTCTTCCACTGGTACTTGACGGAAGCAGGTGCGACCACCAATACCCGCTCGATGCCGCGCCGGCGCCGGAGCAACTCCGCCGCGGCGATCGCCTGGACGGTCTTGCCGAGTCCCATGTCGTCGGCCAGAACTACTCGCCCGCGCCATGCGGCGAAGAGAGCGCCCCTGACCTGATAAGGAAGAAGAGGCACTTTCAGCAATCCCTGGAGCGGCCGCCCGGCTTTTTCTAATTGTGCCAACCCTCGGCGTTCCTCCTCCAGTCCGGATACCAACTCGTTTTCCCGGTCAATGAAGTCCAGCACGTCGCTGTAAACCACGGTGGATTCCTCATCGGCGCGGAGCTTCTCGAGAACCTCCTCGAAGCGGTGTAAATATTCCGGCCGCAACAACCCTGTGGAGTCGAAGTAACGGATGGCAAGATCGCGCAAGCTCGGCGAGCACGGCGCGGGCAATCGCAGGCGCACATTCAGGGTTTCACCATAGTGGAGCGAGAGCGAAGCCCTCGTACGCCGGTAGTGCTGCCGTTGCAAGGTGCGGCCGAACCGTTTCCGCAGACGGACCAGTAGGGCTTCGATGTGCTTGCACGTGCCCAGGGTGTTCACCGCAAAATCCGGGCAGGAGCAGAAATTCTCGAAGAGGCTTGGACCGCGCATGGCCACACGGTATTTTCTGCCGCTGGCGGACTTCACCTCGTAGTCCCCGTAAGCTTGACCATGGGGTTGGGTCAGGATGCTTTCGATTGCCGATTGCGCTCGCTGCTGGCGGGCTGAAATTTGTTCCTCTACTAACATTCGCGCGCCTCCTGAGTTTTGAAATGGACTCCGAGCATATCAGGAGTGGGCCGTGACTTGGAAGGTTGCCAAAGAAGTGGTATTGCACTGCGCGTTGGTGCGATGCTTTGCTCAAGGCGCCGGCCACAGTTGTTTCAACTCGGTCCCCTCGACGCGCAGCAACCAGGTGGTTAGCTCCGGGTTCATGATCTCCTCGCCGGGCGGGGTGGGTTGCTGGGTTGTGGCGGCAAAGTAGATGTCGCCGTCCAGTTGAAAAAGGTTCCAACCGAGGGCGCAATAAGGCAGGACCGCCTTCACATTGCCGGGGTCGTGAAGGCTGATGAGAAGAGCGGGATCCGCGCAGGGAAAGGCGTTGGGGGGAGTCCGGATCGGCTGGAGAGCCGTGATGAGAAGCCTGGTCTGCCCCACGCCGACGGCCTGGCTTAGCTTGGCCTTGCCCACATCGAAGTTAGCCGGATCATAGCCGAATCGCTCGAATCCCCTGATTACCATGGGGTGGGACAAGATTCGCCGGTCCGCCGCTCCCGTAACCGGTTGGAATGGGACCACCTTGTAGGTCGTGACGGGCCGCTCCAGTACCGCCACACCCTGCACCCATCGTTGTTGACAGCCTTTCATGCTCCCGACTTCCGTCACATTCCCTAATTCCGCCGGATCCTTTGCCGGGGGGTGATAGGTTGATGCCACACCATTGCAGAATTGCGCCTCGAAGGGGCGCGCAAAGGGATCGGTGAGGAGCACCACCGGCGTCGCTTCCGGTATGTGTCCCTGAAGGAGAACTGTCTCCTGTGTGCCGTGATAGTGGCGCCCCCAATGCACAAAGGGGGTTCCCGTCCCGGGGCTCAATGGTTTCATTCCCAGACTATAGGCCTCCGCATCGCGCGCCTTTCTTTCGGCGTACTCCTTCCGCATCCCAGCCAGCGACAGCATCGTCAGAACCAGTATTGCCGAGGCCCACAGGACTCGTCGTCTGGAATTAGTGAGAATCAGGATGTATAGGTAAAGAGGTGTACCAAAGATAAGAATGCACACCGCGATGTTCATCCCTGGCGAAAACCGGCTCGAAGACCAATTAACCAGGTTGTAAATGTAATTTGCGCTTTGCACCAATATGGCCATGCTCCAGACAACGGCCAGTATCGCCAGCCATTCGCGATACCGGAGTACCTTGAACCCCATCAGGAGGCCGATCAGAAGAGGTAATGCCAGGAGGAAAAGAAAACCAGCAGTAATCCCCCATCCAATGAGCGGGGCCACAAGAGATAAAAATCCATCGTGCATAAGGGCTGCCCTCCAACACGCCAATCGGAGTTTCCATCGATGCAAAGCGGGAACATACCTCTGGCGGCGTTTCAATGCAATGGTACGACGGGGTTCGAGGCATCGCCCGCCAGGCGCTTCCAACTTCGCCCGGGAAGGTGCGAAACGGAGGGTCTCTCCACAGGTGGATGAGCCGATCCCACCCGTGGTGCAAGAGGCCCTGACCGTGTTAGGATTCACACCACTTTCGGAGTTCAGTGGGAGGTTACCTATGGACCTATCCAAGATGACACGCCGGGACTTTCACAAATCCACCACGCTGGGTGTGACCAGCCTCGCTCTTTCGGCGGGCCCGCCCGTTCGGAACGTTATCGGCGCCAATGACCGCATCGGCGTTGGCCTGATCGGCGCCGGCAACCAGGGCCGTTTTGATTTCAGTTCCATGCTGCGGACCGGCCAAGCGGATGGCGTTGCCGCCGCGGACGTCTTCTCGCTGCCCCTTGCCCAGACGCTCGATTCCAGCGGCACGCCGCCGGCCAAGACGGTCGGTTACGCCGACTTTCGGCGCATCCTGGAGCGCAAGGATATTGACGCCGTCATCGTGGCCACCCCCGAGCACTGGCACGGCATTCCCATGATCATGGCGTGCGAGGCGGGTAAGGATGTGTACGTGGAGAAGCCCATTTCGCACACGGTCTACGAGGGCCGCAAGATGGTGGAGGCGGCCAACAAGTATAACCGGGTGGTAACCTGCGGCACACAGCAACGCTCCGGCGAGCATTACCAGAAAGTGGTGGAGATGATTCGCGGCGGCCGGATTGGCAAAGTCACCTTTGTCGAAGCCTGGCTGCACGGCGGCGGATTCACGCGCGAGAACCGCAAGCAGACGCCTCCTCCGGACAGCGATCCTCCGCCCGGATTCGATTGGGATTTCTGGTTGGGGCCCGCGCCTTACCATCACTACAATCGCAGCCGCCGGGGATTCACCGGCTTCTGGGAAACCGGGGGCGGCGAGACCACTAACTGGGGGCCTCACCTGATGGACGTGGTCCACTGGGCGATGCAGGTGGACGCCCCGCTTTCCGTCGCGGCCTCCGGTGCAAGGTACGCCAGCATGGGCATCTATGAGACCCCGGACACATTCGAAGCGGTTTACGAATACCCGTCCTGCCCGCTCAATGCCGCGGGTTTCTTGGCTCGCTTCAGCTTCCACCTGGGAAGGGGCTACGACGAGCATCCCTATGGAACGCAGTTCTATGGAACCGATGGCACGCTGTTTATCAACCGCGAAGGCTATACCATCTGGCCTCCCATGCCGACCACCGATGTGTGGGAGACCTTCGGCCGGACGTCGGTCGAGAAGGGTGACAGCACCGCCCAGCACCAGCCGCATGTGGTCAATTTCCTGGACTGCATGCGCTCGCGAAAAACGCCCAACTCCGACATCGAAACCACCCACCGCACCACCAGCGCCTGCATCATCGCCAACATCTCGTTGCGGGTCGGGCGGAAATTGCGGTGGGATCGGGATAAGGAACAATTCATCGGCGACGCCGACGCCAATAAGCTGCTGAACGAAGAGCGCCGGAAGCCGTGGGATGTGATCTAGAAGCAGTCGACAGTTAACAGTCGACAGTCTGGACTTGGCGTTAAGCAATGCTCGCCGGCAAGCTATCAACTATGAACTGTGGACAATCAACTGTCGGCCGTTAGCTGTGGGCTGTCGGCTCACGAAAGGAACCACCATGAAATTCGGCGTCAACACCATGGTCTGGACCACACAAGTGGGTGAGAGACAGGACCCACTCCTCGCCCGCATCAAGGAATGGGGCTTCGACGGGGTCGAACTCTTCCTCTCGACAGAAGAACCCGCCGACATCCCCGCCGTCCGTGCCACGCTGGATCGGCTGAAATTGGAGCGGACCACGTGCTGCGTACTGCCGCGGCATGCCAACCTGGTCAGTTCCGATGCGGCTACGCGCGCGGAAGGGGTGGCATTTCTGAAGAAGTGCGTCGACCGGACAGCCGATCTGGGCGCGCGCCTGGTCTGTGGTCCCTTGTATGCCGGCCTGGGCGTCATGACCGGCGCCCGCCGCACGGAGAAAGAGTGGAATTGGGCGGTCAAGGGTTTGCGCGCCGCCGCTGTCCGCGCGCAAAAGCGCGACGTGTGCCTATGCCTCGAGCCTCTCAACCGCTTTGAGACCTACTTCCTCAACACGCTGGAAGACGCCGCCCGGCTGGTACGCGACGTCGGCGAACCCAACGTGAAGATCCATTTTGACACTTTTCACTCCAACATCGAGGAACGGCATCCGGCCGAAGCCCTGCGCGCGGTGGCAAATGAGCTGGGCCACGTTCATCTTTCCGAAAACGATCGCGGCATCCCCGGAACCGGACACGTCGACTGGAAGGGCATCCTCAAAGTGCTCAAGGAAATTGACTACGATGGCTGGCTGACCATTGAATCGTTCGCCCAACCGGAGCCCGCTCTGGCCGCAGCCGCCGCCATCTGGCGCGACCTGGCGCCGACGGGCGACGACCTGGCCCGCGAGGGACTGCAATTTGCCAAGCGACTGGCGCATAGATTGGGGATTCGATAACCGGCACAGATTGCGATCGAAGGCAAAGCGTTTCTCATGGAGGGCGCAGCCTCTTGGAGTGCGGTAGCAGCAGCTACCGCCTTCTCTCCATGATTCATACCGCGCCGATAATACCGCGCGCAAAGGCGGTAGCTGCTGCTACCGCGCTCCAAAAGTGACACGCTGAGGAGTCTCCTATGCCATGGGATAACAGCAAATCATGTCGACCGTTCGGCTGCCCCACGTCGCTTGCGGCGGCAGCGATCGGCGCGCTGGCGCTCGTGAGTTCTCTGTTGTGGCACACCGGTCGCTTGAGAGCGCAGGGTTCCGAGGAGATCCCCTTCTACAAGCACACCATTGACTTGGGCCAAAGCGAAGCTGCCGAAGTTGCGGACGTCAATCGCGACGGGAAGCTCGACATCATCTCGGGCGAGAACTGGTACGAACAGACAACGCCCGGCCCAGATGGGCCGCGCTGGATCAAACACCATTTTCGCGACCTGCCTTTTACGGGTGGTTATTTGGAAGACTTGGGTGACCTGGCGGTCGACGTGAACGGAGATGGCTACCCGGACGTGGTCACCAGTTCGTATTGGAGCACGCCTCTGGCCTGGTGGGAAAACCCGGGAAAATCCGGCGGCCCGTGGGTTAAGCACGTCATTGAAACGCGCTCGCCCGTCGAATTCTCCTTTCTGGTGGATATCCTGAACACCGGAAAGCCGCAACAACTCCTGCCGCAATTCGGCGACAACAAGTTCCCCCTCACCTGGTACGAAATCGAAGGTAAAGGGGAGGACGCGCACTGGGTTGGGCACGTGGTGAGCACGCACAGTTACGGCCACGGCATCGGCGCCGGCGACGTCAATGGCGACGGCCGCACCGACATCATCACGCCCAAGGGATGGTTTGAAGCCCCCCCCGATCCTCGCAAGGGTGAATGGACCTTTCACCCGTTTTTGAGCGCGGACAGCGGCCACCCGGAACTCGACTTGGGAGCCACCGGGTTCATCTACACCATGGACGTGAACGGCGACGGCCTGCCGGACCTCGTCACCAGTCTCGGCCACGACTACGGCATCTTCTGGTACGAACAGAAGAAGGACGAGCAAGGCAACCGCACCTGGTTGAAGCACGTCATTGACAACGCCTGGTCGCAGGCCCACGCCGTGACGATCGCCGACCTGCTCGGCAACGGCAATCCGGTGCTGGTGACGGGCAAGCGCTACTACGCGCACGAGCACGACAAAGGCGCCAACGAACCGCTGGGCGTGTATTGGTACGAAAGGGTCCAGACCACCGGTGGCTTGCAGTGGCGGCGGCACACCATCGACTACAGCACACGCACCGGCGGGGGAATTCAAGTCTGCGTGGTCGATATCGACAATGATGGCGACCTCGACATCGTGGTGGGCGGCAAGACGGGGCTATACCTTTTCGAGAATATGACCAAAGGCCGCCAGGCGCCGCTGACGGATGTAATATCTGGGCCGGGCAGGTGAGGGACCGTCCGGGCCAGCCAGCGGCGTACAGCCGCGCGCGCAGTTCCCCGGCAGTCATAATCCCGCCGCCGCCGTCTTCGTGCTGCTATAATCCATGCTCGAATCCAGTCAAGGCGTGGGGGCTGAGGGGGCCGGACCCAATCGCCAGCCGGGACCATTGCCATGTCAGGAATCATCGGTTACATCGGAAGCAAACGGGTAGTGCCGGTGCTGCTGGAAGGCTTGCAGCGGCTGCAATACCGGGGCTACGACTCTGCCGGCCTGGCGGTGATGCAGGAGGGCAAGCTGGACATCCGCCGCTCCACCGGCAAGCTGCGCAACCTGGAAGAGAAGATCCGCCTCGATCCGATGGACGGCGCATACGGCATCGGGCACACACGCTGGGCCACGCACGGCGCGCCCACGGAGGAGAACGCGCATCCGCATCGCGACTGCCACCAAAGCGTGGGGGTGGTTCACAACGGGATCATTGAAAACTACCTGGAACTCAAGAAACAACTCGAGGGGGAAGGACACCAGTTCACCACCGAGACCGACACGGAAGTGATCGCTCACCTGGTGGAAAAGCACCTGAGCGGGAACGGCGCGGGGCGGCCTGCGCCCAGCCTGGAGGACGCGGTTCGCGCCGCAGTGCGCCAGCTTGTGGGAGTGTTCGCCCTGGCCATCATCTCCACGAAGGATTTGAACAAGATCGTCGCAGTGCGCCTCGGGCCCCCGGCGGTAATCGGTCTGGGCAAGGACGAGTACTTCGTGGCCAGCGACGTCCCCGCCATTCTCTATCACACGCGCGACCTGTTCTTCCTTTCCGACGGCGACGTGGCCGTGCTGACACCCAACGGCGTGACCTTATCGGATTTCGACGGCCGTCCCGTTACGCGCCGTGTGCAGCACATCACCTGGGATCCCATCCTGGCCGAGAAGGGCGGGTTCAAGCACTATACGATGAAGGAGATTTACGAGCAGCCGCGCGCCGTGCGCGACACCGCCCTGGGAAGAATCTCTCCCGAATCCGGCCAGGTCTTCCTGGATGAAATGGAAATCAGCGAGGAGGACTTCCGTTCCTTCGAGAAAATCCGCATGGTCGCCTCCGGCACCTCCCGCCACGCGGGCCTGGTGGGAAAAGTGATGATCGAGCGACTGGCGCGCGTGCCGGTGGAAGTCCATTACGCCTCGGAATTCCGTTACCGCGACCCCCTTGTGGATGCCCAGACGCTGACCCTGCTGATCACCCAATCCGGCGAAACGGCCGACACCATTGCCGGCCAGCGCGAGGCGAAGGCCAAGCAATCCAAAACCCTTGCCATCTGCAACGTGCTGAGCAGCATGGTGCCGCGGGAGGCGCATGGCACCATCTACACGCATGCCGGGCCGGAAATAGGGGTGGGATCCACCAAGACCTTCAGCGCGCAGGTTACGGCGCTCTACCTCTTCGCCGTCTACCTGGCGCAAATCCGCGACCGCCTGCCGGTGGCCGAGGCCAAGAAGCTCCTGGCGGCGCTCACGGCCCTGCCGAGGCAGCTTGAAAGCGTGCTGCAGAAGGACGATGAGTTCGAAGACCTGGCGCGGCACTTCCACCGTTCGTCGGACTTCCTTTACATCGGCCGCGGCGTGCACTTCCCCGTGGCGCTGGAAGGCGCCCTGAAGATGAAGAAGTTCTCCTACATTCACGCGGAGGCTTGCCCGGCCGGCGAGCTGAAGCACGGGCCTATCGCCCTGATCGCCGATGGGTTGCCCGTGGTGGTAATCGCCACCTGCGATTGGGGCGCGGATGACTCGCGCGCCCGCTACGAGCGCACCATTTTCAACATCAAGGAAGCCAAGGCGCGCGGGGCCACCATCCTGGCGCTGGTAACGGAGGGAGACCGCGAGGTGAGCGAGATGGCTGACCACCTTATCGTGTTACCCCACACCAACGAGCTGCTCTCCGCCATTTTGGAAGTGGTGCCCTTGCAATTGCTGGCGTACCACATAGGCGTGCTGCGCGGCTGCGACGTGGATCAACCGCGCAACCTGGCCAAGTCGGTTACGGTGGAGTAAAGGAAGTCGATAGTTCATAGTTGATGGTAAGGCGCGCTGAGGGCGACTACCATCGTCCTTAAGTGCTTGCTGTAACTATAAACTATGAACTATAAACTATTGACTGTCTTATGAAACTGGTCTACTCCGACCAATACGACCTGAACCTGGGGAACCACGTTTTCCCATCCATTAAATACCGCCTTATTAAGGAGATGTTGTTGAGGGACCAGATTGCCGGCCCGGCGGATTTCGTGGAGCCGCGGGCAGCTTCGGCGGACGATATTGCGCTGGTTCATCACCGCGAGTACATTCGCAAATTGCAGACGGGAAAGCTCTCCTACGTGGAAATCCTGCGCCTGGAAATCCCATATTCACCGGAGTTGGTCCGCGCCGTGTGGCTTTCCGCCGGCGGGTCCATATTGGCGGGGCAACTGGCGCTCCGGGACGGCGCCGCGGTGAACGTGGGCGGGGGGTTCCACCACGCCTACCCCGACCACGGCGAGGGTTTCTGCGTGCTCAACGATTTTGCCATCGGCATCCGCCGGCTCCAGAAGGACAAGGCCATCGAGCGCGCCATGACCGTCGACTGCGACGTCCACCAGGGCAACGGCACCGCCGCCATCTTCGGTGGTGATCACACCGTGTACACCCTCTCCATCCACCAGGAGAACAACTACCCTTATCCCAAGCCCCCCAGCACGCTCGACATCAACCTGCGCGACGGCGTGGAGGACGAGGAATATCTCAACGAATTGGGAAAGGGGCTCGATCAGGCCCTGGCGGACTTTCAGCCTGACCTGATCTACTATGTGGCGGGCGCGGACCCTTACCGCGACGATCAACTGGGCGGATTGAAGCTCTCGGTTGCAGGCTTGGAACAACGCGACCGGTTGGTGTTTGAAAAGGCCGGCGCGAAGAAGATTCCCGTGGCGGTTACCCTGGCCGGAGGTTACGCTCGCCACGTGGAGGATACCGTTCGCATCCACGCCAACACCGCGCGCGTTGCGAAGGAATTTGCCAGGGCTAACCCTTCCGCCATTCCTCCCAATCCTTGAGCACCGCCTCCCCCATCTTCTTGGCGGCGGTATGAACCCAGCCCGACTTGTGCTTGGCCAGGTCGCGGCGGACGTTTTTGATGGCCTGCTTGCTGCCCAGATGGATATTGGCGGTTTCGAAGCCCATGGAGTGGAGCAGGCGCGCCTCTTCGCGTTTCTTGGGAACGGTCGCCAGCTCAATGCGCGAGCACTGGGGAGCCAGGCGCCGCACAATCCACCGGCCGCGCAGATGGACGTAGGGGTCGACGCTGCGGACGGCGGTGGTGATGATCTCCTCGTAGAAGATCTTCTTGGAGCCCTTGTCATCCTTGGCCCAAACGCACGCCGAGGGGAGCAGGGCCTTGGCCTCGCGCGCCACTCGGCCTCCTTCCCAGTCCGCCAGAGCGACGAAGCGTTCCCGTCCCAGGCTTCCCAGTCCTGCCACCCGGTGCGCGACGCGGTAGACGAGGCCCGGAGTTGGCAGGAGGTCTTCCATCGCCTTGCGCGCGCTCTTGGGAACCTCCCCGCGAACGGAAGGAAGCGCGTTCATCTTCCCCCAGAAATGGACGGGGTCACGCAACTCGCCGGTCGCTGCTTCGCGCAGCCACTTGTTGTCCTCTTCCAGCACAAAAGGCTTGCCGCCGGCTTCCAATCCCTCCCGATACCCCGCCAGGATGGCATGGCACGCTTCTTCATGCGCAATGGCGAGGTGGTTCGCGGATATCGCCATGTGGGCGCTTACGGCCAACCGCACCAGGTCGATGGTGTAGGGCATGGGGTAGGCCTCGTCAAAGTCGTTCACTCCCCAAACCAGCCTCCCTTCCCGGTCGCGCCAGGTGCCGAAGTTCTCCACGTGCAGGTCGCCTACAGCCAGTACACGGGGCGCCCGCGCCAATTCCGGACAAACTTGCGCCCATACCTGCAGCCACCGATAGAAGGTGGCGCGCAGAAACTGGAACGGGTCCTCGGCCATGCGGGCGTGTTTCAACGCCAAATCGGCCAAAACAACCGTAATGTTCTTGCCCAGCCACGCCTCGTACTTCTTGGTCGCCTTTTTGATACGCATCGGACGCTACCTTTCCGGCGAGGGCCGCCGTCGATGGAAGTACTCTTCTACCCTGCGGAGGTCTTCTTCGGTGTCGACTCCAATGGTGTCGTGAGGGGTTTCCTCGACCGCGATTTCAATGCCATTCTCGAGGAAGCGCAATTGCTCGAGCTTCTCCAGTTTTTCCAGGGGCGAGGGGGAGAGACGGCAGAACAACTCCAGCGCTATAGCCCGGTAGGCATAAAGACCCTGGTGCTTGTAATACTGCGCCTGCCCCTGGGAATCGCGCTCGAAGGGGATGCGGGCACGGGAGAAATAAAGGGCCCTTCCGGTGAGGTCGGTCACGACCTTCACCACGTTAGGGTCCAGCGCCGTTTCGGCATCGATGGCGACCTTGAGGGTCGAGACTTGCGTCTCCGGGGCCGCAGCGAAGGGCCGCAGCAGGCATTCAAGGTGATCGGAAGTGATCATCGGTTCGTCGCCCTGGATGTTGACGTAGATCGAGGCACGTTCATGCGCCATGACTTCCGCCAGGCGGTCCGTCCCCGATTTGTGATCGCGCGAGGTCATCATGGAGGGGATGCCGTGCTTTCGGCAATAGGCCTCGACTTCCGGGGAATCCGTCGCCACCAGCAGATGATCAAGACACGCTGCCTGCCGGGCGTTCTCGTAAACCCAGGCGATCATGGGCCGGCCGCAAATTTCCCGCAGCGGCTTTCCAGGGAGCCGGGTGGATTCCAACCTCGCTGGTATCACTCCCAATACCTGATGCATTAAAGGGAACCTTGAGAAGAATATCCTCTAAGGTCACCCTTGGCAAGCGGTCGGTGGGCATAGCCGCGGGTGGCCACCCGGGTCCACCGGCGCTATACTCGCAACACGATGCGTACCCGCTCCTTTCTACAGGTCGGTAAGTTGCCTCCCGCTCTGCTTCAAGGCCTTTTGAGGGAGTGCCGCGCACCGGCATCCTCCCGTGTGGTAATCGGGCCGCGGTACGGGGAGGATGCCGCAGTCATCGACATGGGGGCAAAGTATCTGGTCGCCAAGACCGACCCCATCACCTTTACGGAAGAGCGCATCGGTTGGTATGCCGTCAACATCAACGCCAACGACATTGCCACGCTGGGCGCCACGCCCCGTTGGTTCCTTGCGACTCTCCTTCTCCCGGATGGCCGCGCCACGCGCCAGATGGCGCGCCGGATCTTCCGGGACATTGTTAAGACCTGTCGCGGCCTCAACATTGCCCTGTGTGGCGGCCACACCGAGATCACCACGGGATTGCCACGCCCCATTGTTGTGGGGCAGATGTTGGGAGAGGTGGAAAAGTCGCAATTGGTCCGCAAAGAGAGCCAGCGACCGGGGGACCTGATTATCCTGACGCGGGGAGTGGCGATCGAAGGCACCACCATCCTGGCGCGTGCCAGGGGCGAAGAGTTGCGGAAAATGGTGGGCCACGCCGTCGTAAAACGGGCACGGGGATGGCTGCTTGATCCAGGGATCAGTGTTGTTCGCGACGCGCGCCTGGCCCTGCGATACGGGAAGGTCCACGCCATGCACGACCCTACCGAGGGGGGCCTGCTTTCCGGGCTGGCAGAGATTGCGCTAGCTGGGCATGTGGGGCTGAGGATCTGGAAGGAGAGAATCCCCGTGTTTCCGGAAACCCTGGCCTTCAGCCAAGCTCTCAAGTTTGACCCGTTGGCCCTTATTGCCTCGGGTGCGCTGCTGATTGTCGCCGCTCCGGCGTCTGTTCCCTCCCTGCTGCGTGCTTACTCCCGGCGGGGGATTCCGGCAGCGGTCATTGGAGAAATACGCTCCCAAAAGGAGGAGATGGCCATGGTCGAGAAGGGGCGGGCGACTCCCTTGCGGCCACCCCAGCGGGACGAGATCGCCCGTTTGCTGGAAAGCAACTGACGCGCGTCGAGAAGGATCAACGCCGCGCCTCTTGCCGCCTTTTCACTGCTTATTTGTCTTTCTTCCCTCGTGCTGAATCACCCCGTCGCAGCCGCGATTTTCAAGGCTGCGGAGGGTTTGGCATTGTCCCGAAATCGTGCTATATTAGGCAGGTGATACAGGTCATTTCCGGCAGGTTACAATGCCCTCTTGGGACTGTCTCAACTCTTAAAATGGGAAGAACTCGTGAACGGGTAGGGTAGTTTGAGGCGCCCTTGTGACGCCCGTCCTTTCAAGCTTTCAATTGAGTTTGGCCCCGAACTCAGTGTGGTCCTGCCGGGGGTGGCCGACAGACCGCCTTCCCTTCGAAACGACTATGAACGCATGGCAAGAAATCCTCGGTTATTTGAAGACGAAGGTAAATACCCAGAGCTACCAGACCTGGCTTCGCCCCACGCGCTTCAGTCACTCCACCCAGGATGAGTTAGTGGTGAAGGTTCCCAATCGCGAGTTCCAGGATTGGATTCAGGAACATTACGGCAACTTGATCGGCGAAGCCCTTTCCCATACCCATTCCGAAGTAAGCAAAATACGCTATGTCATCGAGGAGGGAACGGAGCCAAAGTCCACCGACAAGGGCGATCCCAAAGCCACGCAAGCCAAGCTCGATTTTGAGTCGGTAGACCACCAATTGAATCCGCGTTACACCTTCGATACCTTCGTCGTCGGCAGTTGCAACCAATTCGCGCATGCTGCCGCGCAGGCGGTGGCGGAAACCCCCGCCAAGGCTTATAACCCCCTTTTCCTTTACGGAGGAGTGGGCCTGGGAAAGACGCACTTGATGCAAGCCGTTGGCCACATGGTGAAAAGCAAATGGAAGGAGATGCGGTTGGCGTACGTCTCCTCCGAGAATTTTACCAATGAGGTCATCAACTCGCTCCGCTACGACCGCATGGTTACTTTCCGCGACAAGTATCGGGGTGTGGACATCCTGCTCATGGACGATATTCAGTTCATTGCCGGGAAGGAACGAACCCAGGAGGAGTTTTTCCACACTTTCAACACGCTCTACGAAGGCCAGAAGCAGGTCGTAATTTCGAGCGATTGCCCGCCGAAGGAGATTCAGGGGTTGGAGGAGCGGCTTCGCTCCCGCTTCGCCTGGGGATTGACGGCCGACTTGCAGGCGCCCGACCTGGAAACCAAGCGGGCGATCCTGGCCAAGAAGAGTGAGAGCCAGGGTGTCACCCTCCCTGACGAAGTCAGCGATTTCGTCGCCAGGAAGATCAAGTCCAGTGTTCGGGATTTGGAAGGGGCGTTAACGAGGTTGCTTGCCTACTCCTCCTTGACGGGCGCGGAAGTGACTCTCACCATGGCTCAGCAGGTGCTTAAGAGCCTGGTCAACCTTGAAGAGCGGCGGGTCTCAATCGAACATGTCCAACGCGTGGTGTGCAGGGAATTTGGTCTCAGCCTGGCGCAGTTGAAGGCTAAGGACAACAGCCGCGGAATCTCTTACCCTCGACAGGTTGCCATGTTCCTGGCGAAAGAACTGACCACCGCCTCGTTGCCTCAGATCGGCAGAGAATTTGGGGGAAAGCACCACACCACCGTGATTCACTCCATCAATAAAATTGCGGGGTTGCGCGATAGCGACAGGGATTTAAACAGGCTTCTCAACAAGCTACGCGATAGTCTGGATTGAACTTAGCGAGTATTTAAGATTTGACTATATTGGTGACGTTGTGAACTTCTTCGGAACGGTCAGGATCTTGTTGATTTCCACAATTTCGAGAAAGCCATCCACAACCAACAGTTTCCCAACTCGCTTGTCGTGTGGGAGGTTCCCGAATTTTCCACAGATTCACAGCACTACTACTAAAACCTATTTCCTGAGAGAAAACTTTTATGGAGATCTCTACCAGTAAGAACGACCTTCTCAAGGAACTAAACCTCACCCAGGGCGTGGTGGAGAGAAAGACCACCATTCCGATTCTCTCCAACCTCCTTTTCGAGGTTGAGGAATCAACCTTACGCATCAGCGCGACGGATCTTGACCTGGGAATTCGTTGTGGGTGTCCCGCCAAGGTTAAGGAGGGAGGATCAGGGGCAATTCCCGCCAAGCGCCTGTTGGAAATTGTCCGATCCCTGCCGGATGCGGAGGTGCGCTTTAAGTTCCTCGAGAACCACTATGTGCAAGTCAACTGTGAGAGATCGTCCTTCAAACTGGTGGGAATGGCCCGGGATAACTTTCCGGTGCTGCCGGACTTCCCAAAGGCGTTGGCTGCCCTGCCCGCCAACGTTTGCGCCGGGATGATTCAAAAGACCATCTTTGCGATTTCCAACGAGGAATCGCGTTACACCCTGAATGGCGCTCTACTGCTGCTCAAACCGGAGACTGCCAGCATGGTGGCCACCGACGGCCATCGCCTGGCCATCGTTGAGCGCGATGTGCAGGTGCAGGGGCTCAAGAACGAACTTCGCCTCCTGGTGCCCAAGAAAGCCATGGCGGAACTCACTCGTTTGCTCGCCGAGGTGGACGATGAGACCGTGGTTGAAATCTCCAAGGATGAAAGCCATCTGTTCTTCCAGGTAGGGACGCGCGTTTTGATCTCGCGCATGTTGACGGGACAGTTCCCCAACTATGAGGCTGTCCTGCCCCGGGACAATACCAAGATCGTGGAAATCGACAAAGAACTGGCGGCGGCGGCGATCCGCCGGGTAGCCCTGCTGGCGGACGAACGGTCCCATGCCATTCGCATGCAGGTGGAGAAAGACCACGTGGAAGTCTTCTCATCCAGCGGCGAGTATGGCGAGGCGCACGAATCACTGGATGCGGTCTACGACAAGGATCCGATGCAGATCGGGTTCAATTTCCAGTACCTTCTCGATTTCATGAGCGTGGTCGGAGAGGGCGGAAAGATTCGCCTGGAGTTGAAAGACGAACAGAGTGCCGGGCAACTACGGCCCGGTGAACAGGACGCATATCGATACCGCTACGTGGTGATGCCGATGCGCATCTAATTAGAGTGGGGGGCCAATCGGCAACCCTGGCTCCACACTTGACCCATAGGAAGAGGGAATCGTCATACTGAAACTACCCTACCCGTCACTTATTTGCCCAGACACCGGCCGGCAGGGAGATGTTTTCTCTGCCGGCTTTTTTGTTGGCGCATGAATCAGCCAGGAGGTACTCCAGTCACGTGAGCAAGCCGAAAGAGAGCGAAGAGAATAGCCACAACGGTAAGGCCGGCAAGCCCGAGGGGAACAACCACGAACCCAAGCCGAAGTTGCCCGAGGCGAACGATCCGCAATCCTACGATGCCGACAGCATCAAGGTGTTGGGCGGTTTGGAAGCGGTCCGCAAGCGGCCGGCGATGTATATCGGCTCCACCGGGCCGGTCGGACTGCACCATCTGGTTTGGGAAGTTGTGGATAACGCGGTGGACGAGGCCCTGGCCGGGTTTAGCGACCTCGTAAACGTGGTCGTCCACGGCGACAACTCGGTCACGGTCACCGACAACGGCCGCGGCATCCCCGTTGATTTGCACAAGGAAGAAGGCCGTTCCGCCGCGGAAGTGGTCATGACGGTCCTGCACGCCGGGGGAAAGTTCGATTCCAAGAGTTACAAGGTGTCCGGCGGCTTGCATGGTGTGGGCGTTTCGGTGGTGAACGCCCTCTCCGAGTCGCTTGACCTGGAAATCTGGCGCGACGGATACACCTGGGAGCAATCCTATGAGCGCGGCAAGCCCGTCGCCCCGCTTAAGCGCGCGGGCAAGACGGAAAAAAGAGGCACGAAGGTGACCTTCCTGCCCGACACCCAGATTTTTGAGTCCATCGAATTCAATTTCGATACGCTGGCGCAGCGTCTGCGCGAGCTGTCTTTTCTGAACAAAGGACTCACCATCCGCCTCAAGGATGAACGCGTCAATAAGCAGAGCGAATTCCACTACAACGGGGGCATTGCCGAATTCATCAAGCACCTTAACAAGAACAAAGACGTGCTGCACGCCACCCCCATCTATGCGGAGACCGACCGCGAAGATATCCACATGGAGTTCGCGATTCAGTACAACGACGGCTACGCGGAGAACGTCTTCTCCTTCGCCAACAACATCAACACCGTCGACGGCGGCACCCATCTTTCCGGGTTCCGTTCCGCCCTGACTCGGGCCATCAATCAGTTTGGGCAGAACCAGGGCCTGTTCAAGGACGTGAAAGAGAACCTCCAGGGCGAGGACGTGCGGGAAGGCCTGGTGGCCGTGGTCAGCGTAAAACTGCCGCAACCCCAGTTTGAGGGCCAGACCAAGGGGAAACTCAACAGCGATATTCAGAGCACCATGGCCAGCTTCGTGTACGAGAAGCTGATGGAGAATTTCGAGAAGAACCCCACGGTGGGTCGCAAGATCTGCGCCAAGGCCATTGATGCTTCGCGAGCTCGCGAGGCGGCCCGCAAAGCCCGCGAACTCACCCGACGCAAGGGAGCGCTGGACTCCGGCGGCCTTCCCGGCAAGCTCTCCGACTGCCAGGAGCGCGATCCCGAGCGCTGCGAACTTTTCCTGGTGGAAGGCGACTCGGCCGGCGGCTCCGCCAAGCAAGGGCGCGACCGCCGCTACCAGGCCATCCTGCCGCTACGGGGAAAAATCCTGAATGTGGAGAAGGCGCGCTTTGACAAGATGCTGGGCCACGAAGAAATTCGCGCCCTGATCACGGCGCTGGGGACGGGCATCGGCAAGGACGATTTCGACATCACCAAGCTCCGCTACTCCAAAATCATCATCATGACGGATGCGGACGTGGACGGTTCGCACATCCGCACCCTGCTGCTCACCTTCTTCTACCGACAGATGCCGCAACTGGTGGAGCGCGGCAATGTTTACATCGCGCAACCGCCCCTCTATCTAATCAAGAAGGGCAAGAGCGCCCGCTACATTCGCGACGAGAAGGAATTCCGGCGGGAAGTTCTGCGCCGCGCCACAGAGGATCACGCCGTGGAATTCGGCGAGGGCAACCTGAAGCTCAAACTGGAAGGCGGCGAATTGACCAACTTCCTCATGGCCTTCGGCGAATACATCGAGCTTTACGCCAAGCTGGAAAAGCGCATCGGCGACGGCCGGCCCATTGACGCCCTGCTGCGCGCCGACCTCTCCAAGAAGGCGGAACTGGAAAATCAGGCCAAGCTCGAAAGGGTGGCAAAGGACCTGCGGGCCGAGGACTTCAAAACCAACATCAAGCTGGATGAGGAACACAACATCTACTTCCTGGCTTTCCACAGCGAAACCCAACCGGAGCGCGTCATCGACTGGGACCTGCTCTCCAGCCCCGAATACCGCCGCCTCTTCGACCTGCACAAGCGCGTGCACGAATACGACCGGCCGCCCTTCACCATTACCTCCAACGGCAACCAGTTGACCATCGAGGACCGCAAGGAACTGGTGGAACACGTCATGTCGGTGGGGAAGAAATCCTTCACCGTGCAGCGCTTCAAGGGTCTGGGCGAGATGAATCCCTCCCAGTTGTGGGAAACCACCATGGACGCCGACCAGCGCACCATGTTGCAGGTGCGGGTGGAAGACCAGGTGGAAGCCGACTCCATCTTCACCGTGCTCATGGGAGACGTGGTGGAACCCCGCCGCCAGTTCATTGAGGACAATGCGCTGGACGTGAAGAACCTGGATGTTTAGCGGGCAAGTCTTCCCTGGCGCCGGCCCATCTTCCCTCTTTATCTAGCCTCTGGCCGCCGATTTGCATCCGGTCATGGGGAACAGTGTCCCCCGGGGTGGGACTACGCAGCCGGGCGGCTGCCAGGGACTATCCATCAGAGGCTAGGTATGATTTCCGGGATCTCCCCGGCGCGGGTGCGGCACAGGACGGCAGAGCCGCTACCAAATGGAGGGCCGAACAGCGCTCGGCCCGGGCCGAACGCTGTTCCCCCCTCCATTCGCCGGTCAGTTGTTCATCAGGATAAAGGATTAATATGCAGGGATATCCGGATAAGTATAATAGAATCAGCAAAAGTGGTTGCAGACCCGCGGTTCAAGGGCCGAGGCCCTATTGAGGACGGGTCAGGACGCTGCCGGTTCGCCAATGATCCCGGGCCGAAGCTCGGGCAAGGAAGCCGTCACAGCCCGGGCCGTCGCGTCTCCCACTCTGAGCAAATCTCCCTGCCGTCACTTGGAAAAGTGGTATAGTCGCGGGAAATTCGCGAAGGGAAGGTTGTATGTCTCTTGTCGAAAAGATTGAGAAGGACCTGGTGGCGGCGCTCAAGGCCCAGGAGCAACTGAAGCTCTCGGTGCTGCGCATGACCAAGGCTGCCTTCATGAACAAAAAGGTGGAACTGGGCAAAACTCTTGACGACGCGGAGGCAATCGCCGTGCTGCGCACGCTCGCCAAGCAACGCCGTGAGTCTGTCGAGGCCTTTCGCAAGGGCGGAAGGGATGACCTGGCGGACAAGGAAGAGGCTGAGATCAAGATCGTGGAAGCTTATCTCCCGGCCGCCGCAAATGATGAGGATCTCGACGCTGCCGTTGCCGCCGCCATCGCCGAAACCGGCGCCAGCACGGCCAAGGACATGGGAAAAGCCATGAAAGTCGCGATGGCAAAGTTGGCCGGAAAGAACGCCGATGGCAAACGCGTGAGCGAGAAGGTTCGGGCCAAGTTGGGCTCCTGAGCTGCGACCGGGACCCATCCGCCTTCATATTCAGGAGCACGCCTATGAGCACTCCCGCAACCACTGCCCCCCGGAAGCACACTCCCTACGTTCCCGAGACCATGGAGATGAAGGAGTTCACTCTCCGCGCCCTGTTGATCGGGTTGGTCATGACGGGCATCCTCGGCTCTGCCAATGCCTATCTGGGGTTGAAGGCCGGCATGACGATCGCGGCAACCTACCCCGCCGCCGTCATCGGGATGGCCCTCTTGCGGTTGATGAAAGGTTCCCTGCTGGAGGAGAACATCGCCCGGACGGTGGGTTCGATCGGCGAATCGGTGGCGGCAGGCGCCGTTTTTACCATCCCTGCTTTCGTGATGGCGGGCCTATGGCCGGGCCTGACCCGCGACAAGTACTGGACCACCGTGGCTTTGATGGTAATCGGCGGCACGTTGGGGATTCTCTTCGTAACGCTTCTGCGCCGCGTGATGGTGGAGGATCAGGAACTACCCTTCCCGGAGTCGGTCGCCGCCTCGGAGATTCACAAGGCCGGCCAGCAAGGCTCGCGGGCCGCCAAGATTCTGTTCGCCAATATGGGATTTGGCGGATTGATGTACCTGCTGGGCGCGGTCAATGTGTTCTCCGCCAACAACTCCTTTCCTGTGGGCATCAGCGCCTTGGGCAAGCGGCTGTTGCTGCGCACCAGCACTAATCCCAACGTCGCCACCACGCTGACCGGGGGCGGGACGGTCTTTACTGCGCCTGACGTCAGCCCGGCTTACCTGGGAGTCGGGTACATCATCGGCCCACGGCTCGCCGCGCTGAATTTTGCCGGCGGCGTGCTGGCTTGGGGATTGCTGGTTCCGCTGTTGACCTTTGTTCTGGGCCCAAGCATTCAGGCATCCCACGCCGGCGCCGGACCCCTTTCCTGGACGCTGCTGGCGCAGTCGATCTATTTCTCGGTGGTGCGCCCCATCGCGGTGGGAGGAATGCTGGTGGGCGCCACCTACACCCTCTTCAAGATGCGCAAACAACTGGGGGTCGGCATGGCGCGCGCCATAACCGATCTGAAGAAGTCCGCGGCGGCGCACGCCGCCACCAGCCGCACCGACCGCGACCTGAGCTCGAAGGCAATCTTTGCAGGCGTGGGCCTGGTGTTCCTGGCCATGATTGCGCTCTACTACTATTTCATCGCGAGCGCCGGGAATCTCTCGGCCGCCAAGATCGTATCGGGAGCGGTGGTGGCGGCGCTGGTGATGATCGTCCTCGGCTTCTTCTTCGCCGCGGTCTCCGGGAATCTGGTAGGGATGATCGGATCGTCAAACAATCCGGTATCCGGATTGACGCTTTGCACGTTGGTGATTGCCGCGCTGCTGATGGTGGCATTGGGCGTGGCCGGTACGGGCGGCGTGGCAGCCGTGCTCGGCGTTGCGGCGGTGGTTTGCGTCTCTTCCGCCGTCGCGGGCGAAATGCTGCAGGATCTCAAAGTCGGGCATATTCTGGGCGGCACGCCCGCCAAAATGGAGGTGGGCGACCTGTTCGGCATCGCGGTGGCCTCCCTCGTACTCTTCTTTCCGCTGGCAATTCTGGACAAGGCGTACCACTTCGGCAGCCCGGCCCTGTCCGCGCCCCAGGCCGGACTGATGGCGATGCTCGCCAAAGGCATCGTAGGTGGCGACATGGCGTGGCCGCTGGTCATTGTCGGAATCCTGATGGGCTTCGCCATGATCATGATCGAGGTGAAGAGCGTCATGCTGTTTGCCGTCGGGATGTACCTGCCGCTGGGGACGACCTTCGCCATCTTTCTCGGGGGTGTGATCCGCTGGGTTACTGATAAGCTGCGCGATCGCCGCGGCCTGAATGACGCGCAGAAGGCCCGCGTGGATAATGCCGGCGTGCTCACGGCATCCGGCCTCATCGCCGGCGAGGCCCTGTGCGGATTGGTCATCGCGGGGTTGGTGGGATCCGGCCACGACGTTACGCTCTTATCCTGGACGGCGCCGTTCTGGGCGGCGCTCATCGCGCTGGGCCTGCTGATTGTGGCCATGGTGCGCGTGCCGCTGGCCAACGCCGGCAGCCCCGATGAGCCCGCCCCGCCCACGGCGATTATGTGAGGTTCACCAGTCCCCAGCTCCCAGCCCCCAATCCCCGTTCTTGTGGTACGCTTTTATTGATGCCGCGCTATCGCCAAGTCGCCTTCTCCTTCGGGCCGCCCCTCACGCCGATGGTCAAGAAGTTGATCATCATTACCAGTGGGGCGTTTGTCCTGACGTACATCCCTTCGCAGCTTTTCAATTCGGCGATCTTTGACTATCCCTTTGCACTATTTGCCCTTCAGCCAGACCTGGTTATCCACAGGTTCTTTGTCTGGCAACTCGTGACCTATTTGTTCCTCCACGGAGGATGGTTCCACATCATCTTCAACATGTTCGCTCTGTGGATGTTTGGCTCCGACCTCGAGCGTCTTTGGGGAGGCAGGAAGTTCCTCTTTTACTACTTCCTTACAGGAGTGGGCGCAGGGATCCTGGATGTAGCCATCAATACGATCTTCCCCCCCGCGATCCCCACGGCCACCATCGGTTGTTCCGGCGCAGTTTATGGCCTGCTGCTGGCGTATGGCATGACCTACCCCGACCGCCCCATTTACCTTTACATGATAATCCCCATCAAGGCCAAGTGGTTCGTGGCTATTATGGGAGTGATTGAGTTCGTGAGCTCCTTCGGCGGCCCCGGTTCCGGCATCAGCCACTTTGCGCACCTCGGCGGGATGCTCTTCGGGTACCTCTACCTGCGAGGAGGGTCGCTTCCCTTCCGCTGGCAACTCCAGTATGAAAAATGGCGGCGCGCCCAGATGCGCAAGAAGTTCGAAGTGTACATGCGCGACCAGGAGAAAAGGGACAACCACGGGCCCTGGGTGAACTGAAGCGGCCGTAGCGGCGAGTTTGCCTCGCCATAGGGCAGCATAAAGCCGCCGCTCCGCCAGGTTTGAACTCGCTTTTATTGACAGCCCCGCTCCGCAAGTGCTAATTTCGATGTCGTTGCCGGTAACTCGGCAACATGTGTTCCTGCGGTGCCCCGTGTGTGCGACGGGGAAAAAGGAAAGGCCGTTAGAATCGGCCGCGGTCCCGCCACTGTGATCGGCGAGCCGCATCCTCTCAGTCCTTCAGTTGACGGACGGCCACTGTTCTGCGTTGCGCAGAAGGGGAAGGCCGAGGATGAGGCGATGACCCGAAAGCCAGGAAACCTGCCTGGGAACCACCATTCAACCTAACTCTTCGACGGAAAGAGTCCAGGGGAAGACTTCGAAGCCTTCCGATTCCGTGTTGAGGAATGGGGAGGCTTTATCATTTTGCCCCCTTTCCTGGGATTCCTTCCGCCTTCCCCGTCGAGTGAACGGGGAGAAGGAGTCTCTTGTGTCGACACGGAAATCCCCATCGTTCTCCTCTGTGACCTCTGCCTTGGCGGTGACGAAGCGTATTGCCCTTACCCATTCTGCCAACTGGCGGGGCGTTCTGCTCTCCGCAGTATTGATGCTGCTTTCGTCCATCCCTGCCTATGCGGGAACGCTGGCGGGGACAGTCCTGGACCCCAGTGGCAAACCCGTTCCGCAGGCGCAGGTTTCCCTGCTCAAATCCATGGTGGTCCTGGACCAGAGGCAAACTGATTCCCAAGGGGCCTATAAGTTCCCCAATCTTACTGATGGAAATTACCAGATTACCGCAAGTGCCCCAGGGCTCTCCGCCCCGCGGACGGATGTGGAGGTTCGGGGTTCACAAGTCCACAACCTCGATCTGCATATGCAAATGAGCGCAGTGCAACAGCAAGTGGTGGTTTCAGCCTCGCTGGGAGACTCCTTAGTCTCGGAGCTGGGATCCTCCGTTTCCGTAGTGTCATCGCAGGAGATCAATGACCGCGCGGCGCGGAGTGTGTTGGATGTGCTTACCGGAATCCCCGGCGTGGAGGTGAGCCAGGCAGGCCGCTATGGGGGCGTGACCGGCGTATACGTCCGGGGCGGCGAGTCTGACTACAATCTGGTAATGATCGATGGAATGGAAATGAACGAATTTGGCGGCGCCTTTGATTTCGCCCCCCTCCCGGCCGACGGGGTGCAGCGCGTGGAGGTGACGCGCGGCCCCGAAAGCGCGCTCTACGGGCCGAACGCCGTCACCAGCGTAATCAATATCGTTACGCTTCAGGGGGATGGCACACCGCGCTTCACCCTGCAGGCGGAGGGAGGGAGCTTTACCACCCGCCGCTTTGTCGCCAACGGCAGCGGCCTCACCCACGGAATAAGCTGGGGGTTCGACGTTTCGCGCCTCGATTCGGGAGGGCTCGTCCAAAACGACAATTACCGGGATCAAACGGCGATGCTCAGCCTGGGTTACCACGGTAGCCCGCGTCGCCGCGTCGATTTCCATTTCTTCGGCAATGCCAATGACGCCGGGGCGCCCGGGCCCTACGGGTCCGATCCCGACGACCTCTTTACCGGGATCGACACCTATTCCCGGGACAAGCAGAACATCTTCGGATGGGAAGGTACGTACGCCGAGCAATTCACCTCGAAGTTCCAGCAGGTCACCACCGGCAGCTTGTCCACCAACGATTCCTATTTCCGCTCGCCCTTCGGGGATTCCTATTCCGACAACTTGCGTGGGGTTGTGAACACCCGCAGCGAAATATCGTTTTCGAACAGAGACTTCTTCGTAGCAGGATTTGAGTACAACCGCGAGCAGGTGAAAGACACGTACATTGCCGATGATAGCGGTGTGCCGTTTGTGCTGCCGCGCACCAGCCTGGCTTTCTTTGCGGAGAATCGATGGAGCCCCACGCGCCGCCTTTATCTCACGGCGGGCCTGCGCGTGGATGACATTCGCACATCCTCGCTGCCGCCTGACAGTTCCGCCGGGCGCCCGCTGCTCGATCCCAGCACCTATGTCAAGGTGAACCCGCGTGTTTCCCTGGCGTACATTCTGCGGCAATCGCAGGGCGGCTCGATGGATGGAACGCGCCTGCACGCCAGCTTCGGGACGGGCATACGCCCGCCCGACGGATTCAACCTGGCCTTCACCAACAATCCCCATTTGAAGCCGGAAGAGAGCATCAGCTTTGACGTGGGAATCGAACAGAGGTTTATTGGGAACAAGGCGAGCATGGACGTCACCTACTTCTACAACCACTTCAAGGATCAAATCGTGACGCTGGGAGGTTCGCTGACCAACCTCAGTTCCTTCGCATCCGACAACCTGGGAAATTCCCGCGCCCAAGGGCTGGAGGTATCGTTACAGTTTCACCCCATAAAGTCGCTGCAAGTTGAGGCGGAATACACCTTGGACGCGACGGCCGTGCTATCCCTTAATGGATCGTCCGAGGTCCTGGCGCCCCTCCAAGTGGGACAACCCCTGTTTCGCCGGCCCCGCAATTCCGGGGCATACAACCTTACCTGGCGCCACGGGAACCTGATGCTCAACACCAACGCCTACATCCGCGAGTCGGTCCTGGACATCGAGCCGAACTACGGAACCTTTGCCTGCACGCTCGACCTGCCCTGCCTGTTTACCAATAAAGGCTACGTTCGCATGGACGGCGGGTTCGCTTACAACCTGCCGAAAGGCTTTGAGATCTATGGACGGCTTGACAATATGCTGGATCAGAAGTACGAACAGGTTTTCGGCTACCCATCCCTGCCTTTCAATTTTCTCGCGGGTGTCAGATTTAGTTTTCCAGGGAGATAACAGGCAGCAGAAGATGGGAGCCTGGAGCTAGAAGTCAGGAGTCAAAATATAAAAGGCGTGGTTCGGAGATCCCATGTCACAGAACATCTTCCTTTCCTGGAGTGGCGGCAAGGACAGCGCGCTGGCGCTTTATGAAATCCAGAGGGGGAACATCTATAGAGTCGCCGCACTGATTACCACCGTCACGGAGGATTACGACCGCATCAGTATGCACGGAGTGCGCCGCGCGCTCCTGGAGCAGCAAGCGGAGTCTCTGGGTTTGCCTCTGAGGAAGGTCCTGATTCCCAAGGATTCCACCAACGCCATTTATGAATCGCGCATGCGGGCCTTGCTGGAGGAAGGTCTTCGAGAAGGGATTGACACGGTCGCGTTCGGCGACATCTTTCTCGAAGACCTAAAGCTCTATCGGGAAAAGAACCTGGCGCAACTGGGAATGCACGGCCTCTTCCCGATCTGGAAGCGGGAGACGGTGGAATTGTCTCAAACCTTCATTCAGCTGGGATTCAAGGCAGTGCTGACTTGCGTCGATACGGCCATTCTCCCGCCGTCCTTTGCTGGAAGATCCTATGACCAGGAACTGTTGCGCGACCTTCCAGCCCAGGTTGATCCCTGTGGCGAGAACGGCGAGTTCCATTCCTTTGCCTTCGACGGCCCCATCTTTAAGCACCCGATTAATCACACGGTGGGTGAGGTCGTGCAGAGGGATCGCTTTTGCTTTTGCGATTTGCTCCCCGCAGGTGGGTCGTCAGCGCTGTAGCTCCGGCAGGTCAAGCAGGATGATCTCCGAGTCCTTTGCGGCCTTGATGCTCAGCCCCGGTTCCTCGGCGATGCGCGCCTGATCGCCCTGCGCGAGGTTCACGCCATTCACCGATACCTTCCCTTCGATGACGAACACATAAGCTTTGCGATTCGGACGGCTCTGGTGCTGCACCTCCGCGCCGGCGGGGACCGCCGAGACATAGATTTGCGCATCCTGGTCGATGGGGAGCGTGCCCTCCAATTCGCCGCTCGAGACAACCGGAAGCAGCTTCCCTTTGCGCTCCGAGATTGCGAACTGGCGCTGGTCCCAACGAGGCTTCAGGCCGCGGCTGCGCGGAAGGATCCAGAGTTGGAGGAAATGAACAGGGCTTTCACCCGAGTGGTTGTACTCCGAATGCTGAATCCCCGTCCCGGCCGACATCACCTGCACTTCGCCGGGATGAATAACCCCGCGATGGCCCATGCTGTCCTGATGCTCGAGCTCCCCCGAGAGAACGTAAGTGACTATCTCCATATCGCGGTGGGGATGCCGGCCAAAGCCCTGGCCGTGCTCCACGATGTCATCGTTAAAAACGCGCAAGGCCCCCCAGTTCATGTTCGCGGGATCGTGGTACGAGTCGAACGAGAAGTGCCAATGCGTGTCGAGCCAACCAAAGTTGGTGTGATGCCGATCTTCCGACTTGATGGTTTTAATCACAGGTCCTCCTTGTCGATCACGGCGCAGAATTTCCCTCGTTCCCTGCGCCGCAGTGGCACGGGAGCCGATTGCTGTCTTTTCCTTGGGAAGCGCCCGCGCCCGTTTACTCGCTGCCGCCAGTGCAACTGATGGCGCGGTCGAGGGAGAACGCTCCAGCGCCTCGAATCATCAGAGCCACGGTCATGGCCAGCACCAGCAGGTGGTACTCAACCCCCTCGCCTTTCTGCTGGCCGGCCCAATTCATAAAGAAGCCATTGGGCAGATGCACCATGAAGATCGCCACCAGCATGTTCACGGCAATCCCAAAGGCGGCGAGGCGCGTGAGCAGGCCAATGATCAATCCCAGCCCGCCGAAGAATTCGGCGGCAATCGCCAGAAAGGCGAAGACGGCCGGGATATGCATCGCCTGGGTGAAAAATCCCATTGTCCCCTTGAAGCCATACCCTCCGAACCAGCCCAGCATCTTCTGGGCGCCGTGAGCGAAAAACACGATGCCCAATACCAACCTCACAACGGTCGCAGCTCTGTCATCCGGGGTTTGAAGCAATTTCTTGAACATTTTGCGCTCCTTGTGGCTTGACTTCTGCGGCGGCCGCGTGCGATGCGGCCGTCGCAGCCCTCTTTAATGACCCGACGATGGTAGGGGCGAGAAGCCCGTACGCAGCGAACAACCTGGACGGCATTCACCGTCCGCATGCATCTCGATCTGTTAACCAGGACCGAGATGGAAAGCCCGATCACAAACTCACGCCCGCAGGCCGGCCCCAGCTTCCGCTGAAAACGAAATCGCTCAGCGGCTTGCGCGTACGCGCCGGTGGAGCGGCCAGCGGTTCTTCCGGATAGCCCAATGCCAGTACCGACACCGGCTCGTACCCAGAGGGAATGGCGAACAATTCCCGCGCCGCACCAGGATCGAAGCCCCCCATCTGGTGAATCTGCAAACCGAGCGCGGTGGCCTGGACAGTCAGGTGTGCGACGGCCTGCCCCAGATCGTAGAAGGCATGCCGATTGGGCCGGACGACGTGGTCAAAGTCAAGCTTGGTCACCGCGAGGATCAGGACCGGCGCCTGCTTGGCCCATTGGCGGTTTGGCTCCACCAAGGTGCTGAGCAAGCGGGTGTAGCTTTCCGCCTCTTCACGCCCGGCCACAATAAAGGCCCAAGGCTGGGCGTTGTAGCTGGAGGGAGCCCAGCGTGCCGCTTCGAATATTTGCGAGAGCTTCTCCCCTTCCACCGCGCTTGGAGAAAATGCCCGCGGACTCCAACGGCGGGCTAGCAACTCGTGAATCGTGGCTTGCGCTTCCTGTTTCGACGTTACCCTATTTGTTGCGCTCATTGTTCCTCCCGTTTCTGGTCATTAAGTTTGGTTTTCGAGGCCACGGCTTGCCCCATGTTCGTCTAAAGGGTATTCGTTACAACGACTATTAGATGCACAAAAAGCCCCTATGGTTCACGTGCTGCTTCCAGAAGCTCCGCCAGCCGGCGGAGTTCGTCTTTCCCCATATGGCTCAGGCGGTTGCGGTTGAACTCTTCGATGGGCCGGTCCAAGTCCTTCAGGACTTTCAACCCGGCCGGGGTGATACGCACTGTAATCACGCGGCGGTCGTGCCGGTTGCGGCTACGCGCCAGCAAGCCACGGCGCTCCAACCGGTCCACCAGGCGCGTAATATCCGGGTCGCGCGTAATCATGCGCTCCGCCACCTCCCGGCAGCAGAGGCCCGGCTCGCCGGCGCCGCGCAGGATCCGCAGGACGTTGAATTGCGTAGGCGAAAGGCCCACCAGCTTCAGGATTTCTTCGCTCCCACGCGACAGTGCGTCCGCCGTGCGCAGTAGGTTCAGAAAGACCTCGGATTCCAGGCTCTCAAAAGGTCTGGCCTGCTTGATTTCGTCCTTGAGCTTCGGCGACATGACTCCAATATAGTCGTTTGAACGACTATTGTCAAGCGAAATCCGCGATGATCACACCTGGAATTCCCGATTGAGTGTGGGGCGAGCCTGTCCTATAGTTATCCGGGCAAAGGAGAGAAGCTGATGGAAGAGAACCGGCGTGGGGCCAGGGATTGGCGGGGCTTAAGGAAACTCGCGGGAAGAGTGGGGATTGCAATTCTCGCCTGCCTTCAAACCGCATGGGCCTGCGATACCTGGGTGGCATTGCAGGACGCGACGGCCGATCATTCGGTGATCCTCGCCAAAAACAGCGACCGCCCTCCGATGGAGGCGCAGGTTCTGGTTCAATTTCCCCACCAGCGCCATGCCGCGGGGGAGACGGTGAAGTGCACCTATATCGAAATCCCTCAGGTAGCTGAGACCTACGAACATATTGGTTCCAAACTCTGGTGGGCGTTTGGCTACGAAGAAGGAATGAACGAGTACGGCGTGGCCATTGGGAATGAGGCGGTGTTTTCGAAGGAACCCGTGCAATGGAACGATGGCCTGCTCGGCATGGACCTGCTTCGATTGGGCTTGGAGCGCGGCAAAACCGCCTACCAGGCCATGCACATCATGATCGATCTGCTCGAGAAGTACGGCCAAAGCGGCGATTGCGAGCGCGCCGGCGAGTGGGGCAAAGCCAACTATCACAACAGCTATATCATCGCGGACCTCAAGGAGGCGTGGGTGCTTGAGACCGCGGGGCGTTACTGGGCGGCCAAGCATCTCACCCGCGGCGTCTGGTCCATTTCCAACATCTATTCCATCGAACGCGATTGGGACGAAGCGCACCCCCGCCTCGCCGATCACGCCGTGGAGATGGGATGGGCAAAATCCGCGCAGGACTTCAACTTCGCGCGCGACTACGGCGATTACTGGCGAAGCGAATCCAAGAACCCGGGCGCCATGCAGATTCGCCGCAACATGACGCTGTCCTGCCTGCGCAGGGATTTCGCCCACGTGACCCCCGCCAGCATGATGGCGATCAGCCGCAGCCACCTGGAAGGAACCGTGGTGGAGCCGCGCTGGGCCGCGCCGGAAACCTTCTGGGCCACGCCGTGCATGCATGACTCCCCTCACTCGGGGTATCACTCGGCGGCGTCAATGGTGGTGCATCTGCGCGCCGATCTGCCCCCGCTGCTTCGCCAGGTTTACTGGGCGAGCTTCTCCAACCCCTGCTGCAACGTGTACAAGCCCTTCTACCTGCATGGACCGGCAATTCCCGCCTCCTATGCGGTCGGCACCAGTTCCTACACGGATGATTCCCCCTGGTGGTGGGCCAATCGCGTGAAGCTGCTTTGCGACCTCAATTACCAGGCTCTGAGTCCGGATGTGCGAGCGGTCTTCGATGCAACCGAACGCTGGGAAATGGACCGCCAGGCACACGCGGAAGCAGACGCGGCGCAACTGATCAAGCAGGGGAAAGCAGAAGATGCAGAAAAGGCGCTTCAGCAATTCATTGATGCGAACTGCGGTCGGGTCGAGAAGGAGTATCGTGCGCTGAATCAGACACTGCCGGTCAAGCTGCAGAACGAGGGCGTCAGGTATCTCTTTCGGGACTACCTCAAGGAGTGGACTTCGCAGAAGGGCGTGCCCTTGCCTTAAGTCTTAAAAGGCTATGGTGTGCCCGATCCTTTCTGAAATCGCACGTTTCTAACCCGGTCCCCATTCAGATCAAACCCCATTGCCCGGCCCTTTGCATCCCGCTGAAAGCGGATGCTCCCCACGGACCCGGCAAAGAGGTCGCGGGAGATGGGCCGCAACGTGTCGGGCTTGTTCTTAAGGCGGTACAGCACCAGCTTGCCATTGTCGATCTTTATTTCAAAGGCCGGCTCGATCTCTCTACAGTGGTAGATCCCAACGTAGGTGTTTAACTCGCTGGCGGCAGGCGAGAAAGCAGGCACGGCCTCGAAAACCTCCGGCTTGTTGTCACCCTGTTTTATGATGAGCCGCAGGGGGCCGCCAGGATTCAAGGGTTCAAAATGGAAGTTGATTGGAGCGATAGCAAGGCGAAAATCGTTCTCGCCCAAGGCGTTCAGCTCATAACTATCCTCATCTTCTCCTGGCGATATCCGCAGCTTGCCGTCTTTCTGCGTAACGCGCATGGTGCGGTCACCATCCGCTTTTAGGTAGGTCCCGACCTTGACGGTGAGTTTTTCTGGAGGAAGCTGCACCGTCTTTTCCAGGCCTGCGCCCTCTGGGTCGGCAGGCTTCATTTCCTTGGCCAAGTAGACCGCTGCCACTTTACGGGTCAGTTCACTGGGATTAGTGGATGAGAGGTTGCAGAGGCACGCCGCCGT
>DATJVT010000059.1:0-4114 GCA_035501695.1 Terriglobia bacterium | reverse complement strand
CAAAACGACCTCTTGTCTTTGTCCCTTTGCGTCTCCCTGCTCTTCGGGTTGCCGGCCCTGCGCAATGCGCAACCCGCGGTGCCGAGCTTGGGGGCCTTTGGCGATTTCCTTTCCTTCCTCTGGGCGGAGGTGATTGTAGCGGTTTCAGCAATCATGGTGATTTGGACATGGATGATTCGACACCGTCGTGACCACCAGGAAGATCAGCGACCCTGAAGGCGCGGCCGACAATCAGGTTTGTGGTGAACCCACGGGATCGGAGAACGGGTCAGCGCGCATTTCAACGCCTGGAATCAGGCCAGAGGTATGTGAGAAATGTGTGGCCGAAGTGGTGCTTCCCGAGGGGGAATAATTTCCAGGAAAACGGCAAAGAGGATATGTGCAGAGCCTGAATGGGCAACGCTCTGGAGCAAGTAGTGGCGGTGCAGGTGGCAGGGCTCGGCGCCGGTAGCCCTTTGCCCTTCCTCGCTTCGAGGAGACCCGGCTGATAAGGACTCTCTCGAAAAGCAGGATTGAATGCAAGAAGCTATTGTCAGGGGAATCGGTAGGAAGGAACGTCGGCATGCTTCCCCCATCCCGGGTCAGACCGGAGGGGAGAAGTTGAGGCTCTACGCTCCCGAACTCTGCATGGTGGTTTTGCTGATCAGCGCCGGCCTCTGCCACGCCCAAAGCCTGACTCCGCGAGCCTATGTCATTACTCCCCCGCACTTCAACGCCATCACCATGACCTATTCCTTCAGCGAGGGCGCCACGCTCTTTAATCCCGCCCTTCCCGTTACAGATGCCACAGCGAAATTCAGCGCGCCGGATATTAGCTTTGTCCATTCGTTGAACTTCTTCGGCCGCTCGGCCAATATCGCCGTCCTGCTGCCGTATGTAGTGGGAGACTTTTCGGGGAATGTGCTGGGGAATTTTGCATCGACGCACCGCTCGGGCATGGGGGATCTTGCCTTCCGGTTCTCCGTGAACCTGAAGGGAGGCCGGGCAATGTCCCTCCAGGAATTTCGTTCGTGGCATCAGAAGACCCTGGTGGGTGCCAGCCTGCTGGTGTCGGCTCCAACGGGGCAGTATGACTCTAGCCAGCTCATTAATTTGGGAAACAACCGCTGGGGATTCAAACCGGAACTGGGTGTCTCCACGCGTCGGCGCAATTGGGTCCTGGATTGGTACGGAGGAGTCTGGTTATACACGACGAATCCGGAGTTCTATTCCCATAACGACTACTATCCGGGCATTAACACCTTGTCGCAAAATCCCATCGGTGCCACAGAATTGCACTTGAGCTACGATGTGAAGCCCCGGCTCTGGGTCTCCTACGACCTCAATTATTGGTACGGCGGCCGCTTAATACTAAATGGGACGGAACGACCGGAATCCCTCATTTCTGATTCACGGTCGGGGGTGACAGGCTCATTCCCGGTGACCAGGCACGGGTCTTTGAAGCTCAGCTACAGCGATGGTATCTACATCCGGCGGGGGGGGAATTACCGAACCCTCTCAGTCGGCTGGCAGTATTCCTGGCTGGGAAGTCCAAACTAGTTTTCCGGCTGATGCCCGTGTTACTGACGGAGTGATTGGGGGGGGCGGACCCTACGGAGAGGGTGCGATCAGGCTCTCACTCTTTGACCCACCGCGAATCACATCGTGAAAGTAATGAAAGGCCAAAGGTTTCAGTAGGACTCAAAAGGAGATTGGGCATTGAAGGTTATACTAAAGCTGAAAGAGGAAACTCAGGATTATTAAGTGACATGCATGAACTCACCAGGGAGATGCCTCAAATGAACACTCGAGCAGCGAGTTTGACCTTGATTTTGGTACTGGGTATCGCGATGCTATTGCCGGCCGCCTATGGCCAGGAGGAAAACCGGAAGCCGGAAGCTTATGACGCGGTGGCCATGGGAGTGGGTGGCTCTATGGGCGGCAAGACCGTGTCGTTCCAATTCAAGATCGATCAGTTCACCCCCGACGAGCAGGTGGATGGCCTTGCCGCACTGCTAAAAAAGGATGGCCAGAGCGCCCTGCGCGGCGCCCTGGAAAAGTTGGACGTCGGGCAGATCCGTCCCGACACAGGCGTGGGCAACGATATTGCCGTGGCGCGCAAGCGGAAGGACGGCGCCAACACCGTCATCACCATCGTCACGGCCCGCATCATGAACTTCGGGGAACTTTACCGGAGCGGCCGGTCCGTCGACTATCCCTTCGGATACCTGCAAGTTAAGTTAAACGCCGAGGGTAAGGGATCCGGCAAAATATTCCCCGCCGCCAGTATCCGCTTCAACAAGAAGAAGGGCCATTTCGAGATTGAAAGTTATGGCAACTCCGAGTACATTCGAGCCGTCAATGTCCGTCCCCAGAAGTAGAAGAGAGGGACAGGCAAGCTGTGCAGGGCGCAGGAAACAAAGTGGTGGGGAAACCCGATGGTAATCTAAGCACCCCCTTAGCCGGTGCGCGCACCGGTTACGCGAAATATCGCACTTCGCTGGCACTGGACCGCACGACCCTGGCCTGGATTCGCACGGCCATGACCTTTGCTACCTTTGGCTTCGGCATGGTCGCCTTCTTCCTGGCCATCGCCCTACAGGCGCACAGTGATCAAGCGGTACGTTTACATTAGGGGGCAATCCACCTGGGGGTCGCCCTGGTCGTGATGGGGTCGGTGGCGACGATCCTGGCGGCATTCTCCCACTGGAGGGCCCTGGGCAAATTGCGCTGCCGGGAGCAACTCGCGGTGTTCGTTCCCATCCTCGGACTCTTAGGCCTTTGGTCCCTCTTTGACCCATGACGGGGTGATGAAAAAACCTGTCGCGCCGGCCTGTCGCACCGTGGGCTGTCATCGTGACCTCTGTGCGAAGCTCCTTGCCCGCTTAGCCCTCCAGGAAGTTCACGAACAATCAGGCCCAGGGCGGCGCGTGCTGAACTGGTGCGCAGCGTACATATTCGTTTATCGAGGAACCTGGAAGGCGTAAAGTGGATCTCAGGATTCCCGGCGGTTCGGGAAGCAACGGGTCTTCGTTTTGCCGGGATTGTGCAGGTTGATGAAAAAACGGGCAGAGTCGGCTTAACGCCGCCATCGCGCGCTCGAATCACTGGAGATAGGGTGGGGTAGCCCGGTTGCAACCTCGCGACGAACCGCTTTTTCCCCGGCCTGTCAGGTTTAGGAGGAGGGGTGTGTGCCGTGCTGGGAGTGAATAAGTATTTGTTGGCGGGCGCGGGAGCAGCGGTGATTGCAGCCGCAGTCGTGTCCCTGCGCATGCGTCAAGCTACGAAGAATATCCCGGAGGACGGTTATGTGGGGTCGAGTTCGTGCCGGAGTTGTCACGAACACTTCTATCAACTCTGGTCGACTTCGCACCACGGGTTGGCGATGCAGCCCTTTAACGTGGACTTGGCGCGCCGCGCACAATTCACCAATAGCCCTCGGATCAGCATTGGCGGCACGACATACCAGGCTGAATTTAACGAAAAAGGCGGATGGATTGCGGAGAGCGGAGCCGCGGGGGAGAGGCGATATCCCATTGAACAGACGTTGGGAGGAAAGAACGTCTATTATTTTCTGACTACCTTGGAGCATGGCCATCTGCAGGTTCTCCCCCTGGCGTACGATGTCCGCGCCAAAACATGGATGGACGCAACACTGAGCATGACCATGCACGAGGGCACCCCTCGCAGCGCGCCTGTGGAGTGGCGGGATCGCACCCTTACCTTCAATACGTCCTGTTACGGCTGCCACGTCAGCCAGATCGAAACCAACTACAATCCGGCGGACGACAGCTATCACACGACGTGGCTGGAACCCGGCATCAACTGCGAAACTTGCCATGGTCCGGCGGGCAAACACGTGCGCCTGTATCAAGAAGCACAGAGAAAGGGCGGAATCCCTGCCGAACTCGGCCTCATCAGCTTCAAACAACTCACCCCCGCCCAACGCAGTGACGCCTGCGCGGCTTGCCATGCCAAACTGGCAGCCATCACTCTGGGTTTCCGCACAGGAGACAAATACTTCGACCACTTTAACCTGGTGGGGTTTGAAAGCCCGGACTTCTACCGAGACGGCAGAGACCTGGGCGAAGACTACACCTACACGTCGTGGATGATGAACCCGTGCGCGAAGTCG
>DATJVT010000058.1:0-11846 GCA_035501695.1 Terriglobia bacterium | reverse complement strand
CATTATTGACTTCGGCCGGACCGGAAACGAAGCAAGGAGCACGCCACGCTATTTCCTTCCCTCCTCCTTCAGCCTGTCCTGCTGCCATTGCGAATTGATGGCAGGATAGAACTGCTCCGGGTGCTCGATGGCCCAGATCTGTTTGTGGATAATCCAGTTGCCAGGATCGAGTTGGGAGGCGTTGCGCAACGCCGCCAGCGCTTTATCTTTCTCACCAAGGTCGAGGTAGGCCGTGGCCGTTCCCACCAGCGCCCGCGCGGATTTGGGATCCGACGCGAGCACGGATTGGAACTCGCTCAGCGCCCGCTCATGTTGCTTGTTTTCCAGCAGTCTCTCCGCAAGCGTCAGGCGCAAGTCGGGATTGTCCGGAGCGCGCTGCACGGCCTCTTCGGCCTGGTGCAGGGCTTGGTCGAGCGGACTAGTGTAACTGGAATGGCTCTCGGACAGCTCGCGCGTGGGCGCTGCGAGCAGGCGCTCGATGGCCGCTACGTCGGCCGGGTTGCGGCCGTCGAACTCCCCAATCTTCACATAGCGCAGGATGCCTTGCTCATCGACAAAAAAACCGTTGGGGACAACCGGGAATCCGTACAAATCCCAAAGTCCTTGCGCGCGGTCGACGGCGGATGGAAAGGTGACACCTGCCGCTTCCGTAAAGCGCCGGACTACTTCCGCGCCCTGCGTATCCATGGAAACGGACAGGATCTCAAAATTCTCGTGGTGGTGCTTCTCGTAGAATTTCTGCCAGACCGGCAGTTGCTCGCGGCACACTCACCAGGAAGCCCAGTTGAAGATCAGCACGCGACGGCCGAGAAAATCACTCAGGCGGTAACTTGTTTTCCCATCCAGGGAAGGGACGGCGAAGTCTGGTGCCATCTTGCCGACGGACACTTTTTGCGCCCGACCAGGCATGGACGCCATCAGGACTAAGGCAACGGCCACAAAGAATAGAATTGACTGGCGCATGGGTTTACCCCCTTCGCTCGGCTAGCCCTAACCGCCGATATTTGTCTTATGGACTTCGGCCCAACCGATAACGCTACACTTGGTCGCTCCCGAATGCAATGGCCATCCGGGTATTCAGCGCCCAGACCCTTCAGCGCCCACGGAATGGTCAGTTCTCGCTCTATGACGCAATTATGTGTAGACGCCGCTCAGACCTGGCTCGAGTGACCTTCCCGTGTCCTTTCGGGTCCGCCACTTGCCCGCCGCGACTCCGTCTCTCTAGTTTCTCCGAAGGCTGAATTCCCCGGTGCCTCCGGGCTCCATGAGGGTCAACCGGTCCGCCCAGGTCCTGCCACTGTCCTTGCTGACTTGTTCCACGCGGAAGAGATACTCGAACCTTTTACCGTCGTCACGCTTCATGACCATCCTATTGCCGTCGATGGAATAGGCTCCGTCGCCAAAGAAGCCCGTCGTGGTCGCCAAAACCTCGCTGCCGGAAACGCGCGTACGATACTGGGTGGCCATCGTATCCGCGTAACGCCCGTTGGCTTGGAACGTATACGCCATCCCCATACTTCCCGTGGCCAAAATCCAACTTCCCGCCAGCCGCTGCTGAATGGCGGCAAGCTCTTGTCCCGGCGAGCGCGCATTCTTGAATTGCAGGGAGTAGAAGAATCGAGGCCACACATCGCCGCGCAGCAAGCCGAAACACTGGCTCACCATGAAGTCCTTGGAAGTGCCCACGATCGTGGCGACCTGGGAGTCCACCCTCGCCACCAGCAGAATCGATCCCCTGGTCCGGGCTTCGCCCTCCTGCCCGCCGACAAGCTTTTTGATCGTGAAGTACTCCCATCCTTGGGGTGACGTTCCCCTGGCCATGGTGGGCGGAGGGCTGGGGTAAGTCGTCAGCGGATCGGTTTGGAAGATCTGGCGAAAGGTCCCAATCGCCTCGACGTCCAAGGGTTGCGACGATGGCCGCCAGGGCAACAGGGTGAGCTGGCAGCTTTCTCCATTGTCGTAGACCGGCGACCTCAACACGACCCCATCGACCAAGGTCTGTTGACTCCAGGACGGCGGCGGCGTGTAGACGTAGTTTGCCAAGGATCCCCCGGCCGGCGAGCTTGGGGGCTCGCCGTGCATCCGGTGCACGTCGAGCGGATGATCTCCTCCTGGGGCGTGGTAATCGAAGTTCTGGAAGAAAGTGTTGAGTTCTGTCTGGTAGGTGTTGGGTGAAAGCGTGACCAAAATGCTCGCGGACCTGCCGAACCCGGTGCTGGCGACAAGGACAACCTCTGTCGGCACTCCCTGCCACACTACGAATCCTGTCGCAGACACCGCTGTCCAGCCCTCCGGGTTCGTTTGCGCCTGCGGCGAAGGTTTGGCGCCGATGCCAAAGGTCCGGGCGACTTTCGAGTCCCATTCGGCCTGGAAATTCTCCGTCGCGTCCGCGTTGCTCGACTGGCTGGGGAATAAGTAAATCTGGCAGAACTCCACGCGTCCCTGTACCCTTTTGCGGTCCTGAAGAACGAGAATGCCGTTGGATTCCGCGCGGCTCCATCCCGCGGGGCGAACAAACGTGGCGATATCAAAGGTCTCAGTTTGGGCAAACATAGATTGACCCCATGCGAAAGCGATGAGTAAAGATAGAAGGGATATCTTCATGTTGGCGCCTCCGTATTTCTCACGTTTAGAGCCCGCGACATAGTTGGGATGCGGACGCCTTCACCTTCGAACGCCCAGCGATAAAGGGCCGCAAATATGACGGACGCCCAATGCCCCGGTCGTCCTGACCCTTGTTGCTATGATCGCCCTGACTACCAACGGGTCGGCCTGGCACAACACCTTTCGGTTCCCGCGAAGCTCGAAAGGCAGTCCCGACAAACCACTTCTAATCGTACAGTCATTATGTCACCCTTGGGGATAATTTCAAGCAAGGTTAGACGCTCCGTCCTCGCGATGCTGGCATTTGCATCCGCCACATGCCTGCCCCAAAACGCGAGCCGATCAGAGGTAGCTGAGCCACGCGGCACGGCGGCGCTGCTTGACGCCCGCGAACCAGCGGCAAAGCGGATAAAGCGCTATTACCACGCCGATCCAAAAGAGGTAAACCACCGGCAGGGAGAATCCCCACCCGGGCGGAGGGGTGAAGGGAAACTGGCTGGGGGTCGGGGACTCGAACATCCAATGCACGTGGGCGTAACGCGCGTAACATACCACCACTGCAATCAGATGAATGAGCGGTATGTGGAGCAGGTAATAATACATGGGGACCCTGCCGAAGGTCAGCGCCGGACGCAGCAAGGGAGGCGTGCGGGTATCGAGGGCACCGAGAAACATCAATGCCGGGCCGAGTGTCATGAGGAGAAACAAAAGGGAGGGCGGGTATTTGAGGGTGTTCAGAAAAGAGAGCACCGTAAAGGCGGCCGATTTCTGCGCGCTCCATGGCAGCGGGTCGCCGTACGTGTTGAGAGCGCGGAGAATCACGAAGGCAGCCACCGCCCCCACCCCGGCACCCCACAGGAAGAACATCCGGCGCCGGGGCTCCCAGTTGTAGACTTGTCCCAGGCTGTACCCCACCGCAGTTACACCCACCCAGGGAATCAGCGGGTAGGCGACAAAGACGGAATGTTGCGGAGTCTGGACAATGAAATTGAGGGAGTGCAGGACCGACCAAAGCGGATTGGCGGATTGAATGGAGTCGAGCAAATTGTGCCCGGCGATCATGACCAGGCCAAACGCGGCAACCAGCGGCGCGGGGAGGTGAACCAGCACGGAGAGGACGATCATCGCCCATCCCAGCGCCCAAAGGACGTTGAGTAGAGTCAGGTGATAGTCGAAGTTGAATTGAAAGCCCAGGCAACGGAAGAGAGTCAGTTCGAGGAATATCAGCCACGCGCCGCGCGTGATGAGGAAAAACGACAACTCGCGCCGGGATTTGCGGCGGAGCGCCAGGTACGCTCCGGTGCCGGTAAGCAGGAAGAAAACCGGAGCGCAGAAATGCGTGATCCAGCGCGTGAAAAACTGGGGGACGGTGGTGCGGGAGAGGTCCGTGGGGCTGATGCCGGTCATGCCGAGGAAGTCGCGGGTGTGATCCAGCGCCATGAGAATCATAACCACGCCGCGCAGCACGTCCACCGATTCCAGACGGTACCGGGGGGAAGGTGTTGCCCGGATTTCCGCGGGGAAATTGTCCGGGGTTGTGGTTGACGTCGTCTTCACCGCGATCGTCCCCCCCGATCGAAGGGCTCCCGCCCGCCGGGCGAACCCTGCCTGAACCCAAACGAAACTCCGGCGCAGGGGCCCAGGAGAAGATTACATTACCCGGAAACCGGCGGGTTCGTTTTTTCCTCTTGACAAAATAGCCAATCCACACTACATATTGTGGTAGTGTGGCGCGTGACCACTAAACGTGGTTGCAAGCGCTGGTCCCAAAACTCCAACAAAGGAGGGGAAAATATGGCAGTTAAGAAGGCAAAAAAGAAGAAGAGATAAGGAAAGAACCCGTACTAGGTTTTCCTCCTTTCCCCAGGCCCGCTCCCCCAAGCGGGCCTTCTTGTTTCAGTTGAAGCTCACTTTCACATCCTCGCGATCGGCTTCCGCCGCCTGGAATAGGGCGTGGGGTTGAAGGTGCATGAATCCGGCCACGAAGTTGGCGGGAATCTGGGCAATGCGGATGTTGAACACGTTGACGTCGTCGTTGAAGCGGTTGCGTTGCCCGGCGATCTTCTCTTCCAGCTCCGTAATGCGCCCTTGCAGTTGCATGAAATTGGTGTTGGCCTTCAAGTCGGGATACTTCTCCGCCACGGCGAACAGGCTCTTGAGCGCCCCGCTGACCATGTTGTCCGCCTGAATCTTCTCCGAGGGAGTGGTGGCCCGCAAATAGGCCGTGCGCGCTTCCGTCACCGCCTGCAAGGTCTTCTGCTCATACTGCATATAGCCTTTGCAGGTATCGATGAGCTTCGGCAGCTCGTCGTGCCGCTGCTTGAGCACCACGTCGATGTTGGCGAAAGAGCGGTCGATATCATTTTTCAGTGCCACCAGGTTGTTGTAGATCCCCACGAAATACATGATCAGGCCAATAACCACGATGGCGATGACTACCAATAGGACGATCAGCACACCCGCGACGACCATACTCGGCTCCTCTCTTTCAGGGGTGATATGTGATTGCCGATTTGAGATGGGTCATTAGCCATTGATCTCCCAGCTCGCCCATTACGCATCAGCAATCAGGAATCAGAAATCATCAATCATTAATCAACCATAGGTCGTACTTACGCCATCTTCACTTCCACGTCCCGGCGGTCCTCTTCCGTCACCTTGAACATATCGTGGTGTTGCAGGTGCATCATGCCGGCGAGCAGCATGTCGGGAAATTGCTGGATGCGAATGTTGTAAGTGTTGACGTCGTCGTTATAGAACTCGCGCCGGTCGGCAATCTTCTCTTCCAGTTCCGAAATGCGCTTCTGAAGCTGCATGAAGTTATTGTTGGCCTTCAGTTCCGGGTAGTTCTCCGACACCGCAAATAGGCTCTTGAGGGCGCCGGAGATCAGGTTATCGGCCTGGGCCTTCTCACTCACGGATCCGGCTCGCATGAACGCCGTGCGGGCCTCGGTAATGAGCTGGAAGGTCTTCTGCTCGTACTGCATGTAGCCCTTGCAGGTCTCAATCAGTTTGGGAAGTTCGTCGTGCCGTTGCTTCAGCAGAACGTCGATGTTCGCCCAGGCTTTGTCGATATCGTTCTTCAATCGCACCAGGCTGTTGTAAATCGTAATCAGGTAGGCGAAGACCCCCACCACCACGAGGATGATCACCAGCGCCAGGAGAATGATTACACCCATTTCTACTCGCCTCCTCAAAAGTCAAAACAGTCCAAACCTTGCCAATAGCAGCGCCAGGCAGGCCACGGAAAGAGCCCCGCCCCCGAAGATACGCAGGGCGGCCCGATTGCGCAGCGAGCCCTCAATCTCCTTTTCGCTGCGCCACGAAATCAGGAAAGTCGGCTCGTTCGTTCCTTTCATAATCAAGTTGCGGTCGTGCTCGTCCTGGGGTTGGGGGTTCTCCACACACGTGCCCGTGAGGTCATACCAGTGGCCGGGGAGTATCAAATACTCGCTCAAGCGGTAGCGGTGGGACCCGCCTCCCAGGCTGATGCCGCCCCCCATGGCAGAAAGGCTCATCCCTCCCAGAGAAAAGGAACTGCCCGTTCCGCTCGCCACCGAATGCGCGTAAGGGAAAAGCTCTTCCCGCATGCCCATTGTCCCGGTGCTTTTGGCGGGACCCTCCATGCCTGAGAACAACCGCCCCAGTCCGCTTCGCAGCCCACTCCCCGTTTCCACCTTGGCGGTTTGAATCAGATCGTACTCCGCCCCGTGCGCGTCCACCAGGACTTTACCCGACGCGTCTTCGAGATAAAACTTCACGCCATCGGCATCGGTTGCAGCGTGGGACCAGTGGCCGCCGTTCTTGCTCGTGACCCAGCGTTCGATGTCGACCCGGTAAAAACAGCAGGGCGTCTTGGTAACCGGGCTCGCGACGGTTTGCTCAGCCTTCGCTTTGCCATGAATTTCCACCAGGCCCATGGCCATGCTTCCAATAGGGATTTCCGGTGTGTCCGCCAGGACGCGGTATTCACGAAAGATGCGGAACCCTTTGTAGAACCAATAAATGCCGGCCCCGAGACCGAGCAAAAGATAGCCTTCCGGATTGGAACTATGCGAGGACATGGATTGTCCCGAAATTTGGAAATTTGGGTCATGCTACTCGACGGGCCTGAAAAAGGCAAGAGCACCTTGGTGACACGCTAACAACATATGACTTCCGTACTGGGCTCTCCTCAGACCCCCAGGCCGGTGATAAGCTAGAGGGGTGCGTTCCGGCCGGACTGGACACGCAACTCACAATTGATGGGGAGGAGAACGATGAAACTCCTGAATTTGGACTTTACCCGCATCGCCCATGACACTTTCAAAATCAAGGGATCAAGCGTGATCTATACCGACCCCTTCAAAGTGGCAGGCCGGGATGAGGCGGACGTGGTCTTGCTTAGCCATGAGCACTTCGACCACCTCAGTCTCGAGGATCTCAATAAGGTGATATTTCCGGGAACTACGATTGTTGCCAGCACGCTCTGCAGGGGCGGTTTGAAGGGCGTGCAAGTGAAAGACACGCGCTTTCTCGACCCGGGCGGGAAGATTACGGTGGGCAAGGTCGAGATTGAAGCCGTTCCCGCTTACAATGTGAACAAGTTCCGCGAGCCGGGAAAGGTCTTTCATCCCAAGGGGGAAAGCGGGCTGGGCTTTGTGATCACCATGGACGGTACGCGAGTTTATTTCGCCGGCGACACGGACTTCATTCCTGAGATGAAGGATATCGCCGTCGACATCGCGTTACTGCCGGTTTCCGGGACGTACGTCATGACGCCGGAAGAAGCCGCGGAGGCCGCCCTGGCTATCCATCCCAAGATCGCCGTTCCCATGCACTACGCGGCGATTGTGGGGAGCGACAAGGACGCCGCCCGATTCAAGAGCCTCGTCAAACATTGTCAGGTCGAGATCGTTTAGGCATCGGATCATTTGCTCATCGGGTCTTTGGACCATTGCAGGAGCTTCTTCTCAAGAAAAGTGAGTTTTCGATGACCCGATGAACCGATGGTTCAATCGCCCGATTGACCAGTGATTCAATGACCCGATGACGCAATGAATCAATGGGCCGGAGCCCAGGCCAGCCCGTCGGCCAGCGTCCCTGCCTCAATCGTCTGAACTTTCCAGGTTTGCAGGTTGATGGCCGCCACTTTGCGGCTCTCGTGGCAGGAAACATAGGCCACCTGATTGTCGGGCCGCACCAGCACCTCCTGCGGTTGCTTGGGAACGTCCACCGAGCGCACCACGGTCATGGAACTGAGATCGAGCACCGCCACCTTACCGGGCTTGGGCAGGGTGATCAGGAGGTATTTCCCATCCAGGGTTGCGCCGGTGCCGTAGGCGATCGATTCGAGCGGAATCCACTTGGCGACCTGTTTGGTTCCGGTGTCGATAACGGCGAGCTGCGGCTGGGTCTGGTCGGCGGTAAAGGCCCAGCGGTCGTCGGGGGAGAGCGCGATGCGCTGCGCGTGGGGCGACACATGAATCACCGCCAGGGTTTTGCGCGCCTCCAGATCCAGGACGCTAACCGTGCCCACTCCGACATTGGACGTATAGCCCCGTTTCCCGTCGCGGGAGATGGCCAACATGTGTGATTCCGGCTGGCCCGTCGGCACCGAACCCAGGATGCGCAGCGATTTGGGATCGATGATGGTTACGGAGTCATCCAGTTCGGTGGTGAGATACAGCAAGCCATTCTTCGGGCCAAATACCGGGCAGTGGGGGCGCAGCCCTTTTCCCAGGTCGATCGTCGCGATTCGCCGCCGCGTCGTCAGATCGACCACGTCAACCGTCTGGCCATTCGTGCCGGGCGCGCCGACACCCGAATTGCCGTATATGGGAAGAAAGGCCCGGCGCCCGTCGGGCGACGCCGCCACTTCATGAGCGGTGACCCCGTCCTCCGGGACTGTAGCAATCTGCCGGTTCTCCGACGGATCGATAATACCCATGGTGTGATCGCCCTTATTGGCAACCAGAAGCATCCCTTTGGACGGCGCGGGATCGCCCTGCGGGGTTGCGTGCGTCGCCATAAGCAGGCAGCACCCCCCGGCCAGCAGCATGCGAAGTATCCAGCTCTCCATGTGAAGCCCTCCTCCTATGCAGTTGTGAAGATGGCCCGTGAGCCCGGGTAGAGGAGAATTCTATTCTATCGTTGAGGGATCTGCAATCGAAGCATGAATATCCCGGCGGGGCGCTAATTCCCGGCGTCGCGTGTAGCCGTACACTCCGCGCAGGGGCAGATCGCCCGGAGGTAGGGGAAGGCGTAAATGCCGCTGGAGTGCCCGTCGCTCCAGAAGATCTGTAAGGCATAACGGCCTACCAACTCGGCCCGCACCGGCTGCAATGGTTTCTGACCGAGAATAGGCAGACCGCCCACTGCCTGCTCGGCCACCGGGGCCGCTTCTCCGCAGGTCGCGCACGGGCACTTGCCGCGCAGATAGCGATAAGGGAATGCGCTCTCATGGCCATCCGACCAATGCACGGCCAGGGTGTTGTTGCCGGCAGCGAGTTTGATCTTCGAGGGTGTGGGGGGCATGGGGAAAGTAAAGTTTTCATTTGTCAGTCATCAGTAATCAGTTCTCAGTCGTCGGTTGTCAGTAGCCAGAGGGTCGTCGAGGCGCGTGCCGAAACTGAAAACCGATCACTGGAGGACTGACAACTGATCACTGTCGACTGACAACTAACCACTGACTACTCAATACTGATATCTTCTGTCGCCGCAAAACTCCCGATGCTAATTTGCGCGGCCAGGGCTCCGGCCACCTTTTGGAACGCCTGGCCATAAGCGGTCGAATCGTCGAGCGCCACCGGCTTGCCGGCATCGCTCTGCTGCCTTATCGAGAGGTCCAGCGGAACCTCGCCCAGGAAGGCGTAGTTGAGTTTCTTTGCCGCTTCGCGCGCGCCACCGTGGCCGAAGATCTCTTCGCGATTGCCGCACTTCGGGCAAATGTAGTAGCTCATGTTTTCCACGATGCCGAGCACCGGAACGTTCAGCTTTTGAAACATGGCAATGGCCTTGGACGCCACGCTGAGCGCCAAATCCTGAGGCGTCGAAACAATCACCGCCCCGGTGAGGGGGATGGTCTGGGAAAGGCTCAACTGGATGTCGCCCGTGCCTGGCGGCAAATCGATGACGAGATAGTCGAGTTCTCCCCAGCGCACGTCTCCCAGGAACTGCTGGATGGCCTTGTGCAGCATGGGCCCGCGCCAGATCACGGCTTCGTCCTTGGGCAGGAAATACGCCATGGAAATGATCTTGATGCCGTATTCGACGGGCGGCTCGATCTTGCCCTCCACCACGTAAGGCGCGTCGCTTCCCCCCATCAGCATGGGCACGCTCGGCCCATAGACGTCGGTGTCCATCAGGCCAACCTTGGCCCCCGAGCGTTGCAGGGCCACTGCCAGGTTCGCCGCCACCGTGGACTTGCCCACGCCGCCCTTCCCGCTGGCCACCGCCACGGTGTACTTTACCTGCGGAATGAGAGAGTGCCCCGGCGCCTGCGCCGGTGCCTGCGCCACCAGCCTGACTTCCACATCTTTGACACCCAGGGCGGTCACGGCATCGCGCGCTTGCGTCTTGAGTTGGTCGCGAATGGGGCAGGCCGGCGTGGTGAGCTGCAGCGCAAACGAAACCCGGTTGTCGCCCACTTCCAGGTCCTTTATAAAGCCGAGCGTGACAATGTCCTTCCCCAGGTCGGGGTCCATCACCTTCCGTAAGGCGTTCAAAACGTCTTGCGGGTTGACTTGGCTGCTCATGCCGGTTCTCCGTGAACTCCCCAAAGTAGAAGACATTCCATTCTGGAGTGCACCGGGGAGTTTGTCAAACCACGACTTTGCGCCGGGTGCGCGACACGGAGGTTGTGGCACGAGTCGTAGCACGGGCGTAAAACACCCCCGGAATCCCTTCTCAGACTCGCGTAATCCGAGCATAATACTGTCCGCCATCGGCCAGTTATGTAATGGCGTCCGGTGTCGGGAGGACTCTTATGGACGCAAGACCATCGAAAATCGCGGACGGAGCGAAGTCGAAGCTCGACATCGCTGTGCTGGCGATACCCGCCTTGATAAAGGTTGTTCTTCATCTCGTGACGTATAGAGGATTCGGCTTCTTCAGCGATGAGTTCTATTGCATCGCCTGCAGCAAGCGGCTCGACTGGGGGTACGTGGACCACCCGCCGCTTTCCATCCTGCTGCTCCGCCTGGATCGCTGGTTGTTGGGCGACTCCCTCTTCTCGATCCGGCTGCTGCCGGCGCTGGCCGGAGGCGCCGCCGTCCTCCTCACCGGACTGCTGGCCCGGCGATTGGGAGCAGGAAGGTTTGGCCAGTGGCTCGCCCAGTTGTGCGTGTTGATTGCCCCCGTCTATCTGGACTTCGGCCACACCTTTGCCATGAATGCTTTTGATATGCTCTTCTGGCTCGCCGCCTTCTACATTCTGGTGCTGATCTTCGACGGGGGAAGCCCCAAGCTATGGGTGGCTTTCGGCCTCGTCACGGGACTCGGGCTACAGAACAAGATCACCATTCTTTCCCTCGGGTTGGGACTGGTGGTGGGGCTGGTATTGACCCGGCAACGACGCCAATTCCGGAGCGGGTGGTTCTGGTTGGGAGGGGCGCTCGCCGGACTGATCTTTCTACCGTACGTATTGTGGCAGATACCGAACGGGTGGCCAACTCTCGAGTTCATGCACAACGCGCGCCTTTACAAGATGGCGAAGCTTTCCTTCCCCGCTTACTTTTCCGGCCAGATCCTGCAAATGCATCCCTTCACGTTACCCGTCTGGCTCGCGGGACTCGGCCTGCTGATCCTTTCCAGGGCGTACCGAAGGTATCAAACCCTCGGCTGGTGCTACCTGGCAGCCCTCGTCCTATTTGTGGTGACGGGTGGAAAGACCTACTACCTGGCCTCAGCCTACACGATGCTCTTTGCTTTCGGCGCCCTCTGGATGGAGCAGACGATTTCCAGCAAGACCCTGCGCGTGGCGCTCCTGACGCTGATCGCTGCCGGCGGACTCGTCACTCTTCCCGTCGCCTTGCCCATCCTTCCCGTCGAGGCGCATATCCGGTACTCGGCGGCACTGGGATTAAAGCCCAACGCTGGAGGAGAGCGTCATCGCGTAGGCCGGCTGTCCCAGTATTACGCCTCCATGTTTGGCTGGGAGAACTTGGTGGGAGAGGTAGCCCGCGTCTATCGTTCGCTACCTCCCGAGGATCGCGCGAAGTGCGGTATCTTCACCATGGATTACCACCAAGCGGGGGCGATCG
>DATJVT010000057.1:0-4021 GCA_035501695.1 Terriglobia bacterium | reverse complement strand
GTAATTGACGGCGTTGATGACGTTAAAGAACTCCGCGCGGAATTGGACGTTCACGTGTTCCTTTACCGTGAAATTCTTGACCACGGCCAAGTCCCAGACTCTCAGCCATTGACCGCGAAGAACGTTGAAATCCATATTTCCGTACGTTCCCTGAGCCGGCGCAACGATCACGCTGTTTCCCGCCATGTAACAGCCGTAGTTGCCCAGCGCCGCCAGCCCGTTGAAGTTCGGGTCCGAGGTGGGCACGCTTGGGTTGGTCGGTAAGCTCTTGGCCAGGTTGAGGCAGGGCTGGGGCATATTCGCGACTTTGGCGGCTGCAATCGCCGCCGGATCCACGAGTCCTGCGGTGCTCCCAACTGGCACCGATGTGCAGCCCGCTGTCGTCCCAAACACGCTTCCGGCGATGCCGTAGCAGGGCAGCATGGCCGGGGTGCCCGCCGTGAAATCTGCCGGGTTCCCCGAGATATCCCATTTGTCCGCTTTTTCGCCGGTCCCGCTCAGGTCGGAGGTGGTATCCGCCCCTTTGATGGGAAGCCCGCTGAGAACGTCCAGGGAGGAGCTCAGCTGCCAACCTTTTAGAAGTTGCAGCGGGGCATTTCTTCCCGGAATCAGATAGGTTCCCGTCATCGTGAATCGGTGGCGGTAATCGTAGTCGCTGTTGCCGTAGTCCAGGTACGGATGGGTGCTATCCATCACGTTCTTCGGGCTGGCCTGACCGTCCAGCCCATGAATAGTTAGGTTGTGGCTCCAGGTATAACCGGCGGTCAGAGTCAGCCCGCGCGACGCCGTCTTGGTCAAGCGGGTTTGCAGCGCGTTGTAATTGGAAGGATCGTTGGCTCCTTCTACAAGGACCTGGCTCAAGTAGGGGAACTGGCTGTAGTAGGGCCGCCGCTGCTGTTCACCCGCTGTCACGCCGGGCGTGGGTTGATTGGGGTCGAGAGCGCCCTGTCCCCAATCCCCGTGACTGCCCGCGTAGTTAACGTCTAGCGCGATGGTGTTAGTGATGGCTCGCTCCACGCCGATGTTCCACTCCCCTACAATCGCTGGCCGAATATTCGGGTCAACTGTGCCCAGAGAGCAGGGAGACGGGTTCGTCGCCGTTAGCAGCGGATTCGTGGGCTTCAAGCCATTGCCGCATTGGATAGTCGCCGTGGTGGGCAGATTCCCCAAGATTGGGTTATTCACGGCCCAGTTGTTTTGAATCAGAGTCGCCAGTGACGAGCCAGTAATCGTGCCATTCTGCAGGGTGCCCGGGCCTTTGATGGTCGACCCATCCGCCAGAAATAGGGTCCCTCCGGTCGGCACCGCGTAGACCAGTTCTTCGCTATCGATCATTGCCACGGTGAACGGGTTGTAGAAAACGCCGCCACCTGCCCGGACCACGGTCTTGCCGTTCCCGTTCACGTCCCAGGCCCCCCCGAGGCGAGGTCCCCAATTGCCCTTGGGAGGATTCCACAGGGACCGTGAAGCAGTCTGTTGGAAAAGTCCGCTCTGCGTGGTGGGGTCAAAACCACCGCCGTTGTTATTCGCGTCCGTCATGGGCGCCTCATAATCCCACCGTAGCCCGAGATTCAAAGTGAATGTGTGAGTGATCCGCCAGTCATCCTGGGCGAAAACAAAGTAGCTCTGCCACGACAGGTCCTGTAGAGTGCTCCCAACCCCGACGGAATTGGCAGTCGAGCTGGAACTCGGTATGCCCGCCAAGAAAGCCTCCAAAGCGGTTAGATTCGGCGCAGCCACCTTATTAAACGTAATCGTGGGTCTGAGATTGTTGGGGCTGCTGCCATCGAAATTCGAGAAACGCACTCCTGTTCCGAACTTCAGGACGTGTTTGCCGAATGTGTGCGTAGCCTCATCTAGACCGCTATAGTAATGGATAGGGTTAAAGGACCCGAGGTTGGAGCCCAGAGCCGTGAAGCCGGTAATCGTCACGTTGGGGAACCCGCACGCTCCCGTGCCGGTTTCAAAGCCCAGGGCCGCATAGTCGGGAGGATTAAATGACGCATAGCAGTCGCCGGCGTCTGCGGTCCGAATGATGCGGTCATATCCGAACCGCGCCTCATTCACCCAGGAGGAGCTCGGGGTGTAAACCCAGGCCGCCCGGACCATTTGGGTTCGTATATGGTAGAAGCCTCTCCAGTACGGCTGGATGCGTATTCCGTTTTGCGCCGTGGGATTGCCTTGGCCGAACATATATTCGCCATGAATGGAGTGCTTCTCGCCCGGGGTGTAATCAATCTTGCCGATCACATTGTTCGAAGTATTGGCCACCGGAAAGGCTGCGACTCCATTGATGGTATTTGCGGTGTTGCCGAACAGCCCCTTGCTCGCGTCGCAGACGCCGGCGCTCGTGCACCCTGCCAGGTTCAAGCTGAGCTGATTCGGCAATGGGTTTGCCACGTTACTCGCGTGAGCTGCGTTCATCGCTGCGATGGCGTCCGGGAAGCTGTTGCCCGCTCCCAGCCCGCTGGCCGTGGTCGGAATCGCCGTAGCCTTCGGCGCCGTAACCGAGAAATCGTCCCTCTCGTAATCCCCAAAGAAAAACAGCTTATCTTTCTTGATAGGGCCGCCCACGCTCACGCCCCACTGGGTGATGCTGATCGGCTGCTTGGCGGTGAGAAAAGGATTCTTGGCCTCCAGCGCCTGATCCCGCCCGTCAGAAAAGAGGATTCCGTGCAGGTTGTTGGTGCCCGACTTCAATCCCATGTTTACGTACATGCCCGGGCGGGGTCCGTATTCCGCCTTAGGGTTCTGCATCACGTTGATCTCTTGAATGGCGTCGATGTCAAGGTTATTGGCCTGCTCCGGTCCACCCGAGCCCGAGTTGCCGCCCATCATGGCGCTATTCCCGGTATCGGGGTTAACGCTGTACAGGCCGTCCACCATGATATCGTTGCCCGAATTGCGCTGCCCGAAAGCCACGTAGGAATTGGGTCCGCCCCCCGGCTTCATCTGCACGCCGGGCACGGCCTGCAACAGGTGCAGGAAGTTGCGGCCGTTGACCGGCAGCTCACCGAGAACCTGGTTTTCGATCACCCCGCCTAGCGTGGCGTTGGTCGTGACGATTTGGGGAGCGGCTTCGCTCACCGTGACCGTCTGCGTTTGTGCTCCCAGAGAGAGATGAACGTCGACGCGGACCTCCTGGCCGACGAGCAGGGTTATGTTTTCCCGCCTGAACTGCTCGAATCCCGCCGCCAGGGCGGTTACCGTATATTGGCCGGGGATCAAGTTGGTGGCCAGATACTGGCCTCCGCTATCGGTCATCAAGGTTCGCGTGACGCCTCTTGCTACGTCAAGGACGGTCACCGTTGCGCCTGCGACGGCGGCGCCGGTTTGATCTGTCACAATTCCCACAATGCTGCCCAAGTTGCCCTGGGACCATCCCGAGGCGCTGAACGCCAACACAATGAATGCCACTAAGAGTGGCACACCCCTAGGCGTTTTCACGGAGGTACCTCCTTGGCTGCTTTTTAGTCCCCGACACATTCAGACTTGACACCCAGGCCAAACTGGCGCGTTCGTATCATCAAGGACGCTTGATTGTCAAGAGTTATGTACAGGGGAAAAGAGCGCGGATAGCATCTACTTCGCGGCGTATTCACGCACACCAGAACGACGGTCCACGCACAAACATGGATTCGCCTGCAGCGGCGCGGACGCGCCGCGATTCGGTAGAACTTCGGCCGATAGAGAGGTTGCTACGAAAAGGGAATCCCCGGCTTGAGGCTCCGCCTCTTTATTTCCCAACTAGTGATCTTGGCCTGTACGCAGGTAGGCCATCCCCAGCGTCTGGCCGTTCGGAAGCACGACCTGAATGACACGCCCGACGGGATTGCCATTCTTCACCGGTTCGACGGTAACGGAAACTTCATCGCCCGGCTTGAACGAGTGCATGGTCCAGCCCTTTTCCATCATATCGGGGGCATTGTTGGTCTCCGCCACCCAATGCGCTACGTTGCCTTTATCGTCCTTTACGTCAAACTTCAGCCAGCAATGCGGGTTGGCCCACACCCAATCCGTG
>DATJVT010000056.1:0-8702 GCA_035501695.1 Terriglobia bacterium | reverse complement strand
ACTGCCAAGTCAACCTTGCCGTCGCCGTTGAAATCGCCGGCCGCTATGCCGGAGCCGTTGAGGTTGAAGCCGGTGATACTGAGGGGGGATCGGAATGTGCCGTCGCCATTGCCCAGCAGGACGGAAGTCGTTGCGGTATTTTGGTCGAGCACGGCAAGGTCCAGCTTGCCGTCGTTATTGACATCCGCCACCACCACCGATTCGGGACCCGAGCCGGCGGCGTAGTCCACGTGCGGCCGGAAAGTGCCATCTCCATTTCCCAAGAGCACCGAGATAGTATTCGAGGTGATGTTGGCAATTACCAGGTCAGGCTTGCCGTCGCCGTTGAAGTCTCCCCCGGCCACCACCAGGGGTTGCTGCCCGACAGTGAGGTTCGTATTCACGAAGGCGAGGGTAGGGGTGGCGGTGGTGATCTCAAATGCCGAGCCGTTGGACGTGCCTCCGCCGGGGGTGGGATTGAACACCGTCACCACCGCGGTGCCGGCCGCAGCAACATCGGAAGCGGGGATGGCAGCGGTCAATTGCGTCGGACTGACGTAGGTTGTGGGGCGCGGGCTGCCCTTCCATTGCACCACGGATACCGGCGCAAAGCCCGACCCGTTGACGGTCAAGGTGAACCCGGCCGAGCCCGGAGGGGCGCTGGCCGGCGCAATGGGGGCGACGATCTGAGGCACGGCGTAAACTGCCGTGGCGGTGAGGGCCACGGAGGGCTGCGTCCCCACTCCATTGTCCGTAAAGGTCAGAGTGCCGGTGCGCGTCCCCACCGCTGACGGCGTTACGGAGACGCTTACGTAGCAGAACGAACCCGGCGCCAGAGGCTGGTTGCAGTCGTTGGTTTGGCTGAAGTCGCCGCTGGCGGAAATGCCGGTTAAATTCAATGTTAAATCGCCGGCGCTGGTGACTACCGCCGATCCCCACCCTCCGGCGATTCCCACATATTGCGTGCCAAAATCGAGGCTGTTCGTCGAAAGGCTGAGGACCGCCGCCAGGCCGATGCCGGCCAGCGAAATGGCGCTCTGGCCGGCGTTGCTGGTGACCGTAATGGATCCGTTGCGCACCCCCCGCGCCAAGGGCACGAAGTTCACGGAGATCGTGCAGGCTGCCCCGAGACCAAGCGAGGAGCCACAGGTGTTGGTCTGGGTGAAATCTCCGGTGGCGACAATTCCGATTCCGGACATGAGGGCGTTGCCGGTGTTCTGGAGCGTGGCCGTAACCGCCGCGCTGGTCTGGCCCACCGGCAGGCCGTCGAAACTCATGGCCGCCGGGGAAAGCGTGGCCGCGGCGCCGCTGACAGACAGTCCGGCCAGGGGGGTGAACTGCGGCGATCCGAGCGCGCTGTCGGCCAGCGTCAGGATCCCGTTCAGTTCGCCGGTTCCGGAGGGAGAGAAAGTGACGTTGATCGGACAGTTGGTCCCCGGCGCGATCGTGGCCCCGCACGTAGTCGATTCCGCGAAGGGAGGGGTAGCCCCGATACTCGTGAGGGAAAAGGGAGCGCTGCCCGGGTTGCTCACGGAGACCGTCTGCGCCGGACTGGTGGTGCCCTCTCCCTGATTGGCAAATACCACCTTGGGGGGATACAAAGCGATGACCGGATGGCTCAGGTAGACGGAGACGGTCGTCGAATTGTAGGCACTGGCAAGAACAAGGTCCGCCGCGCCGTCACTGTTGAAGTCGGCGGCCGCCACGCCATAAAGCTCCATGTTTGCCGCAGGGAAGTTGTAGGGAGGACCGAACGTCCCATCGCCATTGTTCAGAAGAATGGTGCCTCCCGAAACCAAATCAGGCTTCCCGTCGCCATTGAAGTCAGCCGCGATGAGGGAGTTGCCAATATCTCCGGCGGAGTAAGGTACGGCGGTCTGGAAAGTGCCATCGCCATTGCCGAGCATGACCCCGATGGAATAACCCTGCCATTCCGGTGCCGCCAGGTCGACGTTCCCGTCGCCATTGAAGTCGGCGGCGGCAAGCGCCCCCGCGGCCGATGTGGTATAGGTCACAGGAGCGGTAAAGGTCCCATCACCGTTCCCCAGCAGCACATAAAGGTGATTGACGCCGTCGGTTGCCGCGAGGTCCAGCCGGCCATCGTGGTTGAAATCCCCCGTTGCAAGTCCGTCGAGGCTGTACATTGTGTTGGGGACCGTAACGATGACGGGCGCCTGAATGGTGCCATTGCCGTTGCCAAGGAGCAGGGCGATTGCCCCTTGCGAACCGGTCGAGGAATTATAAACCCCGCCCGCGACGGCAAGATCGAGTCTGCCGTCACCATTAAAGTCGCCCGCCACAAGGGAGACTCCGGCCATTCCCACGGCAAAATCAACGTGGGCCTGAAAGGTTCCATTGCCGTTTCCCAGCAGGATGGAGACGACAGATTGCTGGGGATTGCCGGTGTTGACGACCGCCAAGTCGGGTATGCCGTCGCCATTGAAGTCGCCGGCGACTATAGCTTGAGGCGGGTTTCCGATTGAGTAGTTAACCGGCGGTTGGAATGTCCCGTCCCCGTTATTGATGAAAACCGACACTGCACCGGGGTTGAATTGTCCATTGTTGATGGGAACTGCCAGGTCGGGTTTGCCGTCTCCGTTGAAATCGCCGGCGACGGCCGCCATGGGCGACGCGGCCGTCGCGTAGTCCGTGCGGAGGCTGAAGGTCCCATCCCCGTTGCCCAACATAATTCCTATGCTGTCTATCCCGTAGTAGGGAGCGGGGATATAGGCCAAATCTAATTTGCCGTCGCCATTGAAGTCCCCCGTGGCCAACACGCTGGCGGCTGCGCCGGCCAGAATCGGCTGGCTTGGGAATGTCCCGTCTCCGTTGCCCAGAAGCACATCCGTGACGGCAGCCTGATAGGTGCTCGTAGTGAACACCAGGTCCAGCTTGCCGTCGCCATTGAAATCTCCTGCGGCGAGTGTCGCTACCGTGTTGCCCCCGGCCGTGACGTTGACAGGGGCTTGGAACGTTCCATCGCCTAAGCCGAGGAAGATCCAGAATCCGGTTTGGCCATAAGCGGTGGCCGGCACCACGAGATCTGGCTTATTGTCCCCATTGAGGTCAACGACCACCAATTGATTCACGGCGCCGGACGTCGAGTAATTCACGTAGGGTTGAAATGTCCCATTGCCGTTGCCCAGCAGAACCGAGAAGGTATTTGAAGTGCCCCCAGCAACGATGAGGTCGAGGTTTCCATCGTTGTTCAAGTCGGCGGCCGCCACCATGCTGGGAGCGCCGGGCAAGGGGAAGTCATTGGAAGGCTGAAAGGTCCCGTCACCATTGCCCAGGAGAAGGGCGGCTACCCCGGTCCCGCCCCCACCGGTGGCCTCGGCGAACCCCAGGTCTATTTTCCCATCGTTGTTGAAATCGCCCACCACAATGCCGCGCGGAAATCCGTCAAGTGTAAGTATCGCGGGCTTGGTAAATGTCCCGTCACCATTGCCAAGGAGAATGGCGACCTCGTAGCTGAGTCCCGTGCTCAGGGTGACGGCCAGATCCAATCTGCGATCGCCGTTGAAATCACCGGCCACCACGGAATACACTTGGGACATGGAGCCCAGCGCATAATCCACATGCGGCAGGAAGGTGGCGTCCGCCTTTCCTAACAGGATGGAAACCGTTCCATCATAGCTGTTAACGACGGCGAGATCCGGTTTGCCGTCGCCGTTGAAATCTCCCACCGCGATCGATTGCGGGCTGTTCCCGACCGTGAAAGTGGCCTGGTTGAACACGTAGTTCTGAGCCTGGACGGTGGCGGTTAAAAACCCTGAGCCGATGAGAGTCAATATGATTCCGAGTGTGTACCGGGGTAGAGAGTGCCTCATTGCATTGTCCTCTGGGAGTTTATGGAGCGGTCGCTGCGGCCTTGCAAGGTGGTTTGGGCGCGTGAGAGAAATGGCGATTCAGGCGCGTAGATCTTCATGGTTCGGTCGAAATGAACCCTTTCGCCCACGACCAGATAAGGGGGCTTTATGATCATCAAAACGGATGCTATTTGCAGGTTAACTTCTAGGCGAATGGGAAGTGGCTGTCAAGGGACAAAACGCCCGCGGCAGGGACCTCGGTTAAGCGCAAACGTCTGGAACCGGGAGGTGAAAGGCAGGCGGGGGGCAACGACAAATTGTCATCCGGCGTGTCCAGCCGCGCTCACCACCGGCTCCGGGCACGTACGGTCACCTGGCTTTCCTATTGCTGCCCGATTTGCAAAGTTGGAAATGTCAGGGTCGGATTCGCGACTATCACAAACTTGCTGGGTGAGATGGCAATCCCGACCGTGACTCCGCCCGAAGAGCCCGTGCTGAAAGTTCCGTCGGGATTCAGAGTGTAGGTGTCCGCAGTTGCAGCGCCGTCATTCAACGCGAGAGTGGAAGCAGAGTCCGTGACGGTGGTGAAAGTCCCATTGCTGTTCAGAGTCACAATGCTCACCTGGGCCTGCGCGGCTTGACTGACGATCTCCGAAGTGCCGGCGAAATACGTCCCGGCCACGGTGGCGTTGCCAAGGCCCGAGGTCATTGGCTCAAAGGAGCCAAGTTCCACAGTGGGATCCGCGCCCACCACGAAGGCGCTATTGATCGCATTCAAATAAGGAATGGGAGGAAAGGCGCCGCAATTGTTGCCGCTCAATGTCACGCGCCCAATCAAGACCACCGAGTAAGTGCATCTGGTGTTCGCTGCCTGCCAAGCCCCTGCCTGGTTCCTGTAGAGCTGCGCGGTGACGGAGTTGATTCCATCCGCCGTCTCGGTTGCGATCGACACGTCCCCACCTGCTCCGGCTGATTCCAAACCGCTGGCGTAAAAGGCGACGGTGCTGTTAAAGGACGTCTGGCTGTATCCCACGCCGCCGAGGGGAACTTGCTCCTGACGCCATTCCCCGCTGAAGGTGGGGCTGGGATCGGCGTTGACAATCAGGAGTTCCGTGATGGATACCCAGTAGAACGTGAGGTAGGAGAGGTTCCCCGCCACCAGGAAGATTCCTGTGCCACGGCCATTGGTGTCAGCCGTGGTGTACGTGTTGGCCGTCGTATTGGTGGTCGAGTTGGTGTTTGTGGAGTTGGTCACCGTGCCGTTGTCGTTGCAGTCTTGTTCCAGGAAGCTGAATTTGTAGTTCGCGGCGCTCAGAGTTCCCGCGCACACGATGCGGCCGGAAGTGACGGGATCCCAGCCCGTAGTCCGCAAAGAATATTTACCCGTGATAGGGGAGAGGAATGCCGCGGGGGTCTGCTGGAGCAGCGATCCGGCCGCGATGTAGGCGCTGGCGCCGGGGTTTTCAAACTCGATGAGGCGCCCTTGTGTGGCAACTCCTGCGGATACGCGCCCTACGGCGAATCGCGTGAAGAAGGTGCCGAACGGCGTCGCCAGGGTGGCGCAACCGCGGTTGTCGGGACCCACCGAGTAGGAACTGGCGTTCGTAATGAGGCTGCCGAATTGCGCGCCCAGGACTCCGTTGGTATCAGCTTCGCCGGCCGTGATATTGCCGGCGCCGTCGGCGGTGAAGGAACCCACCACCGCGAGTTGACCTACGCCGTTATAGCCGCTCAAGCTGAAGGCATACTGCCCCACCAGGAGCGAGTTGCTGCCCGTGCTCGAGCAAGCCGGCGGGGCGCCATTGAGGGTAATGCCAAGTTGCTGCGTGGAGGTCTCCTGCGGAGCACTGTTGTCCGTCGCCTGCACGGTGAAAGAATACGTTCCGGGTGCGGCCGTGGGAGTGCCGGAGATCGCGCCCGTGAGGGGATTCAGCGCCAAACCGGTGGGCAGCGCACCCGCAATCACCGTCCACGCCACGGGCGGCGTCCCGCCGGTTGCCGCCAACTGTCCCTGGTACGCCGCGTCCACAATGCCGTCCATTAGCGCGGAGGTCCGGATCGTCAGTGGTCCCGACGGATTCACGGTGATTGTGAACGGGGAGCTGGTATAGGTCTGCTGGATGGGGCTGGAATCAACCACCGTTACGATAAAAGAGTACGTGCCTTGCACGGTCGGGGTGCCCGAGATCGTCCCCGTGCTTTGCAATATCAGTCCGGAAGGCAGGCTTCCGCTGTAGAGTTTCCAGGTCAATGGGGGAACGCCCCCCGACGAGGAAAGGGTAGCGCTGTACGCGGTGCCCACTGTGCCTTCCGGCAGGGATTCATTGGTGATCGTGAGAACGCTGACGACAGTCAAGGTAAGGGCCTGTTGCGTGGAAAGCGTTCCCTGGGCCGCCGGCGACGAATCCGTGACCTTAACGGTAAAGGTGGAAGTGCCTCCAGTGGTAGGTGTGCCATAAATGATTCCCGCGCTGTTCAAAGACAAGCCTGCGGGCAGAGATCCACCTGCGACGCTCCAATTCAGGGGCTGGACACCCCCTGTGGCCTGGAGGGTCATGTTGTAGAGATAGGTCGGGGTGCCCTGGGGCAGGTCCGTGGTGACTATGCTCGGAGGAGGCATAACGTAGAAGACCCAACTCGACGCGGTCTGGGTCGGTTGCGCCACGGACGTGGCGATTACCGTTACTCCTAAACTCGCGTATACTTTGGGCGGAGCATTGTATGTGACCGAGGTGGCCGTGACGTTGGTAAAGGTTCCGCAGGTTGCACCGGCGCATCCCGCTCCCGTGGCGCTCCACACCACCCCTTTATTGCTCGTATCGTCTGCCAGGCTGGCAGTGAATTGCAAGGTTTGTCCCTGGTCAATGTTGGGTGGGGTGGCGGGGTTCATTGACACGACTATGACGGTGGAAGGCGAGTTGTTCGAGCAACCGCACATCAACACCACGACCGACAATGCCAGTATCAGCTTCCGCATTAATTTGTGCCTTCCCTTTACCGTAACACATCCCCGCGGGCTTTTGGTATTTCAGGCTAGCGCATTCGCATCCATTGGGCGGTTCCCGGGCGCGCGCCAGGAGCCTCAAGGGAAAGATGATGAAATCTCCTTAAACGCTGCCTCGCACCTCGATGGCGCCCGGCAGGGTCTCCGCATGGTTGCGGGGCCCATCGCGGCAATTGTCGCCCCACCCTCGGCGAGATCAGTAAAGAGGTGTGATCGGTTGACGTGGAAAATTACGAAACCTGAAGCACCCCCGCTAAACCGGGCAATCTCGAGTGGCGAGCAAAAACCTGTTGCAGAGTACCCGCGTGTAACCTGGCTCCGCCGGAAGCGGCCTCTCCGCCTTTCCAACCAAGCCGTCATACTATTTCTACCTGCGTCCCAAAGTAATGTCAATTCCTCTGATGGGGCTCGGTCACGCCAAGAGGCCGTGCTAGAATGGCCGCCACAATGTCCAACGATGGCCGCACCCGAGGATGCCCATGGACCTGGAATTTCTTGCCCCGCTTCGTGAGAACTGGGAACCCGTGTCGAAACCCGCGCGCCTGGGCTGGCTGGCTTTTTACGGCCTCTTCCTCCTGTACGCGCTGGCAAACCGGTCGGGGTTCCTCCTGATCGATTATGTGTTTGTCCCCATCCACGAAGGCGGGCATCTGCTCTTCAGTTATTTCGGCCACACGTTGATGGTGGCGGGAGGAACGCTCCTGCAACTGGGTGTGCCTTTGCTTCTGGCGATCTACTTTACCTTTCAGCGCCAGGCCCCGGGCGCGGCCTTCTCAGCTTTCTTCTTCTTCGAGAATTTCCTTAACGTCGCCACCTACATGGCCGACTCGCGGCGCATGGAGCTACAGTACGTCACGGTCGGAGACCCTGACTTTGCCGAGCACGACTGGGCGACCATGTTCACGCAAATGGGCGTGATCCAGTTCGACACCAGGATTGCCTCCGTAGTCCGCGCCCTCGGCTGGCTGGGGATGATCGCCGTGACCCTCTGGTTCTGGTGGCGAACCAAACCTGCTCCTACTCCTGGGGACCCTAACGCCCTGCGGCCCTCTTGGCGGGTCTGAACTCAACACCGTTGATACTCATTCCGGATATTAGGCCACCGGAAAACGCAGGATCGTCCTCAGGCGCTCAGGCGCAACGCGGCGGGGATCCGAGAGATAGATCTCATGGTGCTTCCCGTGGCAGGAGAGTCCCTTCTCTCGGGCGAAGGCGAGCATCTGATCGATGGTTTTGTTTTCCTGGCTATAGGGGCCGACATGCAGTATCTGGACGCACTCGCCCTCATTGATCTTTTGAAGCTTCACCTTCTCAAAGTCGCCGGCTTTTCCCCTGGCGCGAAGCTGGGAAACGGCCTGCTTAAGGTCCTTCTCCTTGATGAAGTCAGGCACACGAATGATCAGCAGCCAGTTCCATCCTTGCTGGTTGGGATCGAAGCACCCCACGTTCTCGTCCTCCCCGCTCCAATAGAGGCCTTCCAGATGGCAGACCTTGTAATCCTTGCCGGCGAACTTCCGGGCCATTTTGATGGTGAAGGCCATCCCGTAGAGGACGCCAATCGCATTGTGAAATTCCGTTTCGGCCGGCTTGCCTTGACCGCGAATGGTGAGGTACTGAGCCGGGCGCGTTTTCACTAGGACCGGCTTCCTGGGGGCTACGTACTCAGCTTTATGGACCTTGTAAAGATCAAGCTTCTCGGTTGATGGCATAACGCGTTCCTTTCATATCCTGTGGAGATGTGGGCGCCATCTTGGTGTTCGCTAGCGGCAGCTACCGCCTTCCGTGTTGGGCACATGGGGCCGATTGATATGAAGCGAGAGCCAAAGGCGGTAGCTGCTGCTACCGCACTCCAAGGTGCTTCGCACGACAACTTGCAACTTCCGAGCGCACAACTCCCGAGGCCAACTCTC
>DATJVT010000055.1:0-6647 GCA_035501695.1 Terriglobia bacterium | reverse complement strand
ACGTGCTGGCGTGCGCCACGTCAAAACCCACGCCATTATCGCGGACGAAGTAGGCCGTGTCGCCGTCCCGGACGGTTTCGCCGACTTCCACTCGCGCCGCGACGCATGGCCCGGTGAATTTCACCGCATTATCCAGCAGATTCGTGAGCGCGATCTCCAGGAGCCGGGCATCTCCTGTGCAGGAGAGGTGAGGGGCAACAACGAATTGGACAGACCGGTCCGGATGTGTGTCCTTGAGGCGTTGAACGATGCTCTCGGCAACGGAACTGAGGTCCACCTCGCTCGGAATCAGATCCGCCCGGCTGACGCGCGACAGGTGCAGCAGGTCGTCGATTAACCTTCCCATGCGCTGCGCCTCGCCCCGGACGCGTTCCAGGTACTTCTGGCCCTGGGCATCGAGGCGTGTCCCGTAATCTTCCAGGAGCGCCAGGCTCCACCCGTCGATGCCTCGCAGCGGAGCGCGCAGGTCGTGCGAAACAGAATGCGCAAACGCTTCCAATTCCCGGTTTGCCGCCTCCAGGGCCGCCGTGCGGGAACGCACCCGCTGTTCGAGTTCGAAATTGAGCTGCCGGACCTTTTCTTCCGCCAGCTTGGACTCGGTGATGTCTTGTGTCACCCCCCACATCCGAACGAGGGCTCCGTTTTCGATGATGGGAACTTCCGTTCGCAGGAAATGACGGGGGCGTCCTTCCGTATCGGTCGATTGCACCTCAATTGTTCGCGGCTGCAACCGGAGAGAGGGCGTCATGTTGGTCAAAGCCAACCTTTCCAGGTCCCAAGCGGGAATCAAATCCTTGAGAGGTTTCCCCACCACTTCTTCCACGCTGGAGAAGCGCAGGCTGCGGGCGAGAGCCAGATTGCACTCCGCCATGTGGGCGTATTGCAAGAGCCACTGCACTGTTTCTGGCATCGTCAGGGTGAGGGGGAGAGGCTTCGCCAGTTCCAGCCGCCACACGCCTTCATTACTATGGGAGATGAAGTCCCGATAACGGGCTTCGCTTTCTTCCAATGCCTTCTTGGCCTCGACGCGCTCAGTGATGGCCTCACTGAAGATGATAATTCCGCCGATGCTGTCATCCGCCTTACGCCACGGCCGGACCTCCCAAGAGAGCCAGTCGACCCTTCCGTCGGGGCGGGGGAAAGACTCTTCGGGGCAGCTCTCCACCGCCCCATCCAAGCATCGGCGATGAATCTCCTTCCAGCGGTCTGGGAGCTCGGGAAAAACCTCGTAGTGGCGGAGGCCCCGAATGTCACGGTCGCCCAAATGGTAGTCGGTCATCCAGCGCTGGCTTACCACCAGGTAGCGCATTTCCCGGTCCAGCATGGCAATGGCCGCGGGCGCATGTTGGACAAAGAAACGCAGCATCATCTCACTCTCGCGCAGGGCTGTTTCCGCGCGCTTGCGTTCGGTAATGTCGGATTTGATGGCGATGTAGTTGATTATTTCACCTGCCGGGCTCCGCACGGGTGTAATGGCCGCCTCTTCCGTATAGAGCGTGCCGTCCTTGCGCCGGTTCGTGAATTCCCCCCGCCAAAGTCTGCCGGCCGTGAGGGTGCCCCACATCTCACGATAGAAGTGTGTCGCGTGCTGGCCCGATTGCAAAACTCGCGGATTGAGGCCGAGGGCTTCGTCGTGGTTGTAACCGGTCGTGCGGCTGAAAGCAGGATTCACATATTGGATCTTCGCGTCGCGATCTGTGATCACCACGGTCTCAGCCGCTTGCTCGATGGCGGTGGCGAGAAGCAAATTTTCGGCTTCTGCCCGCTTGCGCTCGGTGATGTCGTGGCCGGCTTCCAATACCGACTTGCGACCGTCCGAATCGGTCGCCAGGACCCATCGAGCCTCGACGGTCAGCTTTCGCCCATCCTTGGTGGTTTGGGTTAATTCTCCTTCCCAATGGCCATCCCTTTCCAAGAGGGCGTCAACATGGGCAATCCCCAAGGGGTGATCGGTTTGCAGAAGCTGATGGGGGGAACTCCCCAAGGCCTCTTCCCGGGAGAAGCCAAAAAGGGTTTCGGATCCTCGACTCCAGTAGTCAATGGCACCCCCCAGCGGGCAGGTCATTAGGGAGTCGTGGGCTTGTTCCAGCAGGTTGGCGTGGCGGCGAAGAGTCTCCGCGATTTCTTCCCTCCGGACCGTCTCCCGCTCGATGACCACACTCGCGAGGACCAGGAGAAGGATCAACACACCGCTGCCCAGGCCCAACACCCAGCGGCCGCGCATTGACTCCCGTTCAGCATGTTCCGTACGTGAGATCAATAATCGGCGCTCTTCGCCCATCACGGACTCGAGCACTGAGCGAAGGCTGTCCATGGCCTCCGCACCTTGTCCGGATCGAACCGCCGCCACAGCCGCGCCGATACCAGAGGTGGCCCGCAGGTCAAGGGCGAGTTGAAGGCTCCTCAATCGTTCCTGAGTGAGCCGGCCGATTTCAATGTAGCGGACCTGCTGGGTATGATTGTCGATGGTGAGGTTCTTCAACTCCTGTAGGGCTTTGGGGATGGAAGCAGTCGCCCTCTGATAGATGGCCAGGTAGCGCAAATCTCCCGTCAGGAGGAACCCCCGTTGGCCGTTTTCCGCATCCTTCATCATGGACAACAGGGATTCGGCGGAATTGATCACTCGATAGGTGTGCTCCACCCAGTTTTCCGCATCCCGAATGCGTTCCAGGTCGAGTTGCAGTAACAAGACCAATCCTGTGAGCACTACGGCTGCTCCAGCCAGGACGGCGGTCTGGCGGATGACCCGCAGCTTGATGTAACCCCGCCGGGGAGTCCCCTTATCCCGCGCGGGGCCGGACCTTTCCCCTATGAAGCTGATGCCGATTCCAATGGCGAGAAAAGCCACCAGATTGAGCGCATCGGCCCGGTTATTCAGGGAAAAAGAGAATTGGGGTTCCAGGATGAAGTACCAGCTGGAGATTCCTCCCAGTAGTGTAGCCAGCAACCCCGGACCCCTCCCCCAGATCCGCATCACGATTACCACGACCAGGATAAAGATCAGGAAGGGCGCCCGGTCCGTCAGGATCGGATTGAGGACAAGGCGAACTGCCAGCGCGCATACCACCGCCAAGACGGTGGCAGCGTAACCTTCGAGGTCGGGAAGCGCCCGCAGCAGATTTAGCCGGGTCATATTTGTGTCGTCGGTCATACCCTAAGGTCACTCAAAAGACGTACGGCCCGGGTTTTTACTAAAGGCCTTCTGTCGGAGGGCGAGTGGGAATGGGAGAAGACACAGGTGAAAGATGTCAACTCGTCGGCCCTGATGTCGACGCGAGTTTGCTTCTCCCACCCCTATTGCGGGGAAGGGCGGGAGGTGAGGGGTGTGAAAGCTCGCAGGGCTCTGGTCGGATTCCACTTGCTCTCCGGTCGTGTTCAGCTCCCCTTGCCGGGACGAATGCGTCCCCGGTAGGGTCTCTCAGGAAACCGTTCAAGAGGTATTACATAGTATAAAAACAATAAGATACGTGCATTGCAGTTTCCCAAGCTGATTGCTGCCCAGTTCGCGAGTCTCAAACCTCCAGAAGCCTGCAGCAAGCAACCCCTCGCCTGCCCGATGGAATGTGTTCGCACGTTTATTACCAGACATCAATACCGCCTCTACGCGCCGTGGAGCGCCACCGTGTAATCGGGATCCGCCCAAACCATTTCCATTCTGCGCCAAGGATGTTGCAGCCGGAACATTGTTGGGTTTTACCAGGGAGGGAATTGACAACCTGAGCAGCTTTTAGCTTCCGACTTACGAGGCGATTCACGATGAACTCGTATTAGCCCTCATAGGGTCTCTTAAGCGGGAGGTTGTCGCCAACCTTTGCGGCATCATGGGACATGCAGCCAAACCATGTCGGCGAAGGAAGTCCCCAAGGTGCGGGGTCGCAGAGGAAGGCACCTTCTCTACGACCCTTTGCACCCTGGCGAGAAGGATCATACTCAAGCGGCGGATTTCTGTGCGTACCGCGCGGCCATCTCAGACAAGGGCAGCGGCGCGTAGTCGCCGGCATGACCTGCCTGCCCGAACTGCGTCATGCGCAGCGCCACTACTTTCTTCATGGCTTCGCGGGCGGGCTTCAGGTAGCTGCGGGGATCGAATTCCTCGGGCTTCTCGGCGAAGACCTTGCGGATCGCGCCGGTGATCGCCAGCCTATTATCCGTATCCACGTTGATCTTGCGCACCCCGTTCTTGATGCCGAGTTGGATCTCTTCAATCGGCACTCCCCAGGTGGGCTTCAGTTTACCGCCGTATTGATTGATGATGTCCTGAAGGTCTTTGGGCACGCTGGAGGAGCCGTGCATCACCAGGTGGGTTTGCGGCAGGAGTTTGTGAATCTCGATCAGGCGGTCCATCTTCAGCGTTTCGCCGGTGGGTTTCTTGGTGAACTTGTAGGCGCCATGGCTGGTGCCGATGGCAATGGCCAGAGCGTCGAGGCCGGTGAGCCTCACGAACTCCGCTGCCTGCGCGGGGTCGGTGAGGTGGCTCAGGCCATCGAGTCCGGTGCCATGGCCGTCTTCGATACCGCCCAGGCAGCCGATTTCGCCTTCCACCGTCACGCCCCTGGCGTGGGCCATTTCCACCACTTCGCGCGTCGCCTTGACGTTGTACTCAAAGCTGGAGGGTGTCTTGCCGTCGGGCATCAGGGAGCCGTCCATCATGACGCTGGTGAAACCCAGTTCGATGGCGGATTTGCAAGTCTCCACGCTGTTGCCGTGGTCGAGGTGCAGCACCATGGGAATCTCGGGATAGAGTTCCGCCGCCGCCAGCATGAGGTGGTACAGGAATTTGTCCTGCGAATAGCTGCGCGCGCCGCGGCTGGCCTGCACGATCACGGGCGACTTGGTCTCGCGGGCCGCTTCCATGATGGACTGGATCTGCTCCATGTTGTTTACATTGAACGCGCCGACTCCGTAACCGCCCTTGGCGGCTTCGTCCAGTAACTGACGCATAGAAACTAGAGGCATAAGGTTTGGTCTCCTTCGATGAACCGGGGTTGATTTCTGGAATTCCCACCATTGTCCGAGGGTTTAATAGTGCGGCTCCAGTGACGCTATAGGATACACCAGCGCGGCAGGGTTGGAAAGGTTCACCGTCATAAAGGGTGCGGCCTTGGAAGCGGAATATGACAGGATAAGGCGTCACTAGCATTTCGTAGGTGCCCGTGGGTGCCCTGCGGCCCGGCATGACGCCTCTTGGCGCGTCTGGGTAAGACAATATGTCGCTTGGATGGGGACTGCAAGACTTTGCACCGGAAGGCGCCCGGAGGGCTTTCCCGCGTGGGGACAGATTGTCAGCTCGCCGGTTACGCCGAACCGCTGTTAATCAAGGGTGTTCTCTCGCGTTGTCAGGAGGATGGCACTCGCCGATACCCCGTTTCAGTGCGGGTCGGGTGTTCCGTCCGACCAGTGGTTCACCACGACCATCATAACCGTCACCCGAGCTTCCGCATCATTCGCTGCGATCACCGGCGAGCCTTGCAGATTCGCGCCCCAACTCTGCGCCGCATCCCCGGCAACGTAAAACATCAGGTGCGGATGCCAGTTCTTGTCCGAGTCGTTCAGATACTGCTGTTTCGACATCATGTAGCACATCGCTCCCGGCGCCAGCGCGGGTAACTTCTTCGCGTCGAGGGCCGCGGCGATGCCGTGCGCGATCTGCGCCTTCGAGTCCCCTGCCAGCACGAGTCGGGTCTTCAGCAGATAGATCTGCGCGACGCTCCGGGCCGCCGCTTCATTGAAGCAGTTGGGGGCGCGCATTCTGGGATTCCAGAATTCCGGATCCTCGGTGCTCCTGGCCCAGGATCGCTCCACATAACAGAGAAAGCCGTTCGTGCCCGGCACGGCCGTCGTGTATCCCTGGCGTCCCAGCACCATCACGGTGGCGCCGTCCGCGACAGAGGCCGGCGCCGCGCTGCGAGCCAGCGCGATCTCCGCGTCTGCCGGCATGAGATACTTCTCCAGGGAAGCCATGGCCGGGTAGGGAGACTTGCTGTCTTGTGCCGGTGACGCCACCGCTAAGCCGACCGTCACCGCGATGATGAGAGAAGCGACGTGCCCGATTCTTGTGGGCATTACATCCTCCGGGTTGATCATCGTTCTGGCACGGGAATATCTTTCGCAGCCAGCACGGATGTCGGTTGATTTGCGTTGCCGATTGGCGCGGTGACTCATGTCTTTCCTCCATCTGGACGCTTCCTATTCGCGCGAAGAGACCGGAGCCAGCCCACGATATTTCTGATTCCCATATCCCACGCCTTCGCATCTTGAGCATTCTTTGCCAGCACTTCGTACCCTTCGACCAGGGCGATCAGGAAGCTCGCAGTCTCTTCCGGAACCAAGTCGCGGCGGACCGTTCCCTGCGCCTGCCCCCTCCGCAGGGTCATGGCAATTCCTTCTTGCCAGGCATGGAAGATGCTCTCCAATCGCTTGCGGAATTGTTCGTCGAGCTGAGACATCTCCTGCGCCAGATTGACCAGGGGACAACCGCCCTTTACGTCTTTTGGCCGATGAGGTATCGCCTGTACAATGCCAATCAAAGCGTCGATAGGGTCCTTGCCCTTGCTCCGCTCCAGAGGGCGCAACCACCTGTCACGGGTCATTTCTGCGACGACCTCTTCGATAATGGCGTATCCCAGAGCTTCCTTGCTTTCGAAATG
>DATJVT010000054.1:0-10140 GCA_035501695.1 Terriglobia bacterium | reverse complement strand
GGTGATGACTTCGGTGGCGCTTCTCAAGAACTTCAGCAATTTCAACATGCGGTCACCCCTCCGCTCGGCATCCAAACGGCCTCCGGCAGACCTTGATTATACCTTTCCAGGCCGAGGAATGTCCCCTTCACCCCCTCCGGTGAAATCTCCAGCAAGCCGCAACACCGTGGCAGCGAGAACCTCTTCTTGCCCGCGCTGCCCGGATTGAAAAAGAGCTTGTCGCCAAGGAGCAACGCGCAGGGCTCGTGGCTGTGACCAAAAACCACCACTCGGCACTCCTTGGGGAAACTCTCCAGAAAGCGGCGGCAGGGCTCCGTTGGTTTCCCGCCGCGGCCTGCCAAGCTCGCCCTTTCCTGCAACGTGGCCTGGCCCTCGGGTAATTCGTGCACCATACAAATGTGAATGCCGGAATACGTCCGCGCCAAGGTTAACGGAAGTCCGGACGCCGGGCTGTCGATATTGCCCCGCACCGCGTGGACCGGCCCTATGGCGCGGAGTTGGTCAAGCACACCCTCAGATCCCACGTCACCCGTGTGGAGAACCTCGTCGGTGCCACGTAGAAGTAATGAGAGTTGCGGATCAAAATATCCGTGCGTGTCGGAGATGACAGCAACCTTCATGGGAGTCAAATGATAGCAACCAGATTTCAGGGGTCAGAATTGAAAATTGCGATTAGGCTTAGTGCGTTTGAATGCCCATCCTTGATCGCCGATTTGGAAATCTCGGTTACTTCGCGCGCGGGTCTCCGGGCTCCTGACTCTTTCCGGTTGATTCCTCAGTGATGATTCTTGCCACCAAGTCCTTGCAAACCGGGCAAGCGGGGTGGTTGATTCGACAAGAGGCAATGCTAGCGTTACAGCCGCAAGGGCACGGTTCCATGTTCAGCCGATACAGGATATGGTTTCGCTGCGCCTGGGATAGCGAACTCAAGTCCACCCCGGGAACCTCGGTCGCGTCCGAAGGGACGAAGTCCGGGAAAGGTTGCGCACATCCCACCGAGACTACTCGAAGGGGGGCCGGTTTAAACCTTGCCCGCGATGGAGCCATGGCCCAGACCAACGCAGCGAGCAACAGGAGGCCTATCACCAGCAGCCCGACGGGACTACGGGGCTTCTCCTGCGGGCCGGGAGATGGAGAAGCACTATTCAAATTTGATTCGTTGGAAGACATCGGATTCCACCGGTTTCAGCGGGACATTGCGAGGCACAACTTTGATGGTTACGGTCAGCGGCACGCTGGCGGGCGGCAGGCAAGCATGATCATTACAAGCCTGGTAGGCGAACTTGGCCTTAAGCGTATACGTCCCTGGCGGCACGGTCTTTCCGGCTTGCAGCGTTGCGCCTACCCCCACAGCGCCCTCATACACCGAAAGGGGGATATCAGAGAAGGCGAATCGCTTGAGCGTCCCCTTGGGATAGACCACGTTCGCAACTGCAAATTGATCGCTCGGCTCTACCTTGAACTCCGTGGGAATCAAATAATCCAGGGACGGTTTGTGATCATTGATGTGATAACCGGGAGCTACCTGGGCGAGCACGGCGAGTTTTATCGTCGAGTTGGGGTGAGCCGCGTCGGTGGCCATTAGGGCCCGGGCCTCCACTACAGAACCATTTTCCTGTGCCCATCCCACGCTCGCCACCAATAACGTCAGTAATCCGCTCCACGCAATGATTCTCATACTCCCGAAATCCATCCTCATGTGAATTGCCGTCCCACCGCTCCGTTCACTTGACCGGGCCGGGCAAAGCAGGCCCTGCCGGAGCGATCACAACTGCTTTGCGGGGGCGGCATTACTCTTGGTCTTAAGTAGTGCGTCCAGTTGATCCTGGGCAAGTTTTCGGCTAAAGCTGCACTGGCGATCGATCTGGCGGCATTTGAGCAGATTAAGCTTGCAGCCACAAGTGCATTGCTGGCTCGCCAACAGCTTCTTGTAAGCTTCTTTCTGATCAGCGGTGAGCTTGGTTAAATCAATTCCCGGGATTTCCGAGTCGATCGCTGCGGGATTGCCCAATTCGATTTTGTCATCACCTGGACCTCGCCCGGCGAGGTGGAAGTTCGCGGCTTCATCCGCGGGGCTGCCCTCCAGCAGTTGCTTAATCTCTGCCTCAAAGACACTGGGATCGTAAGCGCCGACGTGTTTCGCATAGATGCGGCCGTCACGCCCGATCAGGAACGTTGTGGGAAGTCCCGGCATCCCGCCATACAACTCACCCAGGCGTTCATTGCCGATGGCGACAGGGTAGTTCATCTGGAATTGCTTGTAGAAGTCCACCACGGGTTCGGGGCTGTCATCCATCGAGATGCCGATCATGGCAAATCCCTGGGAGCCGTAACGTTTTTGCAACTCAATGAAGCCAGGGATCTCGATGCGGCACGGCCCGCACCAAGTCGCCCAGAAATCTAGCGCCACCACCTTGCCCTTGTAATCACTGAAGTTGAGCGGCTTGCCTGTGATGTCCGTCAGGGAGAACTGCGGGGCCAGGGGATGGGTGTCAGAACCCTTGGTCTGCGCTTTCACCGCAGGGGCAATCCAATAACGGTTCACGAAGTACAAGCCCACGACCACCAGCAAGGCCATCAGAGCCCCGGCCAGGATTTTGGACCTGGGAGCCTTCGGGTTCTCGGGGGGAGGACCCTCCGGCCCCTTCAATGCCTCTGGATCCCCAGCCGAATTACTCTCCGGGGATTTGGATCCCCCTGGTGAGTTCACATCTGGTGTCTGCTCTTCCACAGTTCGCACCTCACTTGGATTTCACTTCAGCGCCGGGCCCGTTTCGGGGTGGACGGTACGACTACCGCCCGCGCCTTGCCCGCAGCGATACCGCCGGTGGAGGGATGCACTCGGCCCAGGCCCCCCTGCCCCAGGTCGCTCGGTGGGGGAACAGGAGCTCCACCCTTATCGGCTATGACCCCGCGCCGTTCATCTCCGGGATGCCCATGTCGCCAAATCAAGGCGACGGCAATCCCTGCCAGCGCCACAATCGCAATTAACTGCGACGTCGAAAGCAGGTGATGAAATACAAATCCCCGGTCTTCATCGCCCCGCAAGAACTCCAGGAAAAACCGTGCCCCCGCGTAGAGCCCGACATAACCGAGGAAGATGTCTCCGTTCCGCTTCTTCTTCGGGAACGCCCACAGCAGCAAACCAAAAAGCACGAGTGTCGCCAGGGACTCGTAGATCTGCGCGGGATGCAGCCGCACATCGAGAGGAACTCCCGAGACTTGATGCGCAAAGGCACTGGTGAATACGACACCCCAGGAGGCGGTGGTGGGTTTGCCGTAATCGCAACCCGCGCTAAAACATCCCAATCGCCCCACGCTTTGCCCCAGAGCCACGCCTGGCGCCAGGACATCGGCCAGCATCCAAAAGGAGAGTTTCTGCACCCGCACATACCAGATTGTAAAAAAGAGCGCCGCCAGGAACCCCCCGTAAAAGACACCCCCTGCCATGAGGGTCGAGTAGCTGAAAATTTCACCGGGGTTCTCGCGGTAATAATTCCAGTCCGTCACAACCAAGAGAACCTTTGCACCAACCAGGGCCACCAGAATTACCCACGTGCAAAAATCCAGGATCAGGGAGGCCTCCAGGCCCACGCGGCGGCCCAATCGCACGGCGGTATAAATCCCTCCCAGGATTGCCATCACCAGCAGAAGGCCGTAGGTTGGAAGGTGAAACGAACCGATACTGAAAAGAATTGGGTGCATCCTGGCTTTAAATCCCGAAAGCTTGAGTTCTTATTGGCTCCGGCTATTTCCGGCCCCTACAAAGAAAACCGGTTCAAGAATGAAAAATACCCGGAGATAATCGTCAACTTGTTGAAGGCCATCAACACGCCCAGGACGATCAATAGCACACCTGAGGCTACCTCCACAGCCTGCAAGTGCTTGCGGAATCCACCGTAGAACTTCATGAACGTACTCAACCCGACGCTTGTGAGGAGGAAAGGGATAGCGAGCCCGGCGGAGTAAATCGCCAGCAGGAACATGCCTTGAAAGACCGTGTCACGCTGAGCGGCAAGCGCCAGGATTGCCGCCAGGATCGGCCCGATGCAAGGGGTCCATCCGAACGCAAAAGCAAATCCCAGCAGGAACGCCCCACCCAGGCTACGTCGCGGCGCGCCCGTATCCAGACGTGCTTCGCGGTAAAGCAGGGGGATTTTCACAAGACCGGTCAGGTGCAGGCCGAAGATGATTACGACGATGCCAGCGACGACGTTGAACACGGTGCGCTTGGCCAGCAAAAAGCCACCTACCCAAGTGGCCGAAGCCCCCAGCAGAACAAAAACCACAGTAAATCCGGCAATGAAAGCCAGGGAGTTGCGGAAAATCCTGCGCAAAAGTTCTCCGCTGGTTTCGCGCCGCAATTCCTCAATGGTCGCCCCGGAGAGCATCGAAACATATCCGGGTACCAAGGGAAGCACACACGGGGACAGAAAAGAAACGATCCCGGCCAAAAACGCGATGGGAATGCTCAACTCGTGGTCCATCAGTTCTCCGCTCTTGTACCACCTTACAACTCAAGTGTACCATAGCGCAGTGAATTGACGTTTGCCGATGGAGGACTTTCGATAGCCCGGAATCAGCCCCGGGCCATTCAAATTCAGTTCGGTCACCTGGACAGTCAAGGAGGCTTACCTATCTTGTTGCGGGCCGTGATCTTCGACTTTGATGGCATCATTGTAGACAGTGAACCGCTCCTCCTGAAATTGGCCCAGGAGATGGCAGCGCTGGAGGGATGGACTCTGGATGATGAAGAATATTATCGTGATTACCTGGCGCTGGACGACCGTGGCACGGTCGAACACCTGTACGCCAGTCATGGGCGGCGGGTCGACCTCGGGCGGCGCGACGAATTGGTTGCGTGGAAGGGGCAACGATATCGGGACATAATTCGGGAGGGCCTCCCGGCTATTCCCGGGGCAAGGGAGTTTGTCGCCGAGATGGCCCGGCACTACCCTCTGGCGATCGCCAGTGGCAGCCTATACGTAGAAATCGATCATTTGTTGTCCAAATTGGAATTGCGTGAAAAGTTTACCGTCCTGGCGACTGCGGACGATTGCCAGCGGTCTAAACCGGACCCTGAGGTCTACCTGATGGCTCTCTCCCGACTGCGCCCTTTAGAGCAGTTCCGCGATGAGTCTCTCCAGGCGGAGGAGTGCCTCGCCATTGAGGATGCACCTTTGGGCGTCATTGCCGCGCAGGCAGCGGGTTTCAAGTGTATGGCACTCACCCACAGCCGCCCCGCCACGGAACTTCAGCATGCGGATCTCGTTGCGCCGGATTTCTCGCAGGTGGCGATGCGAGGAATCCTCAACTTGTTCCGCTGACTGATTAGTTTAACTTTCGCTTTGCGCCGCCGCGATACCCGAACGGGAGAGGTGAACTAATGAAACCACACTTGGTAGTCGGACTTATTTTGACTGTCGTTCTGGTTGGGTGGACAAATGGGTCTCGGGCCCAGAGCCCTGTGACCTCCACGGAGCAGGACCAAAAAGAGCTGGCAGTTACCGTTTATAACTCCAACGTGGCCTTGGTGCGAGACGTCCGGCGTGTGCGCCTGCCCCAGGGCGTCATCGACCTGCGCTATATGGACATTGCCGCACAGGTCAATCCCGCTACCGTTCACATTGTGTCCCTGTCCGCCCCCAAGGATCTCAACGTGCTCGAACAGGACTATGAGTACGACCTGTTGAGCCCTCAGAAGCTGCTGCAAAAATATGTCGGCAAGGAACTAACCCTGATCCGGGTCATCTCCGAGAATAACTCCACCAAGGAGGTTCCAGTGAAGGCCTTGTTGCTGGCCGACAACGAAGGACCCGTGTGGAAGATGGGAAATGAGATTATCACTGGCATGGGAGCCGACCGCTACGAGTTTCCCGATTTACCGGAGAATCTCTATAGCAAACCCACCCTGGTCTGGCTGCTCGACAATCGCCAGTCTGGTGAACAGACCGTGGAGGCTTCCTACCTGACCAATCAGGTGAACTGGAATGCTGATTACGTGCTGACCGTACACTCCGACCAGAAGGCGGCGGACTTGAACGGCTGGGTGACCGTAGTAAACCAGAGCGGGGCGGCTTTTCGCAATGCCCAGCTACAGTTAGTGGCAGGGGAGTTGAATCGCGTCGAGCCCGTGAACGGAAGGCCGATGCGCATGATGGAAATGAAGGCCGCCCCTGCGGCGCCGCAGTTCCAGCAGGAAGCCATATCCGAATACCATCTCTATACGCTCGAACGCCGCACCAACATTCAAAACAACGAAACCAAGCAGATCAGCCTGCTGGACGCGGCTGGGGCGGCGGTGGAAAAGGTGTTCGAGGTGGACGGCCAGACCTATTACTACCAGAACCCTCAGAGTCCGGGCCAACCGAATAAGGAGCCGGTGAAAGTCCTCTTTAAGTTCAAGAATAGCGAGGCCAATTCGCTGGGAGTCCCGCTGCCGGCCGGGACAGTTCGGGTTTATCAGGGGGATTCCAAGGGCCGCGTGCAGTTCATCGGCGAGGACCGCATTGATCACACGCCGAAGGACGAAACAGTGAGCTTGCACATTGGCAACGCCTTTGACGTGGTGGCGGAGCGCAAGCAAACCGACTTCCAGCGCCTGGGTCCGCGCAACGTTGAAGTTGAGTACGAGATATCAATTCGTAACCACAAGCCCGATCCCATCACGGTCTTTGTGAATGAACCCATCGGAGGAGATTGGACCCTACTCAATTCCACCTTCAAGTATGAAAAGGCTGCCGCCTTCGCGGCACGATTCACCGTGCCCGTGGCGGCCGACAGTGAGGCCTTGCTCAAGTACCGGGTGCGAATTCACTGGTAGCAGGTCCCTCCGGATTCTGTGCGCGATGCCCGGCATTAAGGATAGGCATACTCAATTCACACTGGGAGTCCGGTGGTCAAGAGCGGCAGTCTTCTTTGATCGAAAGGTGCAGAGTTCGATTCTGCCACGACCTTCACAGCGTGACGAGGCTTTGGTAAGGCTCGGGGTGGGTACGGAGGGGGAAATCGTCTTGGCAGGTTTGCCCGCCTGGGGCATGACATCGGATAGCCAGGCCATCACCCGGAAGTAAGCGGCCGCCATGCGTTCCTGCTCAACCGTCTGTATTTGTAGAGAATCTTTTTCCCCCACTGCGGCCTGAGGCGCGCGATCCGCGATTACGCTAAAGAGTGATACGACTGCCGCCAGGATTAGTATCAGGAACGGAACGGGTAAAACTCCCTTGATTCTCATGGCTTGCCTCCGGCAGGAATCAATATTCCCTACGGCTGTTCACCTTTTCGGAATTGAAATCCCCGCCGTTGATATGACGCCCCACATTTAGATTGGTTAGCCAAAGAGCGAATGACTTAGCCAAACCTATTAGACGCGAGTTCGCACGTAAGGGTTACTTAGGATAAGCCTGCGCTCCCAACTGTCACAGAATCAACATGCAGTCTCCGTAGCTGTAAAACCGGTAGCGTTCTTCCAGAGCATGGCGGTAGGCGCGAAGGAGAAAATCTCTTTGTGCGAATGCTGAAACCAGCATTAGAAGCGTTGATTTTGGCAGATGAAAGTTGGTAAGAAGCCCGCGAACGATTTGAAATCTGAACCCCGGGAAGATGAAAAGGCGCGTCTCTCCCCGGCCAGGAGTAATGCGCCCTCCCTGCTCGGACGCGACGCTCTCCAGCGTCCGGACACTCGTGGTCCCCACGGCGATGACACGCCGCTGCTGATCGAGAGCGCAGTTAATGCTGGCGGCTGCGGCCTCGGAAATCTCGTAGCGTTCCCCATCCATTTGATGTTCCTCAATCCTGCTGGCGCGCACGGGCTGAAATGTTCCCAGTCCCACGTGGAGTGTGATTTCGCAGATTTGCACCCCGTGCCCCGCAAGCGCGCTTAGAACGCGCTGCGTGAAGTGCAATCCTGCCGTCGGCGCGGCCACTGCGCCGCGCACCTTGGCATATATGGTCTGATAGGTCACGCGGTCGCCGGTATCGTCGCAGCGGTGAATGTACGGCGGCAGGGGCACATGACCCAACCGATCGATTGCGTCTTCAATAGTTCCAGCGCGAACTCGAAGGCGCACCTTGCGTACACCATACTCACCGCGCCCCAGGATCTCCGCCTCCAACTCGTCTTCGCCGAACACCAGCACCTCGCCGGTCCGCACCTTGCGGCCGGGGTGGACCAGGCCTTGCCAAACGTCGTCGCTCTCCTGCCGGGTCAGCATCAATTCGGTTTCTCCGGTCAGGAAGCTCGACTGCTTGGGATTATTCTTCCCCAGAGGTTGGGCGGTGAGTCCACGCCGCCGCCCCAACAAGCGGGCGGGAAGAACCTTGGTGTTGTTGAAAACCAGAAGATCGCCCTCATGGAGGATTTGAGAAATGTCGCCAAAGATTCCGTCCTCCCATTGCTGCGTTGCGCGGTCCAGAATCATCATGCGCGAAGCATCGCGCTCGGCCAGCGGCCGCTGGGCTATGAGTTCGGCGGGAAGCATGTAATCAAAATCTTCGAGAAACATGGTGTCGAAATTATGAATTATGAATGGTGAATTGTGAACCCCGATCTGCGAACAGCTGCCCGGATGGACCGTCAACGAGCATGGGATTTTCTAGCCGCCGATCACTCGGCACTCGTTAACGCATTCATGTGTTACATTTAGTGGATGCTGGCCTCTACAGTCACCATCACATCCCGTGCCATCGAGCGGCTTAGCTCCGGGCATCCCTGGATTTACCGCTCGGATGTCGCAAATTCGGAAGGAGTCGAACCGGGGGTGGTGCGATTAGCCGACAAGAAGAATCACTTCTGGGGGCAGGCTCTTTACAGCAGCCAATCTCAAATCGCGTTGCGTCTCCTGACGCGCGAGGCGAGGCCCTTCGATTCCGCATTCCTAGCCGAGCGGATTCGAGCCGCAGCCGCATTTCGAAGACAGGTGGCGCCAGGAGCCCAGGCTTATCGGCTGGTTGCGGCCGAGGGCGATTTGCTCCCGTCCCTCATCGTCGATCGCTATGGCGATTGCCTGGTTATCCAGACACTTAGTCAAGGCATCGATCGGCTGAAATCGACGGTGGTTGAGATCCTACAAAAGGAATTCGCACCGCGCGCCATTATCGAACGTAATGACGCGGCAGTGCGGGGTCTCGAAGGCCTACCGGAGCAGAACGGCGTGCTGGTGGGGGAGGACGTTCATGAGGTGGTGGTAGAAGAAAACGGCGTGAAGATCTGTTACGACCTGCTTGACGGGCAGAAGACGGGTGGGTTCCTCGACCAGCGCGAGAATCGGGGCGCGGCCGCGCATTATGCGCGCGGAAGAGCGCTGGATTGTTTCACATATACAGGAGCGTTTGCCCTTGCGCTCGCGCCCCAATGTGAATCCGTATTGGGCGTGGATTCCTCGGGGGAAGCGCTGCGGCAGGCGGAACGAAGCCAGCAACTCAACAGCTTCACCAACCTGCAATGGAAAGAGGCCAACTGCTTTGACGTCCTGAAATCTTTCGACCAGGAGAAGCAGCGGTTCGATACCGTGGTCCTCGATCCACCAGCTTTCGCACGCCAGAAATCCACCCGCGATTCGGCCCTGCGCGGCTATAAAGAACTGAATCTCCGGGCCTTGAAAATATTGAACCCCGGGGGGTATCTCGTCACCTGTTCTTGTTCGTTCCACGTCAGCGAGGCCGACCTGCTGGAAGTGATTGCCGGTGCCGCGCTGGATGCCCACCGTACCGTCGCCGTGGTCGAACGCCGCACCCAGTCGCGCGACCACCCCATTCTCCTGACCGTGCCCGAGACGCATTACTTGAAATGCCTGATCCTGCGGGTGCTGTAAATATGGCAATGGGAAGACATACAACGCCTCGATTTATTGTGATGGTTGGGTGGGCAGGGGTTTTGACCTTCCTGCCAGTGGCCACGTCGCGCGGCCAGGCAGGTCCTCCTCCCCTCACCCTTCTCATTTCTATGGGTCAGAGCTTCGCGGCTGAGCCGGAGGCAGCGCGCATACTCCTTCACATTCACAACTCCTCGCAACAAACCGTGTGGCTCTATCGTCGCGCCCGCGGCAAGCGCCCTCCCGAACAACTCGTGCAGGAAGAGAATAAACCCTCGATTACCGCCGGCGGGTCGACGGTGGAGGTCAAGCTCCAGCCGGCTGATGC
>DATJVT010000053.1:0-3038 GCA_035501695.1 Terriglobia bacterium | reverse complement strand
CGCGCCGGGCCGTATGCTTTTTCAGATACTCGAATTCTTCCACAATCCCCAGCCCCTTGGGGATGGTCACCCGTCCCGTGGGACGGTAGCGCGGAACGCTGTCGTAGCTGTAAAGCCCGACTTTCCGCAACGGCTCCAGCCGCTCCAGACCGCCCATCCGCCGGTAGAAACTCTGGACGAAATACCAACGCCGCATCTCGCCATCGGAGATGATGTCGATCCCCGCCCGCTCTTGATCGAGGATAGCAATATTAACCGCATCGTCGAAAAGCTCCTGCTTATCCGTAACGCCGTACTTGCCGGCGTCGACGGCCTCGAGCGCGGTCCACATCCAGCTTGGGTAAGCATGGCTGCCGATCACCGAGGTAGGCAAAATAGGAAGTGATTCAGGCATTGTGTTCTGTCCTTTCCTGAGGATGAGTTTCTACATTTGCGTCTAAGCGCGAAAGCGAAGAAAAAGACTCCAACACGGAGTTCGGAGAGGGTTCACAGAGGTCGCAGAGAAGACGAAGAAACGGGAACATGATGCCTGGGCTTTTCTCTGCGGGCCCTGTGAAGCCTCCGTGCTCTTTGTGTTGAGGCCTTCTTCTTGGATGCGGTCACGAGGCCGCGCTCCTAGGGTTTCTCACAAGTTCCCCAGCTTCACGCCGACTGGGCCAGGGGCAGGGGAATGCCTGCCATTTCCAGTGCCCGCCGCAGATGGGTCCTTTCGTCCTCGCGCGCTGAACGATGCGGCCGCCGAGGTACTCCGGCCGCCCGGCCCTGGAGCTCAATCGCGCACTTCACCCTTCCGCAGAAGCCGGTCATATCCTCCATCGCCCGCCATACCACCAGCAACTTGTTATGTAATTCCAAAGCGCGTGCGTGGTTGCCCTGCTGCACGGCTTGATACAACTCGACGCACTGCTGGGGCAGCACGCTGGCAATTGCGGAAAGCGTTCCGTGAGCGCCGATCACAAAAGACGGGTAGAGAAGATCGTCCACCGCGCTCAGAATCGGAATCTGCTGGCCGAAATAGTAGACCATGTCGGCAAGCTGGTGCATGTTGGAGCCGCTTTGTTTCACGGCGATGATAGCCTCCGCCTCCACCAATTTCGCCACGCCCTCCGGAGTCACTTGGCCCCAGGGCAGCACATTGTAGAGGATGACCCCCAGCCCCGTGCGATCGCGAATCTCCGAATAATAGGAAACCTGTTCCGGAATACCCGGCTGGAAAAGATAATGCGGAAGGGTAACCTGCAGGGCCGCCACTCCCGCTTCTTTGGCCGCCAAGCCCAGTTCGACCGCCTCCTCCGTGGTATCGGGAATGATTCCGCCAATCACCGGAACCCGGCCCTTCACCTGGTCGACGAAGATCGTGTCGAGGCGTCTCACATCGTCGCAACTCATTCCGGCGCCCTCGCCGGTGCTTCCCCCCGCGCACAGGGCTGCGGCTCCACAACTGAGGTGATACTCAATCTCTGCCCGCAGGGCTTGCTCATCAATCCTGCCTTTCTCGTCGAACGGGGTGATGACCGCAGGGATAACTCCGCGCAACCATTCAATCATGACGATGTCTCCTCCCGTCTTGCGAACATGAATTTTCGGCGGCGGCGAGCACAAGTAGCAACGGCTTTATGCCGGCAAGTCACCACCGCAGCATCGAGATGATGGCGGCATAAAAGTCGGCGCTACACTGCTCGCCAACCGCCAAACACAGGCCCGAAAAAATCGGGGAGATTATTGCACGGGCCAAACCATGCGTCAAGCACATTCGGAACGTATTCCGCAAATTGTCGAAATCTCGGGGCTGGGGGATAACACAATGAATTAAATCGGACGATTTACCAGTCTGCGATTGGGTTGCGGCACAGGCCCCGCTGGGTTAATCTCTTGTTCTGATTCGCCGCGGCCGAAAGAAGGAACCAAGATGAAAAAGAGAGAGACTCGAAAGCTCGCGCGTGACAAAAACTTCGTCGCCGTTACGCGGAAGATATTCACCATCCTCGAGGCTCTCAGCCAACAGCCCAAGGCGGGAATCCCACTCGACGAGATCACTCAGATCAGCGGAATGGCGAAGACCACCGTGCATCGGCTTCTCTATTCCATGGGCAAGCTCGGATACGTCGACCAGGATCCGGTGACGAACCTTTACTCGCTCTCCGGCAAGTTTTTCGAGCTAGGGACCAATGCTTTGCCTTACCAGAGGCTGACCGTGCTCGCCAAGCCGCTCATGCAAACCTTGCTTTTGACGTTCGGGGAGTCAGTGAACCTGGCAGTACCGCTGGGAGGAGTCGCCATCTACATCCTGGTGCTGGAGAGCCCCAAGCCTCACCGGGTGGCGGCGGCGGTTGGCAATTATTCTTACTTCCACTGCACCTCGGTAGGGAAATCCATCGCTGCTTATCTGCCCTCCGCAGAGTTGGAAAACTCGTTGGTTCGCTACGGAATGCCGGCCATGACCACGGCCACTATCACCGCCCGCGCACATTTGGAAGAGGAGCTGGCCAAAGTCCGCACCGAAGGCGTGGCCGTGGACATGGAGGAAAATGCGCAAGGCATCATCTGCGTGGGCGGACCCATTTTTGCCAGCGAAGGACGGCCCATCGCCGCTCTCAGTATCTCCGGTCCGAGCATTCGGATGTCACAGAGCCTGCCCGCCATCAAGACGGCGGTCCGCGAAACGGTTCAGAAGATTTCCCTCCTCTTAGGGCACGAGGTTGTTCCCATACCGCACCCGGAGCGTGAAGCTTCGGATGCCCGATGAGGCCTGGGCGGCGAATAAGGCCGGGCAAAAATTCCTAGGTCTATGATCTCTACTTAACTTTCGGCACGAAACCCCTCATCTGGCCTCCTCCGTCGGCCACCTTCTCCCCGGGGGAGAAGGCAAGGAACCGCAAGCCCGAGCCTTCTCCTCCTTCGAAACTGGCACTTCAAGGACCCCCCCTCACCCGTCCCGCGCCGGCTGGTGAAAGCGCCGGACGCGGCCCACCCTCTCCCCTGGGAGAGGGCCGAAAACAACAAGCCTAGCCTTCTCCCAAGGGAGAAGGTGGCCGACG
>DATJVT010000052.1:0-3411 GCA_035501695.1 Terriglobia bacterium | reverse complement strand
ATGGGCTAGATGACATCGCCCGCTTCGCGGGCTGGTGGACGCCTACCACGATCAGGTTTTCCACCGTTCCGTCTCCGAGGGCTTTGCCATGGACTAAATGATATCGCCCGCTTCGCGGGCTGGTGGATGCCTACCACGATCAGGTTTTCCACCGTTCCGTCTCCCAGGGCTTTGCCATGGGCTAAATGATATCGCCCGCTCTGCGGGCTGGTCGAGGCTTGCCACTATCGGGTCCTCCACCGTTTCCCCTGCAACCTAGATCTAGCAGATACTCCTTATCGCCCTTTAGTGGCACGCGTGTCCGCCGTGCATCCCGGTCATCAACATGCCCGGCATCACCCCCCGCCAGAGGAGGATGATTCCCATCAGAATTACGCTGGCGGCCGCCAGGCGATTACCCCAGCGGTTCAACCTCCATCTCATCGCGGAGGAAAAGAGGCCGACGGCGATGAGCGCGCCGGCCGTCCCCATGCCGAAAGCCAGCATGGACGTGGCCCCCCCCAGGGGCGTGGCCGCGGCCACTGATCGCAGCAAAGCCGCATAAACCAGCCCGCAAGGAAGAAACCCCAGCGCCAGGCCGAGCAGAAATTTCTTCCCCACTCCGGGGGAAGTAAGCAGCCGGCCCACCGGGAATCCGGAAGTGAACCGGAACAGCCGTATTCGCGCCAAGGCTGCTGAGGGGATGATCCCAAGCATGAGAAGGCCGGCGACAACCATCAGCCCGCCTGCCACAATGGCGGCCACGCTGCCGATGCCTGCCAGGCGCCCCAGCACCCCCATGGTTCCACCGGCCAATCCTGCCAAAGCACCCAGCGCGGTGTAGGTGATAATCCTTCCGGCATTGTAGGCGAGATGGCCCAGCGCGAAATAGCGAGCCGCTCCCGCCGCGTTGCTCCCGGCAGGTTGGGCGGTGCCCAGGCTGAAGGAAAGCACGATGGGGCCGCACATCTGCACGCAATGCAGGCTGCTGGCGAGCCCCAAAGTAAACATTACCCAGAGTTCAACCGCACTCATGGATTGCTCCGCCCCCCTGGGGGCTCTTCGGACGGATAGAGGATTTTGGCATTGCGCGTGGGCACGGTCACGCACTCGCGGTAGAACTCGAACTTCTTCATGGTAATCGCATGCGTCGGGCAGCGGGAGGCGCACAAGGCGCAGCGGATGCAAGTAGTTTCATCCTTCAGCATGATGCCGCCCAATTCGTCCAATTCCTGCTTGTCCATGCCCTGCACTTGTTCGCAGGTCATGCCCAATGTGGTGGCGACCATGGCGAGGCCATCCTGGGTACGGATAAGCTGGCTGAGTCCGACGAGTTTGATGATGTTCTGCGGGCAGACGTCGACACAGCCGTTGCACGCGATGCAGATGGAGGTGTCGAAGACCGTGTTGATGTTGCACCGCAGGCAACGGGACCCCTGCCGCCGGGCGTCGGCTTCCGGGAATGTCTCTTCAATGATGTCGAGCGACGTGGCGCGTTCCGTGGCGTCCAGCACCGGCGGGTTGATCCGGGGCAGGCGCTCCCAGCCCTCCGCCATGGAGTAGTGGGCGGGCGCCCAGCGGCTGCGCACCACGATGTCGGTGCGAGTGCCGCGCAGAAAATCGTGCATGGAGCGAGCCGCCACCTGGGCGGAAGCGATGGCGTCAATGAACAGCCGCGGTCCATGCGCGATGTCACCGCAGGCATAAACATCCGGCGCGGTGGTTTGGTAGGTCTCAGGGTTCACCTTGATCAGGCCGCGCTGGGTTTCCACGCCATCCTCGGGGCATAGGAAACTCAAATCCGAAGACTGGCCGATGGCAAAGATGACGGTGTCGGCCGGGATGTCCTCCACGGCGGACTCGTCAAAGATGGGATTGAAGCGGCCAGAGGCGTCAAAGACCGACTTGCAGTGGATAGTGCGCAGGCCGGTCACCGTCCCATTCTGCCCGAGAATCTCCCTGGGGCCGCGAGAGTTGTGCAGTTTAAGCCCTTCGTCCTCTCCTTCGTTGACTTCAATTTCATCCGCCGGCATCTCCTGGCGGGATTCGAGGCAGACCACGTGGACTTCCTTGTCGCCGCTGAGGCGCAAGGCCGAACGCGCCACATCGTAAGCCACTTGCTCGCCGCGCTCCATGTCGGACATGGCTTCGCTGCGTCCCAGGGACTCAATCGGGCGGACGGCGGAGCGGGCGACGTCGTAGGCAACGTTTCCGCCTCCGATCACCACGATACGGCGGCCGAGGGGCAGAGGTTTGCCTTCGTTGAAAGCGCGGAGGAAATCCATGCCGTCGTACACCATGGGGCGGTCGGCGCCTGGCAGGGGGAGCTTGCGGCCCTTGGGCAAACCGATTCCCAGGAAGACGGCCCGATATCCGTCGCGCCGCAGATCGCGGATGGAGAAATCGCGCCCCAGGCGCATGTTGCACTTCAGCTCCACGCCGAGCGCCAGGATGGCATTGATCTCCTTTTTAACCAGGTCGCGCGGCAGGCGGAAAATGGGCACGCCTACCGTAAGCATGCCGCCCGGCTCGGAGTCGGCCTCGAAGACCGTGACTTTATAACCGACCTGCACGAGGTCGTGGGCCACGGTCAGACCGGAAACGCCCGCCCCAACCACCGCGACTTTCTCGTAATCGCCCCGATTGGGAGGTAACATGCGCGGGTCGCAGGCGTTGTGATAAATGCGGGGATCGCCGGCCTCGGGGCCAAAGCGGTCCGTCACAAAACGCTTGAGGGGGCGAATGGCGATGGGGGCGTCGACGTCACCCCGCCGGCAATTCACTTCGCAGGGCGCGCCGCATACACGCCCGCAGATGGAGGCAAAGGGGTTGGTGGCACGCGCCAGCCGGTACGCATCTTCGTACCGCCCCTCGGCAATGGCGGTTACGTAACCGCAGGCGTCGGTGTGCACGGGGCAGGCGTGCTGGCACTTGATCATGCGGATCCAGTAGTCCGCCCCTTCAATCGCTTCAAATCTCGATAAACGGCTGGGCATGGCGTTTTAGTCTTCGTGAAACTTGCTGAACGCGAATTTGACGAGCACGAGGATGAATACCGCAATCATTCCGCCGACCACGTACATGAACCCCGGCGAGGATTGCGTGACCCGGTTGAACTGTTGCACGATTAATCCGTGGTCCGCACTATGAATCTCACCGTTCATATAAACGAAGAAGTAGATGAAAGCGCCTCCCGCGATCACCAGGTAGGCGAATTTCAAGAATGGCGGTACGTCCGTGCCTTTGCGTTCGGTCATCCACCCGTCAGCGTAGGACTTGAGTTCTTCCGGTGCTTTTGATTCTGCCATGATGGTTCTCCCTCAATCGGCTTGTCTCTCGTAGCGCCGGGCTTGAGCCCGGCAGGTGCCGCCCTCCAGGGCGGCGCTACATTCCACGGCGGTCAGAGATCGCCGCTACACGGGCCGTGGCGGC
>DATJVT010000051.1:0-12627 GCA_035501695.1 Terriglobia bacterium | reverse complement strand
AGAAGGTAGCTGGCCTTGGCGTCATCGGGATGGGCTTTGACTTGGGGTTCAAGGATGACTCGGGCTCTTTTGAAGTGGCCGCCTTTAACAAGTGCGTCGGCATCCTGGGTCACGGGGCCGGTTTCCGAAGGACGCGCGGTAATTGGGTATGTAAGCAGCGAACCCAAGACTAAAGCCGCCAGACCGGATACTTTGAGTACCTGCGGCAGGGTGTGAAGAGTACATGTGTTATCGCGTCGCAAGCCAAGCCTCCCGGATGGCCACCTGCTCGGGCGTGGCCGAGGACAATGGAACGATGGAATATTGGCTGGGGATCGGGGGGTCAAGGGTCACCGTGATTCTTTCGCGGCGACCGTGCCTCTCCACATTGATGGGGACTTTGGCGCCTACGGGATAGGGTCGAAGCCGGGTCGCGAGATCCTCCGTAGCCAGCGACTGATCGTCAATATCGATCAGCAGGTCATCGCGGCTGAGTCCCGCGCGGTCAGCGGCGCCGCCGGGGAGGATCGTATTGATTCGCACTCCCGTGCTGGCGGGCTCAACCCCAACCCCCAGGGTAGGGGGCGCATTGGGGGCCGTCGTTACCACAAGCTGCAAGCCTCCCGGGGCCAGCATTTCTTTGTAGGGAAGTGGATCCGTCCCGCCGACGTACCGCTCGAAGAAGGGGGTAAAGTCGGAGCCCGTGACGGCTCTTAAAGCCTCCACGATGTCTCTTTCCTCAAAGCCCCGGCCCGGACCATAGTAGCTTGCCGCCGGCGCCTCGTAGAACTCCTGGTACATCAAACGCAACACATCCAGCAAGCTCTTGCGGCCCTGCGTGCGCGAGCGGATTTCCAAGTCCAGCAGCATGCCCAGAATTGCGCCCTTGTTGTAATACGAAATTATGGTATTGCCGAAATTCGTCTCCTGCATCTGGGGCGAGCGGTCAAAGAACCAAGCGTTGAAACTGGATGACTCCGCCGACATCAGCTTGTTTCCCGGCTCTCTCTCCAGCGTGTAGATCTCATTCGCCAGATGACTCAGGAATTGCTCGCGCGTCCACAGTCCGGATTTCAGGAGGAAAAAGTAACCATAATAGGTGGTAACACCTTCGGCGAACCAGAGCGAAGGCGAATAGTTCTCGCGGGTGTAATCGAAGGGCCCGAAGGCGGCGGGGCGAAGGCGCTTCACGTTCCACAGGTGGAAGAACTCGTGCGCGGCCGTCTCCAGCGCTTCCCGAGTGCCGTCCCGGACGTTGCCCTGAATAATGATCTGGGTCGAGTTCAGGTGCTCCATTCCATCTCCCATGGCAAGGTCGGGAACGAAGTGGAGAATAAAGAGGTACCTCTCCCAATCGGGCGGGGGCATAGCCGCCATTTCAACGTGCACCAATTTCTTCAGCCCGGCGAGAAGATCCGACCGGTTGTTATCGTCGTCGTTGTAAGTATGGACCGCCACCTCGACCGTCTTCCCCTGCTCCTCAAACTTGTCAACGGAGCAATCGCCGGAAATCTCCAGCGGCGTGTCGACAAGGTGATCGTAATTGCGCGCGTGAAGCGTTCGCTCCGTGGGGGAAGCCGAGAGCCCGCTGATGACCTTCCACTCCGGGGGAGCCTCGATTTGCAGCGTCATGGGGTCCGGCTTGTGGCCATCCACGTACATGAACACGGAGGGACCATTCAAGTTGGCGTGCAAGCTGTCAACCTGCGAAAACGATCCGGTGAGATCATTCGCAAAGACCCGGTAACGGACCTGCACAGTTGAAACACCGCCGGCCTCCACGCGCCACGTCTGCTTGTCGAGTTTGTTCCAGGGCAAGAGGTGATGGTCGGCGTCTTCCGCCGAGAACTCCTGCACATTCTTGGCGAAATCGTAGATCGCATAACGGCCCGGTCCCCAGGCCGGCATGACGAACTTCAGGCTGGCGGCTTCCACGCGGCGCGCAACAACCGCAATGTCCACAAGGTGAGTCGTGGGACGATCCACCCGCACCGTGTAAGTCAGTTCGAGGGGATGTGAGCCGGGGCCTTCAGCACCCCACAATCCCCGCGTGCAGCCTGATGCCAGGTAGCAGATCAGCACGAGCGCTTGGAGGTACGAAAACCGGAACCTCCGCCGGGACGTGACCGATCCTCGCCTGCCCATCGTGTTGGTTTGTGACAACAAAAGCTTCATCGACCAGGTTCCAAGACGAGCCTGTGAACGGCGCTATTCTCCACGGCCGCATCGCTGAACGGCATCGGGAAACTCTCCCCCTTGTACCAGGCCGGAAACTGATCGCGGTAATAGGGGCTGAAGACCTGGCCTGATTCTCCCAGTGTAATATTCTGCATCGACTGGTCCAGATCGGAGAAATCCACCACCATGCGCATGGAAGGCCCTATGCGGGGAGTCGTTTGCTTCACGGTGGTGCCGGTTCCCGCCTGGGGGAAGGGCCCGACATCCAGCCACCGTCCCACCAGGGGCAAACCACGGCTCAGAGGATGGTGAAAGGTGAGGGGAATCGTATCCCCCCATCTCCAAGCCGAGTGACTCCGGCTGTGAACCAGGGACGGTATCTGGCGGATGCCTTCTTCGAGGCTTTTCATCAGGGTCGCATCAAAGTCCTCATCGCCCGGCGGGAGCCATCGCGTAAGGTTCTGGTCCAGCACATTCTGAAGGAACACGGTGCTCATGGGCCAATGATACCGGGAAAGGTCACCGCCTAACTTCGGTTGCAGGATGCGGGCCAGCAAGGCATCCCGCGTGACCTCCAGAACCAGCGTCGGGGCTGAATCGGCGCGCGCTTCACCGTCCCAACCTTTCAGTGTATTGAGCGCAAACCGGGCGTCGGGGTTGGAGGGTGGCCGCCTCTCCGCCGCTGCTGACAGGCGCCGGGCCAGCCACACATCGTCGAGGGCCACGACATCGGTTTGAATCCGGAGCATATCGGGGGGAGCGAGCGCCTTTCTCTCACGGAGGAGTTGAAAGATTCTCGCCGTGCGGAACGGGGCTTCCCACCGGGCGGTAATAAAATAGGGATAATTGTCAGGAACAATGCGCCCATTGGCGGTCGCGACCATCCCGCTCGGGGGGTTGTAGGAATGGGGAAGGTCAACGAAGGGAATGAAACCAGCCCAATCATAATCGTCGGTGCTGCCCGGCATGGGCACGGAGCCATTCCCTTGCTTGCGGATCGGAACTAACCCAGCCGCGTAATAACCGATGTTGCCTTCGACATCGGCATAAACGAAATTCTGCATCGGTATCTTGAAGTCGTGGAGAGCGGCGGTGAATTCCTGCCAGTTGCTTGCCTGATTGATGGGTAGAAAGGGCAGATGGACCGCATGCGGCACAAGCAAGGTCCATTGCAAGGCGAGGTCGCGGCCCTCGTCGTGCGAAACAACGGGCCCGTGGCGTGTGACCATCACCTTGAAGGTATGGTCGCGCTGGTTTCGGACCTTGACGATTTCTTGCCGCGCCTCGGCATTCACCCACTCGCCATTATGCAAATACTTGCCGGGGTCGCGTAAATTGAAGCTCTCGATGTAGAGGTCCTGCACGTCCGGCCCGGTGTTGGTCATCCCCCAGGCGATGCGCTCGTTGTGGCCAATGATCACCAGGGGAAAGCCGGGGAGGCTGACGCCGGACACATTGAGCCCCGGCGCCTTCAGGTGAATCATGTACCAGACACTGGGGATGCTGTGGCCAAGGTGGGGGTCGTTGGCCAGGAGCGGCTTGCCGGATTGAGTGTGGGACCCATTAATAACCCAGTTATTGCTTCCAATCCCCGCCATTGCCGTTGATTGGTCGTCCGCGAGGAATCGGCCTGGCAGGGACTCGGCAATCGACGGCTGGTCCTGGCCGGAGCTGAACGGATTGGAGAACAAACTGGTGGAACGGGGCGAGCCGCCCTGGAGCGGCGTGGACGATACCTCGGCCACCGGCACATCGAGCGCGGAGTGGTCCGGGAAGGCGTCGGCGGCGAGTTCCTTGCCCAGCTTGGCGGAGATGTGCTCCCGCGTCAAGTCGCCGGGCCAGGTTTGACTTAGCGACAAGGAGAGGTTCAACGCCACCGCCACGGAATCGAGAGCGCGCCAGGGCTGGGGGCGGTAACGGAGCAGCAGGAACTCCAGTGGCAGGCGGTCGCGGTGGCTTTCGATGAAGGCGTTGACACCTTGCGTGTACGATTCCAACAGGGAACGTTCGCCGGGCGGAAGCTCGGCCAGTGCGTTGGCCGCCACCTGGGGGAAGCCCAGCGTGCGGCTTTCAACGTCCAGGCTCAACGTCCGATCCCCAAAGACCTCTGAAAGCGTGCCTTCCGCCATGCGCCGGCCGAGGTCCATTTGCCAAAGGCGGTCCTGAGCGGTGACGTAGCCTTGCGCGAAAAGGGCATCCTGGAGCGATTGGGCCCGAATGTGGGGGACGCCGCGCGCGTCGCGCCGGACGTCCACTCGCGCCCGAAGTCCCGGGACGGAAATTCCCCCATCCAGAACAGGGAAGCTGGCCCGGATGCGAGAGCGGAACCAAAGACCGCCCCCCAAGAGCGCGAGCAGAATGACCGCAACGACAAGCAATATCAGGCGTCTTAGGAGTCGCATCATAGGCGCAAGGAATTTGGATACTACTAGAGATCATGAATCGTGACAACCGGCGAGGCTTGCCTGGCGAGGCTTGCCGCCATTGGGTGGAAAGCCGAGGCGAAAGGCGGAGAAACGACAGACCCGGTTCGAGCATGGGTTCTTGATCAGGGAGTCAATGGAAGACGGTGAAATTCGGGGAAGCAGACCCATATTTCCCAAAATAATGCCGATATAGTAATCGAGACTAGGACAAACGTAACTTGCCCTTTCACGAATCCGAAGATATAGTACGCGCGAGATTTTGATGGTCCAAATTCGAGCGGGGAATGAGTAGGGCGAATCATGGCAAACCTGGACTTACGACCGCCCGCGGTTGACGAGATCGCGGTACCGTTTGGCCTGACGGGAACCTGGCCGCTCCGGCTGCGCAATTTCATTGTCAGTCACCTGGAGGGGCTCTTCATTGTACTGGTGGTGACTATTATCGTCGCCGTCTTTTATCTGTTCCCGTACAAGATTGCCTTCCTGAATTTCTTCTATCTTCCCGTGCTGGCCGCCGCCTATTTTCTGGGCAAGCGTAAAGCCGTCTTGGGCGCCGTCCTCTGCTTCTTATCGGGTATCCTCTTTGCTTACTATCGGCCGGAAGAGTTCGCTGTGCAGGGGACCAAGATCAACGCCCTGCTGGTGCTGGCGACTTGGGGAGGGTTTCTGATCCTTTCGAGCGCCGCCATTGGATCACTCCAGGAGAAACTGGCGAAAGGGTACGAGGATACCCGCCAACTCTACGACGAGCTGAAGCGCAGCCGGGTGACGGAAGAGATGAAGGAGAAGGTGGAAAAAGCCCTGTACGCCACCATGGACCCGGTGGTGGCGAAGTTGGCCACGGAAGGAAAGCTGCGATTCGAAAAGCGCGAGATCAGCATCATGTTCACCGACCTCACCAATTTCACCGCCTATTCCGACCGCAATCGCGCCGACGTGGTGCTGGAAGAACTCAACCGCTTTCTGGGCGAGATCGAACCCATCATCGAAGACTTCAAGGGGCACATCGACAAGTACATGGGTGACGGGGTAATGGTGGAATTCGGCGCCCCCGTGGACTACGACCGGCATGCCCTGATGGCGGTGTTGGCCGGGCTCCGGATGCAGGACAATGTCAAGAAGTTGAATCTGCCGTGGCGCATGCGGGTTGGCATCGCGACGGGAGGTACGGTGGTGGGCATGCTGGGGGTGCGGCGCCAGGCCTACAGCGCCGTCGGCGATCGCGTCAACGTGGCGAAGCGGCTTGAGGAAATCTGCGAGCCGACGAAAGTCTACATTGACGAACCGACGTTCCGCGCCGTGGAGCCCTTTGTGGACGCCAAGAAGCTGCGGAACCTGGGGTTCGGACGCCAATCCGACGCTGATCTCCTGGAACGAATGAATGCCCTGGAAGAAAGGCTCAAGCGCGAAAGCGAAAGCGCGGAACTCCTTTACGAGCTGGGCAAGGCAAATTTCGACCTCCACGATGCTACCACCTCCATCCACTATTTTGAGCGGGCCCTCGCCCTGGACCCCCAGTCCACCCAGATAAAACTGGCCTACGCAGACGCCAACTTCAAGCGCGACGAATATGAGAAGATCCAGCTCAAGGGGAAATTGCAGAAGATCACGGTTTATGAGGTGGCGGGCATCAAGGACCGCTGGATGGACAAGGCCGTCATACCTCCGGCAATTGCGGCGGCCTACGCGGACGCGGAGTCGCACATCGAAATTCCCGAGAAAGTGGTGCTGGCGGTCGAGGCGTTGGATGGGGCCGTCGGCCATTGCCGCGTGGTGGCTCTTCTCTCTTACGCCCTGGCCGACCGCCTGAAGCTGAACGAAGAGATGAAAAAGACCATCATGCTGGCGGGCTACCTTCAGGATCTGGGAAAGCAGGCGGTGGAACACCATGTTCTGAACCGCGCCGGCAGTCTGACCGACCAGGAAGCCAAGATGATCGAGAAATACGTGCAGGAGAGCGTGGCGGCCTGCCGCCGCATGGGCTACGTTGATCCCCACCTCCTGGAAATTGTCCTGCATCATCACGAAACCTGGGCAGGAACAGGTTTCCCCGACGGCATGAAGGGTGAAGATATTCCGATCGGAGCCCGCATTACGGCCGTGGCGGAAGCTTACAGCGCACTCACATCGTGGCGGCCCTATCATGAGGCTTGGGACACGCGTGTCGCCATCAGTGAGATTCGTAAAGGTATCGACAAGGGCCGCTACGATCCGAAAGTCGCCACGGCCCTCATCGAAATGCTTCAGCCCTCAGGTATGCCCTCCTAATCTGTCGCGCGCGTGTCGAGCTTGGCAGACCAGGCCATCTTGTGCGATGATTTAAGGGGAATTACGATTTTCCGTCCCCCGACGAGCAAACCCTTGTTCCCGGCTTCGGCATCAATTCAATTAGTGGCTTGATATTAAGGGTAACTGCGGGACTTCGTCAGGTGTGGGAGAGAATTACCAGAGGACGGAATTGACCAGCCACCCGCCTTGATAACACAAAGCAGTGAATTCCGTCTAAGCCTTCTGGGGTCGAATTGGAAGTAGCCCTGGAATCGCCCGGAGCAAAGAGACGGGGCGTGGTGGAACCTGCTGACGCGTCGAGGGAGTTCCCTCCGCGCCAATGCGATTGCCGGCGGAAAACCCGCCCGAACAAACGGGTCATGCGGATCGGTGCCTGTAAGGAGGAAGACTTCAATGCGGTTTGACAAGCGTTTCTTGCGGGAAAACTTGGGTGGTTTGAGTCTGACTTTGATCGGGGTCCTGGCCCTGGCGCTTTCTTTCATGCTCTACCAGGGGAATCACGTGTTCCCGGGCTTCGCTCTCGCCGAGGGGAAGGGATTGGACGGCCCCGACATTGACATCCTGGAGCGGCAAAACCAGGCCTACGAACGGATTGCCAAAGCCGTTACACCTGCCATCGTGGCGATTCAGTCCACGCAGGTAATTAAAGTTCAACAATCGCCGTTTTTGAACGACCCGTTCTTCCGGCAGTTTTTTGGGAACATGTTTCCCCAGGTTCCCCGCGAGCAGCGCGAGAAAGCGCTGGGGAGCGGGGTGGTCGTATCGCCCGACGGATACATTGTGACGAACAATCACGTGGTCGCCAAGGCCACGGAGATTGAAGTTCTGTTCTCCGATAAGCGGACATTCAAGGGCAAGGTGGTGGGCGCCGATCCGCAGACCGACGTGGCCGTGATCAAGATCGATGCGTCCGGCCTCCCCACCGTTCCCTTTGGCAACTCCGACGACCTCAGGGTGGGTGACACCGTGATGGCCTTTGGGAGCCCCTTTCAACAGTATTTCACCGTGACGCGCGGCAGCGTGAGCGCCCTGGGCCGCTCCGGCGGCGGAATTGAAGAGTTCCAGAACTTCATCCAGACCGATGCCGCCATCAACCCCGGCAACTCGGGCGGAGCGCTGGTGAATATCCACGGCCAGGTGGTGGGCATCAACACCGCCATCCTGAGCGGAAATTCCGGGCCCGGCGGGGAAGGCGGCTTTGTGGGAATCGGATTCGCCATCCCCTCCAACATGGCCAGGCACGTCATGGAGGACCTGATTAAGACCGGGAAGGTGAGCCGCGGTTACCTGGGAGTTTCGATTGGAGATTTGACCGGCGATCTGGCGAAGCAGTTCAAATCGCCGGATACCGCGGGCGCCCTGGTGCAGGACGTGACCGCGGGTGGGCCGGCCGACAAAGCCGGACTGAAAAATGGCGACGTCGTTCGCAAGCTCAACGGCCAGGTCATCCAGGATTCCGGCCAACTCACCGCCCTGATCACCAGCCTGAGCCCGGGTACGGCCGCCACGCTGGACATACTGCGGGACGGCCAGCCGATGACGGTCAAGGTAACGCTGGGCGAGCGTCCTTCCAACCTGAGCGCCCGCGGGGGCGGCGGAGGTAGCGTTCAGCAAGGAACACTGCGCGGATTGACGGTGCAAAATCTTACCCCCGACATCCGCGAACAGTTGGGCCTTCCCGCCAATGTGGCCGGCGTCGTGGTTACCCAGCTTGACCCCAATAGTCCCGCTGCCCAGAACGGTATTCAGGAAGGCGACGTGATCGAAGGGATCAACAGGCAACCCGTGCGTAATGTCTCCGACTTCAACCGCCTGGCCTCTCAAGCCAAAGGCCAGACGCTCTTGCGGCTCATTCGCCAGGGCAATGGTTTCTTTGTGGTCATCTCCCCGGACCAGGGCGGCGACGAAGAAGGGCAGTAAGCTTAGGGGCTGGGGACTGGGGATTTGGGACTGGGGGCAGGGGGACTCGGCTTTACCGAGCGACGTGAATGCCTACGGGTGCATTTGTAGCGTCGGCCTCCGACCGCCGTGAAGGACGCCTCAATTCATGTCGCTCCATATAGCTATTGGGAAGGCGGGATCAGAAACAGACAATCGGCTTCCACAAGTCCCAAGCCCCCAGTCCCCAGTCCCCTCCGGACTTCCATGGGCATCTCCCCAAAGGTGAAGCGATTCTTGACCATGCTTCTCGTGGCTATTGCGGCCGGAATCGTAGTCGCTGTCGTAGCCCTCAGGGTCATTGAGAACCGGCTCATCTACTTTCCCCCCCGCTACCCTGCGGGCTTTCCTTCCCCCGAAACCCATCCAGGTGACGTTGAAGACGTCTGGTTGACTACCGGCGACGGCGTCAAAATCAACGGCTTCTACCATTCCAACCCCGCATCCCGGCGAGTCTTTCTCTGGTTTCACGGGAACGCCGAAAACATCGGGTACGGACTCGAACATCTGCGGCAATTCGCAAAGCTCGGGGTCAATATCCTGGCCGTCGATTATCGCGGGTACGGGAAGAGCGAGGGCAGCCCGGAGGAAGCGGGTGTTTATCGGGATGCCGACGCAGCCTACGATTATCTGATTCAGCAACGGCACTTTCGCGCCGAAGACATCGTCGTCTATGGACATTCCCTGGGCGGCGCGGTGGCGGTAAACCTGGCGTCACGGCGGCCGTGCGGAGGGTTGATCGTCCAGAGTTCCTTCACCAGCGCCCGGGCCATGGCGCGGCGAATGCTCCTCATCCCGCTCCTCGAATACGCCGTAAAATCCCGCTTCGACTCACTCCAAAGGATCCGCGACGTGCAGGCGCCCATCCTGATTGTCCACGGGACAAGGGATGAAGTGGTGCCGTATGAAATGGGGCAACAACTCTTTGCCGCCGCGCTGGAACCCAAGCAGTTTTATCCCGTCGCCGGCGCCGGCCACAATAACCTGATGGAAGTTGGCGGGGAGAGTTACCTCGACTGTCTGGGAAAGTTCATTGCTGAAATCAAACCGGCAGTCGGCATGCGGTAGACGGCCTACAGGGAAAAACATCCGCTCGCACGTGTCACTATTGGTTGCTTGAACAAAACGAAATTTTACCCTCCTATTCCTTATTTCTAGTATAATGGAAATATGAAGACACACAATAGTGCCGAGCAAGTCGCTCGCTACGCCGATATGTTTGCCGCCATGGGGGCGGAGCCCCGGCTGCGCATCATGCAGCTTTTGCTGACGGCCCATCCTGGGGGCTTGGTCGTCGGCGATATCCAGGAGGAACTCGAAATTCCCGGTTCGACGTTGTCTCATCATCTCGACAAGCTCAAGAGCGAGGGTTTAGTCAAGGTGCGGCGGGAGGGGACATTCCTTTGGTACACGGCCAACACCGAGTCGCTTCAGGAGATCATCAACTTCCTCTATGCCGAGTGTTGCACCCGCAACAAGGCGATTGAACCCGGCGAACTCGTGGGAATTGGGCGAGCGCCATCGTGCGGGCCGGAAAGGAAGAACAAATGAGCACTCAAACTATGAAGGAAGCTGTGAAGGAAAAGTACGGGCAGGCAGCCCTGCGCGTGTTCAAGGGAGGGAGTTCCTGTTGCGGTGCTGCTCCCCCGGTGGAGGGCTGTCCCGACCCTATTACCTCTAATCTCTATGATGGCAGCCAGACAAGCCAGATTCCCGAGGAGGCGTTACTGGCCTCCCTGGGTTGCGGTAACCCAACAGCCCTGGCGGAACTGAAACCGGGCGAAACGGTCCTCGATCTCGGTTCGGGGGGCGGCATTGATGTTCTGCTTTCGGCGAGGCGCGTTGGTCCGACGGGCAAGGCTTACGGTCTGGACATGACCGACGAAATGCTGGCCCTGGCGCATGAGAACCAGCGCAAGGCCGGTGTGGGGAATGTGGAGTTCTTGCGGGGTGAGATGGAGAACATTCCGCTGCCGGACAATTCCGTGGACGTCATCATTTCCAACTGCGTGATCAATCTCTCGGCGGACAAGGACCGAGTGCTGCGCGAAGCGTTTCGAGTGCTGAAGCCCGGCGGGCGATTTGCCGTTTCCGACATTGTTGTTCGCGGCGAGGTTCCGGGCGAAATTCGCAAGAACGTGGAGCTCTGGGTAGGTTGCATGGCGGGAGCGCTGGAGCAAAACGAGTATCTCTCGAAGCTCGCTCAAGCTGGTTTTGAGACCGTCAGCGTGGAGCCGACCCGCGTTTACTGTGTGGAGGATGCGCGCGAACTGCTTTCCAGCAAGGGGATCGACGTGGATGCGATAGCGCCACTGGTAGATGGCAAGTTCATCAGTGCGTTCGTGCGTGCCCGGAAGCCCAATGCGTAGCCGAACTCGCGCGCGATTACAGTCGCGGTTTCAACGGCCGGTGACAAAAGCCCGAATTAACGAGGGAAAGGCAGTCAACCATGTCAGAGCATGTCGCGCGTCGGCTCTCATTTCTGGATCGTTACCTCACGGTATGGATTTTCTTGGCGATGGCGCTGGGGGTGGCCAGCGGATACCTCCTTCCGGGTTTGGTTAAAGCAATCACGGCTTTTCAGGTGGGCACCACGTCCATCCCCATTGCCGCCGGCCTGATTCTCATGATGTACCCGCCGTTGGCCAAGGTCCGGTATGAGGAGCTGGGGGAGGCGTTCCGGAACACCCGGGTACTTCTGCTTTCCTTGCTTCAGAACTGGGTTATCGGGCCGGTCCTCATGTTCATTCTGGCCGTGACGTTTCTGCGCGACCGCCCTGAGTACATGGTGGGGTTGATCATGATCGGACTGGCGCGGTGTATCGCCATGGTGATTGTGTGGAACGAACTCGCCAAGGGCGACACGGAGTATGCCGCCGGGCTCGTGGCTTTCAATTCCGTCTTCCAGGTGCTCTTCTATTCGGTCTACGCCTGGCTGTTCATTACTGTTCTGCCCTCGTGGATTGGTTTGAAGGGAACGGTTGTCGACGTCTCCATGAAGCAGATCGCCCAAAGCGTTTTCTTCTACTTGGGCGTTCCTTTTCTGGCGGGCATGGTCACTCGATTCACGCTAGTCCGGGCGCGCGGCCGGGAGTGGTATGAAAACAAGTTTGTGCCTCGCATCAGCCCGATCACGCTGGTTGCCTTGCTGTTCACGATTGTGGTGATGTTTTCGCTTAAGGGACAGTACATCGTTCAGCTACCGCTGGACGTATTGCGGATCGCCCTGCCCCTTTTGATTTACTTCGTCGTGATGTTCCTGGTGTCTTTTTACATGGGGAAGAAGCTGGGCGCCGACTACTCCAAGACCGCCACGCTGTCGTTTACGGCGGCGAGCAACAACTTTGAGCTGGCGATTGCGGTGGCGGTCGCGGTATTTGGAATCCACTCGGGAGCGGCTTTCGCGGCGGTGATTGGTCCGCTCGTGGAAGTCCCGGTGCTCATCGGCCTGGTGGGGGTTTCGCTCCGCTGTCAGAAGTATTTCCCGGTGGCGAGCCAGGCGGTGGCAGCTGAGGCCGAAGTGGCCTCGCGATAGTCTTGGTCAGTGGCGCGCCGGCTGAGTCGCTGGACATTTCTTTCGGCTCATCGGGACGATCTTGAGGTGGTTGGGTGGGCGGTGCTATATTCGCAAAGGCAAATATGGCGGAAATGAGAAAAGCGCACGTCAACTTGATTTTTCGGGCGTTCTCGGACCGCACCCGACTCCGAATCCTTTGTCTTCTGACCGGCGCTGAGATGTGCGTCGGCGACCTCGTGAAGGTGCTGCAAGTCCCGCAGTCGACGGCATCGCGTCATTTGAGCTACTTGCGAAGAGCAG
>DATJVT010000050.1:0-9474 GCA_035501695.1 Terriglobia bacterium | reverse complement strand
AGTCCGGCGTAGTGCTCGTCGGCGGAAAACATCCCGAAGGGCTGGCCGTGATACCGGTCGAGCGTGCTCAGCATTTGATGGACGGCGTCCCGGTCCTTCTTGTCCCCCGTCAGCAGCCACCACACCGGCGCCGCTTTCAGGGCCATGCTGTTGTTCACGCCATGGTTGGCGAGAGCGCCTTCCGTCTTCGCCGTCTTGTCCTTGTACTTGAAATCGGCAAACTGCGCTTCCCAGTCATACCCCAGGTTGTGCATGCGGCGTGCCAGGTCCAACAAGCTCGCGTCGCCAGTGCGGTTGTAGAGCCAGATGAGGCTCAGTACTTCGTCATGCCAGCGATAGATGGCCCACTCCTTGAGCGGCCGCTCTTCCAAGTGCCGGGCCTGGAAGGCGAAGTACTTCCGCATCAGAGGAATGATGCGAGGGTCGCCGGTGGCTTCTTGATACTGCGTGAGCACTTTCAGCATGACGTAGTTCGGCCACCAGTCGGTCATGGCGGCAGGGCCAATCCAGCCGTCGGGTTGCTGGTGTTCAATGGTCCAATCGACGTACTTCTTCGCCTTGGCAATCAGCCGCTCGTCGCCGGTCAGGAAGGCCAGGGGCACCAGGCCGTCCAGGAAGTAAGGGCCGCGCTCCCAGCTTTCGCCCTTGCCCCCCAACCAGCCACTGTTGGGACCGACATCCTCCCAAACTTCATCGAGGTGGCCGCTCAGTCCATTCGCCTGAATTTGCAGTTCCTGCCTCAACCACCCCGCCGGCTTGACTGAGCCCAACGGCAGGAGGTTGAACGCGTTGGGCTGAATGGGCGGCCGATTGGGGGTGGGACCGGCGGGCGGGGCCGCCAACCCCGGCGGCGCCGTCAGGATGAAACCCAGGCCCGCCAAGAGGGCCCAATCATTATGTGAGCGTTTGGATATTGAAGGATTAGCGATCATCTTTTGATCCGGTGATGCAGAATTCTGTTGCTTCGAGCCGGACTATTGTACGCCTTTTAGGTGCAATCAAGAGGCCAACCAGGATGTTACTCTTGTATCCGGCCCTCCGGGAGAGTATCCTAAGGCTTACTAGGAGCCTCGCAGCGCCCTGGCCTTGCCAAGGTGAGTAAGAAACTCGTCAATTTGCGCATCGTCTACAATCCCCTGGCCCAAAAACCAGATTCGGAGAATCTACTGTGAAAGCTATTCCGCTCAATCGCGCCGCCCGGATGGTTGCCCGGGGAACGTGGAGTTTTCTCACGGACCGCCCGCTGGTGGTTTCCTTCGAACTCACCCACTCCTGCACGGCCGACTGCAAGCACTGCGACAAAGGCCGCATCAAACCGGAGCCGGAAGGCCTTCTGCGTGCCGACGATTACCGGCGATTGCGCGCCGAACTGAAACCCATGGCGGTGCAACTGTCCGGGGGTGAGCCGCTGCTGCGCCGGGATCTCGAAGACATTGTGCGCGCCGTGAAGGAGCCGACCGGCTTGCCCTATACGATTTTAGTGACGAATGGGCGGTTGTTTTCGGAAGAGAAGTATCTCAGCTTACGTGCCCTGGGGGTAAACCAATTCTCGATTTCCCTGGATTTCCCCGATCCCCGGCACGACGAATTCCGGCAATCGCCGGGGCTTTACGAACATCTCTCCAAGCTTGTCCCCGCCCTCGCCGCACACGGGCATGACGATGTGGCCCTCAACACGGCCATCACGCGGGAAAACCTGACGGCGCTGCGCGGCATCTACGAACGCGCCTGCCAGTGGGGCGTCAATATTTCGTACAGCGCCTACACGCCGCTTCGCACCCACAGCTTGGAGCACTACATCCAGTCGGGGGAGGACCTGGCCCTACTGCGCCGCACCCTCGATGAACTGCTCACCTTGAAGGCCAAGAACGGCCGCATTGCCAATTCTCCCTGGACCCTTTCGGGCATCCACGACTTCTTCCGGGAGGGTACCATACCGGGCTGCAAGGCGGGCCGGCGCTTCATGGTCGTCACCCCCACTGGCGGCCTGCGCCCCTGCTCGATGTTCGAGGACACCTATACCTCGCAAAAGGCGATCCTGAAAGAATGGGTGCCCAAGAACGAGTGTGGCGGGTGCTATGTCTCCATCCGCTCTTACCTCGACGCCTCGTTCTGGACGCTGCTGAAGGATAATGTCTCCAGCCGGGTTTTCAGCCGGAATGGTGCCCCCAAGAACTGCTGAAACGCTGGGTGATACAGTAACAGTACTCGATGGCTCAGTCTAAGGTTCCGCTACCTGCCAACCTGCCCATCTCACCACCTGCCCGCATTTCGCCTACACGTCCACGGGCGTCTTCATCCCCTCATTGAAGCGATTGGTAAGGTTGGCAGTAGCGACGGCCAGCACCAGTTCCTCGATCTGCTCGATATTGAAGAACCTCCCCAGCGTGTCAAGGTCCGGAGGCTGAATGGCGGCTGGCCATGCCGTGAGTTGCTCGGCAAACTGGAGCGCGGCTCTCTCATCTTCGCTGAAGATATCGCGGCTCGACCCACCGGGCTCCTTCAGAGCTTGAATTTGTTCGTCCGTAACGCCTCGCCGCTTCGCCGAAGCGGTATGGGCGCGGCTTCAATACACACACCCATTCATGATGGACGTGCGAAGGTAGGCAAGCTCCTTGATTTTGGGGTCGAGCGCTCCGGGAGCCCAGACCTGCTTGTAAAACTCCAGGAAGGGCCCAAGCACATTGGGCTTATGCGCCATGACTTTGAACATGTTGATGACGCGTCCGGACTTCTTCTCCAGGGTTTCGAAAATCGGTTTTACGGCCTCCGCGGCGTGTTCCTTTTCCATCGGTTCGATCTTCATCTCGCCTCCTGGCTCGCAACATTGAATGGGGTTGTGCCCCTGTGGGATGGAAGCACGATTGTAGCAGGACGCACGGCGCGAAGGTAGGGGCAGGTGGGGCAGGGTCAGGCTGGGCTGTCTCCCGGCGACATGTATTGATCGGGGCGATGCTCTATTCCGGGGCCGCCTAACCAGGCGGATGTCACGGATTTGTAACAATAAGCCCATCCGTTGCGAGACTCGACATCGCTTGCAACCATATGACTGATAAGATCTTGATCACCAAACTCGGCATTCAGCTTGCGTTTCTGTAACATTTCGTTAACAATACCCTACCCTGCTCTCAAGTACGCTCCGAGGATGCAAAGTGCAACTGATACCGCGCGATGAGAAGTTCTACGGCCTTTTTAGTGAACAGGCCGAAAACCTGCACAAGGCCGCGAGGATGCTGGTGGCCTTGTTTGATAACTTTCAGGAGGTCGAAAAACAGGTTTCGGAAATCAAATTCCTGGAACATAAAGGGGACCAGATCACCCATGCCCTGATGAAGAAGCTCAATCGCACCTTCATCACTCCCTTCGACCGGGAGGACATCCACGCGTTGGGCTCGGCGTTGGACGACGTCCTTGACCTTGTGGAAGCCGCCGCCAGCCGCTTCATCACCTACAAGATCAAAAAAGTAACCCCTGGGGCCCAGCAACTCGCCAAAGTGATCGAGCACGGAACCGAGATCATCGTGAGCGCGGTTGCACAACTGAATCACCCCCAGAACATGCTGGAATATTGCGAGCAACTCACGCTTCTGGAAGAGGAAGCAGACCGCATCAAGGGCGAGTGTATCGCCCGCCTGTTTGAGGATTCCATGGACCCAATCGAAGTCATCAAGTGGAAAGAGATTTATGAAGTCCTCGAATCCTCTACCGACAAGTGCGAAGATGTTGCGGACGTGCTCGAATCGGTGGTCTTGAAAGCAGCCTGATGATGTATGGGATTTTAAGTCTTCGATTTCGAGTCGGACGGGGATTGACGCTTCCGGTTGTTGTTTCCAATTCAAAATCCCAGCCCCCACATTAACCATCCTCATGAACTCCGCCATCCCGTTTGCCATCCTCATTGTCGCGGTTGCTCTCACTTTTGATTTCCTCAATGGCTTCCACGACGCAGCCAACTCCATCGCCACGGTGGTATCCACCCGGGTCTTGTCACCGCGGATTGCCGTAATCTGGGCCGCCTTCTTCAATTTTGTGGCGGCCTTCACCTTCGGGACCGCCGTGGCCAAGACCATGGGCAGCGGCATGATCCGGTTGGGAGCCGTAAATCTCTACGTGATCCTGGCCGGGCTGCTGGGCGCTATCTTCTGGGATCTCCTCACCTGGTATTACGGATTACCGATCAGCTCTTCCCACGCCCTCATGGGGGGGTACGCGGGCGCCGCCATTGCCAAGGCCGGGTGGGGCGTCATCATTGTGTCGGGTTGGAGCAAGACCCTGCTCTTCATTATCCTTTCCCCCGCCATAGGGTTCATCCTGGGCGGGGCCCTGATGCTCGGGGTCTATTGGGTCTTTCAATCCTGGGCGCCGCAGCGCCTGGATAAGTACTTCCGCAAATTGCAGCTCGTCTCAGCTGCCGCGTACAGCTTCGGACACGGGACCAACGACGCGCAGAAAACCATGGGGATTATCGCGGGAACCCTTTACACCGCCGGAATTCTCCATCGGTTTTATATCCCCTTCTGGGTGGTGTTGATGGCCTACGCGGCGATTGGCCTGGGGACGATGGCGGGCGGATGGCGGATTGTCAAAACCATGGGCATGAAGATCACGCGCCTTAAACCGGTTGGCGGGTTTTGCGCGGAGACCGCGGCCGCCGTAAGCCTGCTCGGTACCGCCATGGCCGGCATCCCCGTGTCCACCACCCACACGATCGCCGGGGGAATCATGGGCGTGGGTAGCGTGCAACGGTTCAGCGCCGTCCATTGGGGTGTGGCCCGCACCATCGTGTGGGCCTGGGTTTTGACCATTCCCATCTCCGGCGTGGCCTCTTACTTCTGCTTCCTTTTGATCCGGCGGTTCTTCCCCGAGGCATAGTACGGACGGGCTATTCCGCCAGTTGATTTCAAGGACGCGATTGCCTAAGATGCTAAGGGTAGGGCCGCAAATGAAACACCAGCGAACCCGCGTCCGCATCCTCTACGTCATTCTGCTGATCCTGATTGGCATCACGGTGGGCCCCCTCTGGTTTTTTGGGTCCAAGATGATGTCCATGAATCGCGAGAGGTTGGAGACCGATGAAAGCGTCCTCCAGACCATGACCTCGCAATCGCTCGCCCAGGTCATTTCCCTTTACATGGAAAATCTGAATCAGCAGTTGAAGGAGTTCTTTGACACGGTGCTGCCCGTAGCGGCACCGGTCCCCGCCGCCCAATACTCCTCCAATACCGACTTGCGCGTGGCGCTGGAGAGTTTTGTGGCCGACCGTCCGGCCGTCCTCTACGCTACCGTCATGAATAACCAGGCCCGGGGGGTGCAGGCGCAGGCGCGCAACTTCAACGCCGCGGGCGACCCCTTCCTGCGCAAATCCCTGGAGGCGGCCTTCACTGCGGCCCAGCAGGGCCAGGAGTTCCGCAGTAATCCCATCATGGTGTCGGGTTCGCGTCAGAACGACGTGGTGATGGTCATGGGAGAGCCCCTCCGGCAGAAGGACCAGTTCCTCGGAATGGTGGCCGCGGTGGTGACTCTCAGACCCATCATTCAGCAGTTGGAAGATACCAACGAGCGGTCTGGGCTGGAAGCTTACGTGGTGGACAATGCCGGACGCTTAGTGGCCTCGTCGGACCCCGACAAGGTGCCGGGAATGGACATGGTCACCATTCCCATTGTGCAGAAGTTCCTTACCGGAGGGGGGGGGCGCGCCCGCGTGGCGGAAACTTCCCTCTTCTCTCTGCAAAAAGGGGGTGGGATGGTCCAGATGTTGGGCACCTATTCGCCCACACAGAAGCTGGGGTGGGGGGTAATTGTCCAACGAAAAACCAGCGTTGCCTACTTCACGGTTGACGTCATGCGCCGCCAAACCTTCTGGTGGGGCCTGCTGATGGTGGTCCTGATCGTGGTCATCGGATTTCTGGCTGCCAAGGCCATTACCTATCCGATCGACATGCTCATCACCACGGCCCGCTCGATTGCCGAGGGCGACTTTAGCCAGCGTGCCGAAATCAGCAGCCGGACGGAAATCGGCGAACTCGCCGCCACCTTCAATCAGATGACCGAGGATATTCACCGCTACATCGGCAACCTGAAGCGGGCTTCGGAACAGAATCACAAGCTGTTCATGGATTCCATTGAGATGATCGCCACCGCCGTCGACGCCAAGGACACCTACACCAAAGGTCATTCCAAGCGGGTGGCGCAGCTCTCCGTCATCCTGGCGGAGGAGTTGGGCCTGCCGCAAGAGGAAGTGGAAAAGATCCGGGTCTCCGCCACCCTGCATGACGTGGGCAAAATCGGGGTGGCCGACCGCGTGTTGAAGAAAGAGGGTGTGCTCACCAACGAAGAGTTTGAGATCATGCAGGGACACACCGTGATGGGCTATGAAATCGTCCGCCAGGTCAAGCAACTCACGGAAATGCTCCCCGGCATCCGTTGGCACCATGAAGCCCTGAATGGTACGGGCTACCCCGACGGGCTAAAGGGAGATGAGTTGCCCCTGATGACACGCATCATTGCCGTTGCGGACACCTTTGATGCCATAACTACGAACCGTCCCTACCAGAGGCGCTCGGCGCCCAACAAGGCATTGGAGATCTTGCGCAAGCACGCCGGCAGCAAGTACGACCCCATCGTCGTGGACGCCATGGAGTCCGCACTGACCAAGAACAAGCTGGCCAAGGTCGAAATGCAACTCGAAACCGAGGCGGCAGTCTCTCCCGATCCCGTTACCCTCTCCCAGATCTAGAACCCAAGGGCAATCCCCGGACATTCGGGCACTGATTGTGGGCCCAGTCCCGGGAACAGCAATCCCCCCTTTGGCGTGTCCTGCATGTACAATGGCGTGTTCTGTATAGCAGAAAACCAAGCCACGATTTAAAGTAATACCATGCACAAAACCAAAGCTTATTCCGCTACAAGCGCAACATCCCCTCTAACCCGAACTACGATCTCGCGGCGTGATCCCAGCGAACACGACGTGCAGATCGAAATCCTTTTCTGTGGCATCTGCCACTCCGACCTCCACTCGGTACGAAATGAGTGGAGCGAATTCATGCCGACGGTATACCCCATTGTTCCCGGACACGAGATCGTCGGGCGGGTCACGAAAGTCGGCTCCGCCGTGACCAAGTTCAAGCCCGGCGATCTCGCCGCGGTGGGTTGCATGGTTGACTCCGACGGAACGTGTCCGGAATGCAGGGCCGGAAATGAGCAGTTCTGCCCGAACATGACCCTCACATTCAATATGCCGGACAAGTATCTCGGAGGAGTCACCTACGGCGGTTACTCGGAAAGCGTGGTGGTTGACCAACGCTTCGTCCTGCGCGTCCCTTCAAACCTGAACCTTGCCGGCGCCGCTCCCTTGCTTTGCGCCGGAATCACTACTTACTCGCCCATGCGCCATTGGGGCGTCAGCCCAGGTAAGAAGGTGGGCGTAATCGGGCTGGGCGGATTGGGCCATATGGGCGTGAAGTTTGCCCATGCCCTTGGCGCCCACGTGGTGGTGTTCACCACTTCACCCGGCAAAAAGGAAGACGCGCTCCGCCTCGGTGCGGACGAAGTCGTAGTCTCCCGCCATGCCGGCGAGATGCAAAAGCACGCGGGGAGTTTCGATTTCATTCTCGACGCGGTATCTGCCGACCACGACGTCAACGCCTACCTTCACCTGCTCCGTCGCGACGGCAATCTGACCATGGTGGGTGCGCCGGCCAAACCCCTCGCCGTCGCTGCCTTCGGTCTGATCATGCGCCGCCGCAGTTTGTCGGGATCGTGCATCGGCGGAATTGCCGAGACCCAGGAAATGCTCGACTTCTGTGGGAAGCACAACATCACCGCCGATGTGGAAGTCATTCCGATCCAGAGAGTCAACGAAGCCTATGAGAGACTGCTCAAGTCCGACGTGAAATACAGGTTCTGCATTGACATGGCGTCACTCAAATCGGAGTAGCCCCATGAACAAACACTTTCGCCTGTCCGGCAGCTATTTTCTTAAATTGCAAGACTTGGGAGTTCGCGCCCCGGAAGTCCTGCGCCGAGCAGGACTTCCGCAGAAGTACGTGGACGAACCTCGCGTGCTCCTCAACACGCAGGAATGGTTTGCCTTCTGGCGGGCGATTGGCGAAGTTAGCACCAATCCGGCCATCGGCCTGGCGCTAGGCACCGAAAGCAAGACCGGACGATTTACCCCCATGGGTCTTGCTGCCCTCTCCACTGAAACCTTCGGCGCCGCCGTCGATCACATGGCTCGTTATAAGCAACTCACTTGCCCGGAAGAGATTTTGCAGGAAAAGGACGATGAGGAGTGGGGTATCCAATTCCGTTGGCTTCTTGCCGAAGAGGACGAGCCGCCGATTCTTATCGACTGTTGTTTCGCCTGGATTCTCTCGACCGCTCGCGTCGGAACCGGGGCGCACCTATCGCCGTTGCGCGTGGAGTTGGCGGAACCCCGGCAGCACGTCAGTGCGATCGGGCGTCATTTTGGTTGCCCGGTGGTCTGCGAGGGCCGTCGTAACGCTCTCGTCTTTCGCGCCAGTGACGCCCAACGCCCGTTCGTTACCCGAAATGCCGAGCTTCTGGCACTCCTGGCGCCGCAGTTCGAGGCCGAACTGAAACAGGAGAACGCGGAAGAGAACTTTGCCAACCGTGTTCGAGTGGCCATCCAGCAGAAACTCACCGGCCGCCGTCCGACCATCAACGACATCGCGGATTCGCTTCACCTCAGTTCCCGCACATTACAGAGGCGCTTGCAGGTTGAAGGATCCAATTTCCAGCGCGTATTGGAGGAATCTCGACACCAACTCGCTCGCCACTACCTCAACAATTCTGGACTCGAACTGAATGAAGCCGCCTACCTTCTCGGGTATGAGGATGGGAACTCTTTCGTCCGAGCTTTCCGCGGTTGGGAAGGAGTCCCACCCGCTCGCTGGCGCGAGATGCAGCGTGCAACCTCGGCATCCTAGCGCTCCGGTCTGGAAGACGAAACAAATCAAAAGGAGGAGTCATGCAAAAGCGCAAACTGGGTAAAAGCAATCTCGAAGTCTCGGCAATTGGCCTGGGCTGTATGGGGCTGAGCTTTGGTTATGGGCCGGCAACCGAGAGGCAACAGGCGATCACGCTCATCCGGACCGCATTCGACCGCGGCGTGACATTCTTCGATACCGCGGAAGCCTATGGTCCTTTTCTGAACGAAGAGGTGGTCGGTGAGGCGATCGAGCCCTTCCGCAAACACGTCGTGATCGCGACCAAGTTCGGCTTCCTGAATGGAGATTCGCACCAAGGATTGGACAGTCGTCCCGAGCGCATCCGAGAAGTGGCCGACGCCGCCCTCAAACGGCTCAGGACAGATGTCATCGATCTCTTTTACCAGCACCGCGTCGATCCCAAGGTGCCGATCGAGGACGTTGCCGGCACGGTGAAGGATCTGATCCGGCAGGGCAAAGTAAAGCACCTCGGTCTTTCGGAGGCCGGTGTCCAGGCCATCCGGCG
>DATJVT010000049.1:0-10461 GCA_035501695.1 Terriglobia bacterium | reverse complement strand
GTCGTTCTGGCTGACGATGGGAAAACCGCCCGTACTTGTGGCTATTGAACGGAGGTCCTGGTCATTCAGGCTGATGCTCCCTGGCATCCCCGTCGCAGACAATCCCCGACTGCCGGGCGCATTGCCGGCTGACGCTTCGAGGCCCCGCGCACTTACCGGATACACCGCGACATTGGCTTTGTTCAGTGCATCGAGGGCGGCCCGAAAATCCCCCTCAGGCTCGTCACTGACCTTCCATCCCGTGGAGAAAAGGATCATGGCCTTGCGGCCCGGGACGCTGCTCAGGATGTTGGCAATGCCGCGAATGGCCAGCAACAGGTCGCGGGCATCCAAGTTCTCCTCTTTCTCCCCTCCCCACGATTCCAGGGCTTGGGATCCGGTTGGTCCGACCGCGCTGGGACTGGTCTCTATACCTGGCGAATCGGCCCGGACGGGTCGGATGGTTGAGAACTGGGGGCTTTTGATCGCCTCATTCAGCAGTTCAGCGTTAGTTGTAAAATTCTGAACCACATGCAAGCCTCGGCGAAAATCCACCACGGCTATCATCCGGTTCGGGGAGGCGGTCTTCTCGACAAATCTCGCCGCTGCCTGGCGCTCCTCCATCTGATTGGCAGAACCCGGCGAGGAATCGTCGAAAAAGAGGACCACGTAGCGCTCGTGCCCGGGGGCGTCCGGTTTTATGTCCGCCTCCCGCGAGAAGCTCACGATGCTCTGCTCCACGCCGTCCTCAAAGACGTGGAAGTCCTTCGGCCCCAGGTCTTGGAGGTAATGCTTCTTTCTATCTGTCACGACCGCATCGACCAGCACTAAACTAGCTTCTGACTTTATCGCCCCTTGGGAGGCCGGGCCCTTTTCGGTCGATTGCACTGGCTGGCCACGTGGGTCTCCGGGAGCTTGAACCGGCGCAAAGCCCAGCGAAGCCCCGGCGAGGGGAAAGACCAGGGCAAGAATGAGGCGGTGCGGGAAAATCATTAATTTCTTAGTAGGGAATCGCGATGGTGCGATTCAAGGCGGAAATCTGGCCGCTAACTGACTCGCGAACAATAGTGCGCACCAGATAGGTGCCCGGCTTTACATCAAACTCCGATTGTAGCGCAACGCCGCTGCGCAGGTATTTCTCCAGGGTTGGGTCGAACATGCGGAGTTCGATGGCTTTCTGCAGCCCGGCCACATAATGGCCATCCTGGTCAAAAAGGGCAACGACCAAGGTCAGGTTGTCGAGATTACGGCCCGCTTCCTTGCGAAATTGCAGTTGATGGAGATCGAGATGGGTCAGGACGTCAATTTCGGCGTCGGTCCGCGTCCTCATAAAGAATTCGGTGTGAACATCTACGGGAAGGTCCCGGATTTCGTCCTGGGAAAACAGCGCTTCCTGAATCTCTGCTTTCTCCCGGATGGTGGGGTCGGGGGAGGGTCTGGGAGCGAAATAGCCCTTGCGGGCTTGGACGCTCAGACCTCTGGGTGAAGCCAGCGAGACCTTGAGGGGGTGAAAGCCGCCGTCGAGTTTCAGGTTTTGGGGGGAGAAGGTCAAAACATAATAGCTTTCCGGAGCACCGGTTACTTTGCGAAATCCTGCCTCCAGGTCGTTGGAATTCTCGAAAAAAGCGCCGCCCGTGCTGATGGCAAGGTCGTGCATGCCATCCGTCTGCCGCCGCGAGCCTTCCATTTCCATCCGGGTCTTCTCTGCCATCAGTTGGGAGCCAAGCCCGCTATCGGTAGAACGGACGCTGTACGCCCGGTCCGTATATAGGCCGCGGGCATCCAGGCCATTGAGGATGACGTTGGACCGCAGAGCGCGATCGGCGATTTCATCGAGATGGTAAAGAAGCGCATCGGTCAGGAATCCGCCGGAGACGATCACGACGCTGCGCTGCCCGGGAAGCGACACCATACGGCGCACCAGGGAATCAATCCCCCGCAAGGCGGCCAGCGATGCCTCCTCGCTTTCGGATTCGGCCTGCGCGGCCTTCGTCTTGACATACTCAAGCCAGGGGTTCATACCAGCGGCGTTTTGGGGTTCACGGACGATCGGCTGTAACTGGGCGTTTTCGCCCTTCAGGTGGCACGCTTTTTCTTCCCCGAGGGCCACACTTGTGGCCACGGGGTCCTCATGATCGACAATCAGATACGCCTCATAGGGCGAGATTGCTCCACACGTGTCGCTCCTGAAAATGGGGTGGGGATGAATGCCCGCCAGCGCTTGCTGCACCTTGGCAAGGTCCGCCGTGAAGTCCAATTGGTTTTGGCCGGTGGACGTGAAAACCCCGATCCGGTCAGCCGGCTGGAGCGAAGTAGAGAGAAAATGGGCCGCCGCGTCCCGGGCGCGCGTTAACTCCCCGATCTCCATGTTCGCGTCGTCGAAAAACAATCCTACAAAGCGGCCCGGGGCGGTGGAAGAAAGAGCCGATTCGCCGGCGGCCCCCGGTCCCGTGGCCGTGGTCTCTTTGCCTGATTTTGATGCAAGCCTTTCCGAGGTATTCAGGGCGGGCCTTTCCAGTGTAAAGCTCAAAATGGTCTGCTTCTTACTCCGGTCGAAGAGTTGAAAATCCTGTTGTTGAAGATTGTCAACGGTCGTACCCGTCCCATCTCGAACCACGACACGGACAATTACCAGGTTTCGCTCCGCCCGCAGTTTAAATGCCGGCACCACATCATATGAAGTCACTTCTCGACTGCCGGGGGACTGGGCGCCTTCCGTTAGATATTCGCCGCCTGACAGCGCGATCAGCACGAATGCCAGTGAACGCCAAAGCGCGAGATTACCCTTTATGCGCACGAGATTACCTGTACGAAATCTCGCCAATTTCGAACTCACCAAATCTGGCAACGGTCGCCCGGCGGGCGCACCATCGGATCCCCCTCCTTGCACCCGAATGCCTTGGCGAAGGCCGGGATGTTGGAAAGTGGCCCGTTGACGCGGAATTTGGGCAGCGGGTGGGGGTCGGTATTCGTCAGCATGCGCGCCAGTTCCGGCCGCATGTTATCTGCCCAACTGTGGGCATATGCGAGGAAGAAGCGCTGCTCCGGAGTAAAGCCGTCAACGTCCTTGGGCCGAGGTTTCCCTTCCAGCGACTTCTGGTAGGCCGCATAGGCGATCGTCAAGCCGCCCAGGTCGGCGATACTTTCGCCTTCCACCAGTTTGCCATTCTCGTGCAGGTTTTCCTCCACCTGGAAGCCGTCGAATTGCTTGGCTATGCAGGCGCCCCGCGCATCGAAGTTCTTCTTGTCCTCTGGCGTCCACCAGTTCTTCAGATTACCCTGCGCGTCGAATTGGCTGCCCTGATCGTCAAAGCCGTGGGTCATTTCGTGGCCAATCACAGCGCCCATGGCCCCGAAATTGACCGCGTCCTCCGCCTGGAAGTCAAAAAGGGGAGGTTGCAGGATCCCGGCGGGGAAGACAATCTCGTTCAATTGCGGGTTGTAATAGGCATTCACGGTGGGCGGAGTCATTCCCCACTCGTTGCGATCCACCGGTCTTCCGACCTTGTTCAGGATGCGGTGGAACTCGAAGGCTTGGGAACGGAAAACGTTCTCCACATAGGGGCCGCGGGTGATGTCCAACGTGGAGTAATCGCGCCATTTGTCGGGGTAACCGATTTTATTGTTAATGGCCGCCAGCTTGGCCAGCGCCTGCTGGCGGGTGGCCTCACTCATCCAGGGAAGCTGCCGGATGTCGTCTGCCAGCGCCGACTCCAGGTATTTGACCATCGCCAGGGCGCGGGCTTTGGCTGCCGGCGGAAAGGCCTTCTGCACATAGGCCTGCCCCAACGCCTCGCCCAGGGCGCGGTCCGTGTTGCGCACGCAACGTTTCCAGCGCGGCAGAATTTCCTTGGTGCCCGTCAGCACCGTGCCGTTGAAATGAAAGTTCTCATCCACAAAAGGAGTGGACAAGCTGGGCGCGGCGAAATTGATAAGATGCCAGCGGAGGTACACCTTCCACTTGTCGAGTGGCTGCGCGGCGATCATCTGTCCCATTCCCTTGAAGAAGTCCGGCGCCGTCACGTTGACATCGCCCTTACCCTCCAGTCCCACGGCGGTGAAGTAACCCTCCCAGGGGAAGTTGGGCGCCAGAGTCTTCAGGCCGGATTGCGGCATGCGGTGATAGACGTTCTGAGGGTCGCGGCGCTCCACGACCGTCTGGGACGCCTTGGCCAATTGCGTCTCAAGGTCCATCACGGTCTGGGCTTCCGCGGTGGCCGTCGCGGCCGGGTCGCCCATCAGTTCGAACATCTTGCCCACGTGGATCACATACTCGGCGCGGAGTTGCTTGGACTTTTCGTCTTCACGCGTATAGTAGTCGCGGTCGGGCAGTCCCAGGCCGCCCTGGTCAACCTCACCAGTCACCTCGTTGCTGTCCTTGAAATCCTGGGTGGAATCCACGCCGAAGAACGCGTCCACTCCAATGATCTGGAGGTGAGCGATTTCCGCCTGCAATGCCGCGACGTCCGAGATCTGCTGGATGCGGTCCAGTTCCGGCTGCAAGGGCTTCAGCCCTTCGCCGTCGATAGCGGTTGTATCCATGCAGGTGCCGTAGAAGTCGCCGATCTTCTGCTCGACGCTACCGCGCGGGGCGGAAGTGTTTTTGGCCGCTGCTTCGAGAATCTGGTGGAGAATCTCGCGGTTGCGTTCGTTGATCTCGTTCGCGACACCCCAGGAGGGATAGGCAGGTGGGATGGGGTTCTTCGCCATCCAGCCCCCATTGGCAAACTGGTTGAAATCCTTGCAGGGAGCGCAACTGCGGTCGAGATTGGCGGTGTCTATACCATGCTCCGTCGCCACCGGCGCCGCCACCATCACTAGAGACGCCAAAGCCAACAAAACCAGCGCAAGCCACACCTTCCAGGAACGCATAGACGATTTACCTCGCGTGAATTTGAACATCCGGCGGGAAGCGCCAAGGCCTCCGACAGAATTTATCATGCTATCAAGGGGACACGGGGATTTCCAGCGGGACTCGCCGCTCGTGCACATCACCTTGACAGGCCACCCACCCGATTGCCGTCAAACGATTGTCAGAAACACCCCACTGAATTAGACTACAGGAAGCGCGCAAAAGTAAGCAGCGGACCAGGAAAATGACATGTTGATTGTCATGAAGCCCCAGGCGACGGAAGAAGACGTTCGCCGGGTGTGCGAGAAGATCGTGGCTATGGGCTACCGCGCCCACCCCATGCCCGGGGCACAGCGGACCGCCGTGGGCATTACCGGCAATCCCGGGCCTTTGGAGCCGGAGGATTTTGAGAGCCTGCCCGGGGTCGCCGAGGCGATCCGGGTGTCCAAGCCTTACAAGCTGGTGAGCCGCGAAATAAAGGGCGAGGACTCGCGGGTTCACATCGGGCCGGAAGGCGCGGGGGCGTCGGTGGGGGGAAACAAGCTGGCCATCATCGCCGGGCCCTGTGCCATCGAGAACCGCGAACAGGCCCGGGCCGCGGCCGCGCGTGTCCGCCAGGCCGGCGCTCGCTTCTTCCGGGGGGGAGCGTTCAAGCCTCGAACCTCGCCTTACAGCTTTCAGGGGCTGGGGGAGGAAGGCCTGAAGATTCTGGCGGAAATCCGCCAGGAATTCGGATTGCTGATTGTTACCGAGACCATCGATCCGGAGAACTGCGACCTGGTGGAGAAGTACGCCGACGCTCTCCAAGTGGGGGCGCGTAACATGCAGAACTTTTCCCTGCTGAAGCGAGTCGGCCGTTCCAAACTTCCCGTGCTGCTCAAGCGCGGCCTCTCCGCCACCCTGGAGGAATTTCTTATGGCGGCGGAGTACATCCTGGCCGAGGGAAACTACAACGTCATCCTGTGCGAGCGGGGCGTACGCACTTTTGCGGACCACACGCGCAATACCCTGGACCTGAGCGTGATTCCGGCCGTTAAGACGCTCTCGCACCTGCCCATCATCGTCGATCCCAGTCACGGAACCGGCAAGCGCGACAAAGTGATTCCGCTCGCCCGCGCCGCGGTGGCGGTGGGAGCCGATGGGCTGATCGTGGAAGTACATCCCGATCCCGACCGGGCCGTCTCCGACGGCTATCAGTCCCTATTCCCCGATCAGTTTGATACTCTGGTCGAGCAGGTTAAGGCGATCGCGGGAGTTCTGGGAAGAACCGTGTAGCAAGGCAGGGAGGCAGATGGGTAAGTGGGCAATTGGGCAGATCGGCAGGTGGCAGCTTTTCCTACTCCCCATCTGCCTATCTGCCTACCTGCCCCTATTGGTTTCGTGCCGTCATCGCGCTCCCTTCCAGCCTTACACCGCGTATGTGGTTAACTATCAAAGTGCTACGCTGGCGGCAGTGAATTTGCAAGACTTCCACCTGACGGCCGCGCTTTCCCTTCCCCCACGGCCGGAGCGAGTACTGTTGCGGCCCGGCGCCCGCCAACTGTATGCGGTATCCGCCACGGGCAAGATTAGCGTGGTGGCTTTTCCCCACCCTCGATTGGTGACCAACCTGGAAGTGGGCAGGAGCGCCCAGGACCTTGTGTTTTCTCCCGACGGCAGCGCTGCTTACGTCCTCGATCCGGCGGATCATGAACTGGTATTCATTGATTGCAGGGGCGCCTCAGGCAATCCCCCGGAAGCAGCCATCCCCAAAGTTACCTTTCGCCTCCGGCTGCCAGGAACGCTGTCCGATCTCGCTGTATCCCCGGATGGCAAAACGCTCGTGGTCTCCTCCTCTTCACCAGACCAGATCACCATCCTTAGCGCTGCGACACGCCAGCCACTGGGGACGGTCGAAGTGGGACAATCACCCGGCCCCCTGACGATCCTGCCGGACAATTCCAAGGTTTTCGTGGCAGACACGGGGGAGGAGAAGATCTCCGCCACGGATGTGGCCTCGCGGCACCTCCTCTCGCACATTGAAATTGGCACGCGGCCCACCGCCTTGTTGCTGAAGCCGGATGGTGGCGAACTTTTCATTTTGGCCGCCCCCTCCTCCACGATGGTCATTGTGGACGCTTTCCATGACAATGTGGAGCAGACCTTCCCCCTGGGCCGCAATCCCGTGGCAGGGGTGTTCCGCCAGGACATGAGTGTGCTGTATGTCGCGAATGCGGGGGATGGATCGGTGCTGGCGCTCGACGTTCAGAACCGGCAGGTGCTCGCCTCAACTCACGTGGGCATGGAACCGCGCGCCGTGGCACTGACGCCGGATGAACGGCTCCTGGTGGTGGCCGATCGCGCCGCCTCCAGCCTCGCCATCCTGCGCGCGGATCCCACCAGCCTGAGCAATGACCGGTCCGTACTTGTAACCACGGTGCCGGTCGGAGCCTCACCCGTGGATGTGGTCGTGCCGGATTATCTCAATTAGCTTTCCGTTACAAAGGTGGCCAGGCGGCGCAGCTTTTCCTGGCGGCGCTTCAGGAGGTCGGCCGTGGGCAACCTGGTCAGCCGGTCGAGGCAATTGCGTAATGCCGGGCGGAGCAAGTCCGCTGCTGCCGCGTGGTTCGTGTGAGAGCCGCCGGCGGGTTCGGGCACGACCTGATCGACAATCTGCATCCGATACAGATCTTCCGCGGTCATTTTCAACACACGCGCCGCCTCCTGCTTGTGGTCCCAGTCGCGCCAGAGGATGGAAGAGCAGCTTTCCGGAGAAATTACCGAGTAGATGGCATTCTCGTGCATCAGGATCTCGTCGCCCACCGCGATGGCCAGCGCGCCGCCGCTGCCGCCCTCGCCGTGGATCAGCACCACGACGGGCACGCTCAGCTTGCAGATTTCCTTCAGGTTGTAGGCAATGGCTTCGGCCTGGCCGCGCTCCTCCGCCCCGATGCCGGGGTACGCTCCGGGGGTGTCGACAAAGCAAAGGATGGGCAGGCCGAATTTCGAGCCCAGTTGCATGACCCGCAGGGCCTTGCGGTAACCCTCGGGATTGGCCATGCCGAAATTGCGAAAGAGTTTCTGCTTGGTGTCGCGCCCCTTCTGATGGCCGACAACCACGATGGGGCGATCCTCGAATTGCGCGAAGCCGGCGATCATGGCCCCGTCGTCGGCAAAGCGCCGGTCACCGTGCACTTCCAGGAAATCCGTGCACAGCATCTGGATGTAGTCCAGGGTATATGGCCGCTGCGGATGGCGGGCCAGCAGGACTCGCTCCCAGGCGTCTTGCGGCGGGCCGGAGACCTTCTGGCGGAGCGCCGCGAGCTGCTGGCGCAGCCGCTCCACTTCTTCCTGTAAGGCCGCCGAGCTGGCCGATCCTTCCAGCTCCCGGATCTGCTTTTCCAGTTCCTGCGCGATGGCGTGATCGTTGTCGGTTTTGTTCATGTTTGTACCCTGGCTCAAAGCTCACAGCCGACAGCCAACAGTTCACAGCTAAAGACTGTTAGCTGTCGGCTGTGAGCGGTCAGCTGTCCCCTGTCAGCCATTCGCTGCTCTCTCCAGCCTCACCGCGTCCTCGCCGCAGAGTTCCCGCAGGCGGGCCAACAGTTCATCTTCGGTTTTTACCCCCCGCGGGGCGCGGGACTGGATGCGCACTACGAAATCGCCGGGGCGCGCCAGTTCGAACACCACCGGACTCTCCCCCGGGTACGCGGCCAGAACTTCCGCCAGTTCGTTCAGGCGGCCTTCCTGCTGATCATTCAGGTCGATGCGAATCCGTAATTGTCCTTTGGCGCCATTCACGGCAGCTTCCAGCGGCCTGGCCTCATTCACCACCACTCGGGGTTTCTGGTTCTCTTCATGACGGACACGGCCCTTGATCAGCAGCGCCGCGTCCGGTTTCAGGACGCCCTGCAATTGCTGGTAAGCCTGGGGGAATACGAGCAATTCCGCCGAGCCTCGCAGGTCCTCCAGTTGCGCGTTGGCCCACAGGTCGCCCTTCTTGCTGGGCTTCACGCGCAGGCCGCGCAGAATGCCCGCCAGCGTCACCGGGGCGTCGTGCGCCATCTCCTCGACGGAGGAGGTATCGTGCCGGGTAAGGGTCCCCAGGCGCGCCATGTATTTCTCCAGGGGGTGCCCCGTAACATAGAATCCCAGGACTTCCTTCTCCGTCGCCAACCGTTCCGCTTCGGTCCAGTCGGGCACGTCCGGCAATTCGAGGGGCGGCGGGGGCGGCGTATCCGTTCCGCCGATAAACAAGCCGTGCTGGCCGCTCTGGGCCTCCCTCTGGCGCTTCTGCCCGATCTCCATGGCGCGGTCGAGGACGGCCAGCAATTGCGGGCGGCGGACGCCCATCGAATCGAATGCCCCGGCCTTGATGAGGCTCTCCAGAACACGCTTGTTCAAGAGACGCAGATCCACGTGCTCGCAGAATTGCACCAGGCTGTCGAAGCGGCCGAGCTTATTGCGCGCCGCCAGCACCGATTCAATGGCGGTAGTGCCGACGTTCTTGATGGCCGTCAGGCCGAAGCGAATGGAGTTGCCGTCGGGAGTGAAGGCCCAGTCACTGGAATTGACATCCGGCGGCAGGATACCGATGCCCATATCCTTGGCTTCGGCCAGGTAGCGGGTAAGCTTGTCCTGGTTGCCGATTTCCGACGTCAGCAGCGCCGACATGAATTCCACCGGGTAGTGCGTCTTCAAATAAGCGGTCTGGTAGGCCACCAACGCGTAGGCGGCGGAATGCGATTTATTGAAGCCATAACCCGCGAACTGCTCTACCAAATCCCAGAGTTTTTGCGCCTTCGCCGCCGACACGTTGTTTTTGCGGGCCCCGGCCAGGAATTTCTCCTTGTTCGCCACCATCTCTTCGATCTTCTTCTTGCCCATGGCGCGGCGCACCATGTCGGCTTCGCCGAGTGAGAAGCCGCCCACCTTGTTGAAGATCTGGATTACCTGCTCCTGGTAGACGATGACGCCGTACGTCTCCTCCAGGATTTCCTCGAGCTGCGGGAGTTCGTAAGTCACCTTGCGCTTGCCCGAGCGGCGCGCGATGTAGTCGTCAATCATGCCCCCCTGGATGGGACCGGGCCGGTACAGGGCGTTCAGAGCCGTGAGGTCGGCGAGGCGGTGGGGCTTGACGCGGCGCAGGATGTCCGTCATGCCGCGGCTTTCAAACTGGAAGATGCCCGCCGTCAGCCCTTTGCCGAGCGTTTCGTATGCGGGCGCGTCGTCCAGCGCCAGAGCGTCAAGATCCAGCTTTTCGCCGCGCGTCTTATCCACCAGCTTCACGCAATCATCCAGGGTGGTCAACGTGGTGAGGCCCAGAAAATCCATCTTCAGGAGGCCGATTTTCTCCAGGTCGTCCATGGCGTACTGGGTGGTTATTTCATCCTTGTTACTCTTGTGGAGAGGCACGATTTCCTGGAGCGGCTGGGGCGAAATCACCACCCCGGCAGCGTGCGTGGAAGCGTGCCGGACAAGACCTTCCAAGTGCCCCGCCACCTGCAACAGGTCGGCAACGCGCGTGTCGGTTTTTTGGAGTTGCGCCAGCTCCCCGGACTGTTGCAGCGCCTCTTCCAGGGTGATGTTCAGCGTGTTGGGAATGAGCTTGGCAATCTTGTCGGCCTCGGCATAGGGCATATCGAGGGCGC
>DATJVT010000048.1:0-14591 GCA_035501695.1 Terriglobia bacterium | reverse complement strand
GGAAATAAAATTCCTCCGATTGGGTTCTGACATGATGTAAATCCTCCTGCTGACCGCTGAACACTTCGATCAATCTTGCTGCTTTGCTCCCGTCCCGCCGGCGGGTTGTGCCGGAAGCATTTGCAGCGCCGCCCGGGCCGTGGCGTTCTTCGGATCGTATTGCAGGGCCTTCTCCAACTCCTGCCGGGCCTCCGTCAGACGGCCCTCCGCCGCCAGGGTCAGACCCAGATTGGCGTGCGCCTGGGCGAAGTCCGGCTTGTTCTCCAGTGCCCGGCGGAATAATTCCTGCGCGGCGCGAGTGTTTCCCGTTCGGCCGTAGAGAGTCCCCAGGTTGTTTTGGGCCTCGGCAAAAGTGGGATTGGCCGCGATGGCCGCCTTGAATTGCTGCTCCGCTTCCGGCACTCGGCCTTCGGCAAGATAAATGGTTCCCAATTGGTTGTGGGGTTCCGGCACGTCGGGCCCCAGTCTGACGGCCTTCTCCAATTCCGCTTTCTCGTTGGAAGCATCGCCCAACTTCGCCAGCGCCAGAGAGAGGTTGTAGTGAATTCCCGGATCGTCCGGATCAAGCGCGATGGCTTGGCGATAAGCGTCTGCGGCGCCTTGCGCATCGCCTTTTCGCAACGCATCGTCGCCCTTCAGGCGGGTCAGGTCAAAGGTTCGGGCATTGTCGGTCTGTTCGCGCGCCTGCTGGAAAGCCTTGGCTTCCTGTTGCGAACGAGCCGCGTCATTTTGTTTCTTGTAGAGAACGCTCAGCTCGTAGTGTGCCCCGGGAATCTGGGGATTCAACTTTTCGGCCGTCTCCATTTCGCGGGTTGCTTCCTCGACCTTCCCCGCCGCAGCCAGGACCAACCCAAGCTGGTAGTGGGCGTCATAATTGTCGGGCTTCAGAGTGATCGCGTGCCGGAGTTGCGGCTCCGCCTGGGCAAGGTCATTCGACCGGCGGTAGGCCTGTCCCAGCACCAGGTAGCCCTCGAAATCGCCCGGTGCTTTCCCGATATAGTCCTTGACGAGCGGGATAGCAGCGGCATTATCGCTCAATTCGAGTAGCGCCTTGGAGAACGCCAGCCGGGCGGCGTTGTTGCCGGGGTCAAGGCGCAGTGCCTGCTCGTACTCCGGGCGCGCCTCCGCGTACCGGAAGTGGCGGCTGTAGGCGTTAGCGAGATTGTAATGCGCTTCGGCTGAATCGGGAAAGTCGGCTATGAGCGTGCGCAGTTCCGTGATGGCTTCATCGCCGTGGCCCGACTCATCCTGAATGGCGGCAAGGGCCAGGCGCGCCTGGAAAGCGAGATGACGGGGCGGATTTGAGTCCAAGGTCCTGCGCAGATAATAGATGGCGGCGGAGTTCTTCTTCTGCGCGGCATAGACCTGGGCCAGGCCGAACGCCGCCGCCCCCGATGTGGGGTCGAGGCGCAGCGCCGCCTGGAACTGCTCCAACGCCGCGTCCAGGTCGCCCAGGGATTGCAGGGCCAGCCCCAGGGCATGGCGAGCGGGAGAATAATCCGGTTTTCGCTGCACGGCGACGCGCAACTCGGCTGCCGCCTGCTTCGCGTCGCCGGTGTGTGAGAGCGCCAGTCCCAGGTTGTAGTGATCGGTCCAGGAGGATGGATCGAGCGCCAGGGCAGCCTTGAAGGCAGCCGCAGCGCAAGCATGCTGGTCCTGCTTGGCGAACTGCAAACCCAGGTTGCTGAAGGCATCTGCCGTGGGATGAGACTTGACATCCTGTAGTAGCGGGGAGAGGTTGGGCGAGGCGGCGGCTGCGGACTCACAGGTGGCCGGCAAGGACCTGGCCCCGGACGGCTTCGTTTGATCGCCCGCGCCGGACCATCCCCTTGCAACATCGACCAGAGTCGTCACGGCCAGGGTCAGCGCAACATATCCCGCCAGCCGCGCGACGCGCTTCGGACATGCTCGGTCACTTCTGGTTGTTGGCCCTGCCATCATTTTTTCAACGGCAGAGCATATCGCTTGGCTGCGAACAAAGTAAAGGGAATCCCGACTATTACGCGTTGATGCGGCGGGCCACCAGGGCCGCGCCCATCACCCCCGCGTCGTCGCCAAGCTCGCAGCCTTTGAGCTGCACGCGCCTGGAAACCGATTGGTAGGAGTAGCGGGGAACGGCGGCGCGCGTCGGCGCCATCAGCAACTCTCCCGCTTTGGCGACGCCCCCGAAGAGAACAAAGGTATCGACATCCATCAGCATCGCCAGCGTGGCAATGGCCGCTCCCAAGGCGCGCCCCGCCTCCTGGAACACCCGCTGGGCAATGAGATCGCCATCCTTGGCCGCTTGCGCCACCTCGCCCGCCGAGCTCACCGCATGGCGTGTGGCGTAAGTATAGGCGCGCATGATGGCCGGGCCGCCGGCGTAAGCCTCCACGCACCCATTCGATCCGCAGGTGCAGATGGGGCCATTCAGATCGACGGTAATGTGCCCCACCTCGCCGGCGGAATCGTGGGGGCCGCGGTAGAGTTTGCCGTTTACGATGATCGCCGCGCCCACGCCCGTGCCGGCAATGATCAGGGCCATGCTCCGCGCGCCGCGCCCCGCCCCCAGGTGGAACTCGGCCAGGGCGGTCGCCTTGGCATCGTGCTCCAGGAGCACCGGCAGGCCCACGGCCTTGCCGAGCAGGGCGGCAAACGGCACGTTGCGCCAGCCCGTCAGATTGGGCGGGTCGTAGAGCATGCCGGTGGTGTGGTCGAGCGGGCCGGGACTGCACACGCCCACGCGCTCAATTCGCGCGCCTCCCGGCGCCTGCGCTCTCAGCTCGCGCACCGCCGCGGCGATCCGCTCCGTGACTGCCTCCGGACCATCGATGGCCCGCGTTTCCATCCCCGCCCGCGCCGCAAGCTCGTTCTGCGGTGACACCAAGGCGCAGGAAATTTTGGTTGCTCCCAGATCGACTCCGATCACCCAATCTTCACCCATGTGCAGTCCCGTCCCGTGGACGCCTCCTGACGGGCAGGCAGTATAACTTGCTGGGGTGGCGTTTGGAAATCAGACTTGTGGGCATCCTCCGCGACCACACCCGCTTCTAACAGAAGGGTCGTACGTTTCTGTCAAGGGGCCGGCAGACGCCGCTGTTGGGGTCCCGACTGAGATAAATGGTTGCTGATTAAGTAATGATAGCCGCCCAGGTCCGCTGTTACTTAGGGTGAGCGAAGAGGAGAGCCTCCGCTTGCGGAAACCGCTTATGGAAAAACCCGGAGATCGTTGCGAGGGTACATTACTTCCTCGTACTCGACGGTTTCTCGCGGGGGTGGGGATTTTCCTCCTTGCCACGCTGGCTCTTGCCGTGGCAGCCAGGCGCCCTTACGTGGCCCGTGTGAGCGCTTCGACGCACACATCGAAGGCCAGCACCATGACGGAGCAGCGGGATGAAAGCGCGCCGCAGGTGCAGCCGGCCCCGTCGGTAGATTATCCGCCTGCGCCCCGGCGCCTTAAAGCTCCCTGCACGGTTCGGGAACCCGTCTTTCACAAGCCTGCTGGAATTCTCTGCGCCCACGTTTTACGATCCCCCCCGATCGCCTGATTTCAATTCCCCACAATCCAAGACGCGGACAGAGTACGCGTCATATCAATCGTGAGGCCGGAGAGAACAGATTCGTTCCTCTGCGTTCCATCGGCCTTGCGTGAAAGAAAAGGAGAAAAGAAGTATGAGGATCAGATACGCATTCGAAAGTTTTTTGGCCGCGGCAACGCTTTGTGTTGTGGCCGCAACGCTGATGGCATCCCCCAAGGCCGGGCCACCGGACACCACCACAATTGCGGTTCATCAACAGGATTCCCAAAACCATACGTGGGTCCTTTTGCAACAGATTCAGCAGGAGGCGATCGACATCAGAAACAACGCCGATCAACTCCAGATGCTCGCTTGGAACCCTCTTGTGGGCTGGGACGATGACGGCAACATCCTGGCGAACCTACGGGATCAAGTCAACAAACTCGACCAACTCCTTTCCTACGTGCGCGAACATGAGGCGCAAGCCTCGCCGCTGCAACGGAGGACCATTGACCTGATGGCGCCGCCGTCCCTCGAATTAGCCACCACCACACAGGACGCGATCGTCACCTTGGACAACAATAAAGCTTATGTCTATATGACCGACCTGGATGGCTTGGCGAAGGATATCTACAATGAGGCGAACCGCGTTGACATGGCGGTGGGAGACCTGGACAAATACATGATTGCCCGTCGGGAAGAGCAACAGGTCAAGCAGTCACTGGGAATCAAGTAGACTCCCCAGGTGTCAAGGGCTCTCGGCATGTCGGTCAATATTGACCGACCATCGAGCCCGGGATCTACGGGATTCTCTCCGTCTCTTTATCCTGTGCATCCTGCCGATCGATGTTCTAACTCGACCTGGGTGTCGCAGTTCGGCTCCTACCAGATCGCGCATCGTGCCTCGCGTACCATGGGGTCTCCCGCCTTGCATCCGAACGCCTGCTGGAAAGCCGGCATGTTCGACGGCGCCCCGATGGCCCGGAAGTTATGCAGAGGATGCGGGTTGGTATTCACCTGAAGCCGAATGTACTCCGGCCGGTCGTTCCCGGCCCAGATTTGCGCGAAGGAGAGGAAGAAACGCTGGTCCGGCGTGAACCCGTCGATGTCCGCCGGCCGTGGCTTGCCTTCCAGGCTCTTCTGTAACGCCTTATAAGCGATGGTCAATCCTCCCAGGTCGGCAATGCTCTCACCCAGCACCAGCTTGCCTTTTTCGTGAATGTCATCGATGGCCACGTAGCTGTCAAACTGCTTTTCCACGCAGGCGGCGCGTTCCTGGAAATTGTTCAAATCCTCGGGAGTCCACCAGTCCGAACGGTTGCCATGAGCGTCGAATTTGCGGCCCTGGTCGTCGAACCCGTGGGTCATCTCGTGCCCAATCACCGCGCCGATGCCTCCGTAATTCGAGGCGTCGTCCGCCTTGGCATCAAAGAAGGGCGGCTGCAGGATTCCGGCGGGAAAAACAATCTCGTTCATCGAGGAGTTGTAGTAGGCATTCACCGTGGGCGGCGTCATTCCCCACTCCGTGCGGTCTACCGGCTTGCCGATTTTGTTGAGCAATCGGTGAAACTCGAACACGTCGCCGCGCAGCACGTTCTCAACATAAGGCCCGCGGTCCACCTGGTAGGCCGAGTAATCCCTCCACTTGTCGGGGTAGCCGATTTTGGGGGTGAATGCGTCGAGCTTGGCCAGGGCCGCTTTCTTGGTTTCCGGGCCCATCCAGGGCAGGGTCTGAATATCGTCGCGCAGGGCTTCCATCAGAAAGTGCACCATCTTGTCGGCGCGCGCTTTGGCCTCGGGGGGAAACTGCTTCTGCACAAACTGCTTTCCCAGCGCGAATCCCAGGCGGCGGTCAGTGGCCTCCACACAGCGCTTCCAGCGCGGCAGGTTCTTCTCCGTGCCCTGCAAGGTGTGGCTGCGAAAGTCGAAGTCCTCCTGCACGAATTTGTCGGAGAGGGCGGGAGCGGCGGCCGAGAGCAGATGAAAACGCAGGTAGGTCTTCCAGTCGGCGAGCGGCGCCGAGGCCAGCAGATCATTGAACGCGATGAAAAACTTCGGCTGTCCCACGTTGACCTGGTCGATGTTCGGGTACCCCAAATCCGTGAAGTACGCCGGCCAGGATAGATTGGGGGTAAGGCTCTGCAGTTCTCCCACACCCATCTTGTGATAGGTCACGTCGGGATCGCGCAATTCGATGCGGCCCATGGCAGACTGGGCCAGTTTCGTCTCGAGCCCCATGACCGTCTGGGCTTCCGCTGCAGCCTCGGTGGCATTGTCGCCGAGCAGCGCAAGCATGGCCCCGATATGCTTCACGTAGGCGTCGCGAATCTTCTGGTATTTTTCGTCCTCGCGGAAATAGTAGTCGCGGTCCGGCAGGCCCATGCCCCCTTGGGAAGCTCCCGCGATGACCTGCGTGCTGTCCTTGCGATCCTGCTGGGAGGAGAAACGGAAGAGGACGTTGGCGCCGTAGCCTTGCAGACGCGCCACTTCTTCCCGCAGGCTGGCGAGATCGTGGATTTTGGCGATGCGGTCAAACTCCGGCTCGAGCGGCTTGGCGCCCTCGCGCTCCACCTGTGCCGCGTCCATGCAACTGGCGTAGAAATCGCCGATCTTCTGCTCGTCGCTCCCGGCCGGAGAATTCGTCATGCCGGCAGCCGTCTCCAGAATCTGGTGCAACGTGTCCTCATTCCGGTCCACCAGTTCGCGGAATGTTCCATAGGTGGGGAATTCCGGGGGAATGGGGTGTGAGGCCGTCCATCCGCCGTTAGCATATTGGTTGAAGTCCACGCAGGCTGAAACCTTCGGGTCCATGTACGCCGGGTGCACGCCGTGAGCGGTTTCATCGCTCGCGGGAGTTGCCAACCCCAGTGAAATGGAGGCGAGGAGGAGAGTTCGCAAAAGACCCTTGATGGGGCGCATCGTGACATCCTTCTTCTGACAAGACTGTCGCCCTGCGAGTGGCTCGGGCCGGCCCCAGAGCGAGAACCGCATGCTAGCAATTTACTGGAAGGTTCGCAAACGAGGCGAGCCATGAAAGCGATCCTCTCAGTGATCCTCCCAGTGATCCTCCCAGGTTGGTGCGTCAGGAGAGATGTGTTAGCATCCCCTCCCGATGAGCCTCCATTAAGGCTCGGGAGGTTTTATGAAAGCTTGCCGGTGGTCTCTTTCCATTCTTTCTTTCGTCCTGCTTCTCCATCCGCTTCCTCTCGGCGCGCAACACATCGGCGGGGGGGATCAGAACCCCAACCTCAACACCAACGCCGGCGCCATCACCCGCTGGCAGGATGCGCGGTTCGGGTTGTCGGTCCACTGGGGGCCGGTGGCGCTGCGCGGAACTGAGATCGGCTGGTCGCGCGCCGACCAGATGCCTCGCGAGGAATACGACGCGCTCTACAAGGAATTCAATCCCGTCCTGTTCAACGCCCGGGATTGGATGCAGCTCATCAAGGACTCGGGGTTCCGCTACATCACGTTCGTCAGCAAGCACCACGACGGCTTCGCCATGTGGGGCAGCAAGCAGACCGACCACAACATTCTCAATTCTCCCTTCGGCCGCGACTGGCTGAAAGAAATCGCCGAGGAGTGCCGCCGCCAGGGAATCATCTTCGGGACCTATTACTCCCTTCTCGACTGGTATCAGTATGACTACAACCCTTACGGGCACGGCGGGCCGGGATTCCTGCTGGACCGCAAGCCCGATTACGAACTCTATCTCGCCTATATGAAGCGGCAGTTGAAGGAACTGATCGAGGATTACCGCAGCGAGATCATCCTGCTGGACGGCGAGTGGGATCCCTCCTGGAATCACGATCGGGGCAGCGATTTGTACCGCTACCTGCGCGGGCTGCGGGACGACATCGTCATCAGCAGCCGCGTCGACAAGGGCCGCTACGGCACCGGGACCACGGAGAACTATCTTTGGTGGGAATTCAGCAAATACGCCGGCGACTACCAGGAACGCGAGCAGTATATCGGGGGCATCGCCTCCTACCCGTGGGAATCGTGGATCACGCTCGGCGACCAGTGGGCCTGGCGGGCCAACGATCATTACAAATCAGCCGAGGAGTGCATCGGCATCCTGGTGCGCAGCGCGGGAGGGAACGGCAACTTCAACCTGAACGTCACGCCCATGCCGGATGGGCGATTTGAAGAGCGGCAGAAGCGGATCCTGCTCAAGATCGGCGCCTGGCTCAAGGCCAACGGTGACAGCATCTATGCGACACGCGGCGGCCCCTTCCAGCCCGGCTCGTGGGGAACCAGCACGCACCGCGCCGACAAGGTTTATCTGCACATCCTCAGTTGGCCGGCGGAACCGTTGCGCCTGCCTCCCGTGGGACAGAAGTTCAGCGCGGCGCGGCTGCTTCACGGCGGCGAGGTGCAGTGGAAGCAGACCGACGGCGGGCTCGAAGTTTCCGTCCCGGCTGCGCAGCGCGATCCCCTTGACACCATTATCGAGCTGACAGTCGCCAGGTGAGAGCGTCCACAGCGTTGACTTTCCCGCCTGAAAGTAATAAAAGTGCAGCCGCAAAAACATTCAGCACAGCAAAGAACAGGGGAAACAAGATGAAACTGCAAACTCCGGGACACCTCAGCCGTCGCAATCTCCTTCAGGCCTTGGGAGCGGGCAGCGCCGCCGCTGTCTCTCCCGCATGGGCAATGTGGCCGACCGGGGCAAGCCCGGACCTTAAGCCAGCAACGGCCACTTCCTGCTGGGACACGGTCGACCCAGGGGCTGAGGGCGCGCATGCATGGCAGAAGACTCTGGCCTGGTGGCAGGAAGCCAAGTTCGGCATGTTCATTCATTGGGGGCCGTGCTCGCTGGCGAGCGTGGAAATATCCTGGCCCATCATGGAGCCTGAACCAGGGGGCATCACGCAAGACGAGTATGTGAACCTTTACAAGCGTTTCAACCCCGTCCAATACGATCCCCACGCCTGGGTGGAACTGGCGAAAGCGGCCGGGCAGCGTTACATGATCTTCACCACCAAGCACCACGACGGCTTCTGCATGTTCGATTCCTCCTTCACGGATTACAAGATCACCAATACGCCCTATCAGAAAGACGTCGTCGCCATGCTGGCAGAGGCGTGTCACCAAGAGAATATGCCGCTGGGATTCTATTATTCCCCGCCCGATATGCATCATCCCGGTTATCGCGACACCACGAAACTGGCGCGCGAGAACTGGCACGGACAGCCGGCCCGGCCCGAGTGGCCGCTTTATCTCCACTACATGGAATTGCAGCTCCGGGAGTTGTTCTGCCGTTACGGACCCGCCGTGGTCGTGTGGTTCGACGGCCTGGACCATCAGGAGAAGTACGACGGGTACCATTTCGTGCGCATGATTCGCGAGCACTCCCCCGGCACATTGGTGAATAATCGCATCGGAGTTCCCGGCGACTTCGAGACACCCGAGCAATGGGTGCCCAAGCGAATTCCCGTGAAAGGCGTGCGGATTGAGGGCGTCAATCCCGAGGTTGCCAGTTCACTTCCCTCGGGACTGCCGCGCGCCGAGGAGGTGAAACCCTGGGAAACCTGCATGACCATTAACGAGACCTGGGCCTATAATGCCCACGACCGCAAGTTCAAATCCACCCAGGACTTGATCCGCACACTGGTGGACGTGGCCAGCAAGGGGGGGAACTTCAATCTCGACGTCGGTCCGACTCCGGAGGGGATCATCCAGCCGGAATTCCAGGAACGTCTTCGCGGCATCGGGGATTGGCTGAAGATCAACGGGGAAGCCATTTATGGAACCACTTACGGCCCCCTCCAGGATCTGGCCTATGGGCGCTCCACAACCAAGGGAAAGAGCGTGTATCTTCACGTCTTCGATTGGCCAAAAGGCAGGAAGCTGGAAGTGCCCGATGTTGGGGCACGCGTGGCGGAAGTCACCCTGCTGGCCGGCAAGCAACTGCTGCAATTTGCGCCGGCGGGGAATGGAGTGAGCGTCGAGGTTCCCGCCGAAGCTCCGGACCCCCGGGCGACCGTCCTCGAGATCCGGACGGAATAGGGTCCGCCTGGATGTGCACAGCCCCCTGGGTGAGATTGCCAAACCATTCAATCTGTTATCATGTGCCCTGAGGACTTTCCCGGGGGCGTGGGACGGGACCGCACCCGCTGCCAACCGGACCGACGGGCACGAAAGGGCACCAGAGAATTGCCGAACGCCAAGGACATTCTGCGATTTTTGCAATCCAGGCATTCCTCGCTGGGGCGAATAAGTTGGGCGTTGGTCATCGCCTTGTCAGTGTCTTCGCTCTCTCCCGCCCAGGTCACGAAGGTGGGAAACTCTGCTGTCATTCCCGCTTCGTGCCAGCAGCAATTTGCAACCTCCCAGAAGATCACGGGGCTGCTGCACACTCTCCAGGCTCATCCCTCGGCCGAAGGGTATAACGCGCTGGGAGCGCTATACGCCGAAGGCAACGCCTTCCCGTGCGCCATCCCGGCGTTCCGCGAAGCCCTCCGCCTCGATCCCCAAGCTTGGGACGCCCGCTACAATCTGGCCAATGCTCTTATGAACTCCGGCCGTCAAAAGGAAGCCGCCGAGCAGTTACACCTACTTCTCGAACAGCGACCCGGTTCCGCCGATGCGCATAACGCGCTGGGAACCCTTCTCCAGGATCAAGGAGACCTGGACGCCGCGGCAAGTGAATTCAAAGCGGCGCTGGCAAGTGACTCGCACTCAGCTCTGGCGGGCTACAATCTCGCGCAGGTGTTGATGGCCCAGAGGCAATATTCCGCCGCTATTGCCTATCTTCAGAGCGCTTCGCGATCCCATCCGCCGGCGGATTTGGCCAGCCAGATCCAGGTGGCCCTGGGGGCGGCTTATGGAGAGAATGGCGACTCCGATAAAGCCATTACAACCCTACGCGAAGTCATTAGATCGCACCCGAACCTGGCTGAGGCACATTTCAACTTGGCGGCAGTTTACGCCAAGCAGGGTGCGGCGCTGGGGTATCAGTCCGCCATACGCGAGTATCAGGAGGCCCTGCGTCTGAATCCGCGCGACGATGACACGCGCTACGCGCTCGCCAAGGTCCTGATCAATTTGGGCAAGCCGCAGGATGCCATTCCCTATTTGCAGGCCTATATCCAGAAACGGCCCCAGGACCCCCAGGGATATCATCTGCTGGGAACGGGATATGCGAACTCCGGGCAAGTTCCCCACGCGGTGGAGATGCTGGAGCGCGCGGAAAAGCTCGATCCCCGCGACTATGAGGTCCAGTACGATCTGGGATTGGCGTTGGCGAAGTTGGGTAAAACCGACGCGTCGATCGAACACCTGGAGGCGGCCAAGGCTATTGATCCCAACGAACCTGATGCGCACTACCAGCTTGCCATTTCTTACCGAAAAAAAGGGGAGGCGGAACGCGCCAACCAGGAGATGGATGCCTTCCAGAAGCTGAAGACAGGCAGGAACGAGGAGGAAAGCGCCGGAAACTTCAACAACGAAGGTAACCGGCTGATGGCCATTGGCAAAGCCCAGGAGGCCGCCAAGGCCTACCGCGAAGCCGTACGGCTTGATCCCACCAACGCGCATTGGCAATTCAATCTCTCGCTGGCGCTCGACAAGTTGGGAGATCGGCCCGGCGAGCAGGCCGTCTTGGAAAAGGCCATCGAACTCGATCCCAATATGGCGCCAGCCCACAACCAACTCGGCTTGCTCTACCTGGCAGGGGGCAAGAACGGTGAAGCCGAACGCGAGTTCAAGGCGGCGCTGCAGATCGAACCCAAGTTCGCAGAAGCGCAAAACAATCTTGGAGTGGTTTACAGCCAGGCAGGAAAAGACCAGGAAGCTGCGGAGATGTTCCGGCAAGCAACCGAGAACGATGCCCGTTACGTCCGGGCGTTCGTGAACCTGGGCGTGACGCAGGGCCGGCGAGGCTTCCTGCCTGACGCACAACAGGCGCTTCAGCAGGCGTTGAAACTCGCACCCCAGGACCCCGGCGCCCTGACTGCCTTGGGGATGGTCGAAGCCAGGATGGGCCACCATCAGGATGCCATCCAGGCATTCACCCAATTGGTTGCGGCGCAACCTGAGTCGGCGGAGGCGCACGTCAACTTGGGCATTGCTTTGGCGGACAACTACGACCTGAGCGGTGCGCTCAAGGAGTTCACCGAAGCCACGCGGCTGGATCCCCAGTCCCCGATGGCCTGCTACAACCGGGGCCGCGTGCTCTACGATCTGGATCGGCGGCAGGAGGCGCGTCCCTGGCTGGAGGCCGCGGTCCGCCTGGCGCCCGATTATCCCGCCGCCCTTTACCTCTTAGGGGTCGTGCTGGGGACCACGCCCGAAGCCACCGCGGTGTTGGAGCGACTGGTGAAGGTCGATCCCCAGAATGCCGACGGCCAATACCAGTTGGGTCAGTGCTTGATGCACGAGGGTAAGACGCAAGAGGCCATCGCGCGCTGGAAGGCGGCTGTTGCCGCGGATCCGGAGAATTCCTTCGCCCTGTACAACCTCGCGCGCACACTCAACTCCATGCACGATCCGGAAGGTGGGGCGTACCTGGCGCGCTTCCAGGCGTTGGAACAGAAGCACCATCTCTCCGACCGCGTGCAGTCCTTGAACAACTTCGCACTGGAGGCTGCCAACGCGCGCAACTGGACGCAAGCCGTCGCGCAGTTGCAGGAAGCCATCCAGGATTGCGGGCAGTGCCAGCAACTGCCGATCCTGCACCGCAACCTGGGATTGATCTACGCCCGCAAGGGTGACATCGAACCCGGCAAGCGCGAACTGCGACTGGCGCTGCAACTGAATCCCCAGGATGCCGACGCCAACACCGCCCTCCACACCTTGGATAGCCTGCAGCCTTCCGGGCCCACCTCCCACTGACCCGGGCACAAGGTTCGGGGTGAGCGAAAGGGCGCAATCGCCGGAAGAGATTGCCTGTCCTCAAAAGCAGGTGACCATAGGTGCTCTCGGGGCAGGACAGGCGCGGTTGGACGCGCCGGTGGCGGGCGCGGGGGGCCCGGCATTTGCCTTTCCCAAGCACGTTGGCGGCCAGGGATGACGCCCACTTGCACCGGTGCCAGTGCACGCAGACTCAGAAATAGCTGTTGAGCGTATCGGCTGGCTTGACGCGGCCGAGCCAACGTGTTAGTCCTTATCGCCTCTGCAAGCACTTTAGTCAGCAAGGTAGGAGTCTATGCTTCATGATCCCAGTCATCATCCCTCCATGCCCGTGGCGGAGGAAGTCAAGCTGGCGCCGCGCGACAGGGAGATTCTGCGTCGCCTGGCCGGAGAACTGGCGGAGGTCGCCGCGTTGCCGGTCCACAAGGAGAAGGCGCGACTCTGGCAGAAGCTGAACGACCGCCAGTCCGAGCGTCCCATGGTGTGGATCAACGAAATCTGCTGGCATGAGATGGACGTGGACACCGAGTTGACCCTGCGCAGCCAGCACCCCTGGGCGCAGGAGCAGGAGCGCGAACTGCGCCGCACGCTCTACCAGTGGCGGCATCTACCCGGCGACATGATTGTCAGCGACTTCCTTGCCTGCCCGCTGGCGATTCACTCCACCGACTTCGGCATCCTCGAGGACGTGGACGTCGCCACCACCGATCCCGCCGCCGACGTGGTGTCTCGCCACTTCCACATTCAGATTCGCGATTTCCCCGACCTTGAGAAGATCAAGATGCCGGTGGTCACCCACAACGAGCTGGCGACGGAGCTTTACTACCAGGCCATGTGCGATGTCTATGCGGGCATCATGCCGGTCAGGAAGGTGGGGCAGACGCACATCTGGTTCACTCCCTGGGATTACCTGATCCGCTGGTGGGGCGTGCAGGAAGCCATGATGGACCTGGTGGAGCGGCCCGACCTGGTCCACGCCGCGGTGGAGCGCATGGTGGATGCCTGGATGGTCGAGCTCGACCAGTTCGTCAAGCTGAACCTGCTGGCGCTCGATTGCAATAACACGCGCATCGGGTCGGGTGGCTATGGGTACACGCAGTCACTGCCCGGGCGGGATTTTGATCCCCACCACGTCAAGCCGCACAACATGTGGGGCTGCTCGAACGCCCAGATCTTCTCCGACGTCTCGCCCGAAATGCAGTGGGAATTCGCCGTCAAGCACGACCTGCGCTGGCTGGAGCGCTGGGGAATGACCTACTACGGCTGCTGCGAGCCGCTGGACCGCAAGATCGAAGTGCTGCGCCGCATTCCCAACCTGCGCAAGATTTCCGCCAGCTACTGGAACAACACCGAGCGGCTGGTGGAACTGGTGGGAGCGGACTGGATCCTCAGCCACAAGCCCACGCCGGCCATCTTCGCGCGCGACACCTGGGACCCGGAAGGGGCGCGGCAGGAACTGCGGACGTTTCTCGCCAAGGCCGCCGGCCCCTGCCACGTGGAGTTGATCATGAAGGATATCTCCACGGTGCGCTATGGCCCCAAGAAGCTCTGGGAATGGGCCCAGATCGCCATGCAGGTCGCGGAAGAGTTTGCGCGCTAGCTTGGCATGGATCCCCCCGCGTTTTGCCGGAGCCCGGAGTGTCCACAATTTGGGTGGGTACCTGTACTACGAGGCCGTTCTCACCGGCAACATGGCCAACCATTTCAGGGCTGCTCTTTGGCGTGCCAGGTTTGGCGATCTTATACAGGGCGACTTAAGTTCCTGCGCATTGCCCGTAGCGGCGCTCTCTGCGCGCCCGGATTGCAGCGTCGATCTCCGATCGACGGCGGCGGTCTGAGACCGCCGCTACAACCGACTGCGCAAGCATTTATGTCGCTCTGTATAGTAACAACGGGATCGTGCAGGTACCGCTGACAAGGAAGCCTAAACTCGTTTCTCGATTGGCTACAACACCTCTTTCCTGCCGGATGGCGTTTCCAGGCTCGGGATCAGAATTGTCCCTGGCCGAGTCAATCAGTGTGCGCTTAGCGGAAGTAATCGCCGAAGTCGTGGACCAACTTCCGAGTGGCGACGATACACCCGCGAGCCGTCGAGTCCCACATCCGAAAACCTGGGTGGCGCATACATCGATTTTTATGTGTGCGACACGTCGCCCATGGCGGTAGACTGCGCCGATGCCGCGTCTGATGCACTTCTACGGGGAGGGTCACTACCACTACCTGACCGAAAACATTTAT
>DATJVT010000047.1:0-5052 GCA_035501695.1 Terriglobia bacterium | reverse complement strand
CAATAACGCCAATAACTGGTTGGAGCAAAATAACATCACACAAAAAGCGTTCGGGGCAGCTACCGCAGCCTTTCTTAAGGCGGGCGACCACATTGGCCATTATCAAGCCTATTCGCGAGCCCATCCCAACACCCTGGCAGGACTTGCCACTGCAATCTGGGCAAATAGGCCTGCGGGCTTGGCGGGCGCGGCCCTCCTGGCGCATCTCGCCGGCCAGATCGACAACCTATGGAGGAACACCGTAAAGTCTCAAGGACAGATCCAGCGCCTCCAGGAAAAAACCCTGCGACAGGCCTACTGGCAAACCGGAGGAGGCGTGGATACGTGCCCGGAATTGCAGGAATATGCCAAACACGGCTTGCAGCAGAACGTACTCGCCGGCCTCAAAATCTCGAAAATTCACCTGTTGGACTACGCCTCCTTGCTGGAGGCGCTTGCCCAACCTTACTATGCCGAGACCCCGGTGAATAAATACAATCAAAGTCATAAGCAAGCTGTAAAGCTGCATGATGAGGCAGCGGGCTTGGCGGGCGCGACCGACTCCGAAATCCTCAATTACGACGGATCCTATAAGAAGGATGCTCCCAAGTGGGAGGCCGTGGAGGCCTGCGCGAATTACTGGATTCAAGAACTCCCGGCCGTGGCCGCTCGACGTCAAATAAAAGACGCTATTCACAACTGGGGGGCAGGCGGGACCGCGGAGAAGTTGCTCCGGCGAGTGAGCGCCGGGGAAAAGGACTACTCGACCACGAGCCATGTTGTGTCTCAGGGGCCTCAGTCTTTCGAACGCCACAAGTGGTTCTACTTTCGAACCGGAGCCCCGAGTGTGGGTCACGCCTGGATCTTGACCCTCAACTTGCGCGGCGCGGGGATCGACTTTCTTATGAACCAGGCAACAGAGGTCAATGATGAATCGCAGAGGACCTCCCCTCACGCCCTGCTCAGGAAAACCAATGAGCCGAATTGCATTGGGATTCACGAAGACCTTCTCGAAACCTTCTGTGCCAGTATGCTCCAAAACATAACGGCGGCTGCCGCATGAGCCGGGGCGGCGAGTGGGCGCATGAATCGTAAGCGTCAAATACGGGATATGGGACACGGGACACAGGATACGGGGTTCGCGACTCGTGACTCGGGGCTCGCGACTCGTGACTCGGGGCTCGCGACTCGGAGTTCGGGACTCGGGGGTTCGACGGGGAACGGTCACGGCAAGTTGGGAGCGCAGATTTTGCGGCCCGCGTATCTTCATTGGCGCCCCCGAAGACGGGCGGCGGTCGAGCGGGCAGGTGTCCTGAGGAATCCGTCAGCCAACGGACGCATTGACCACCGCATCTCCGCCGATCCCCGCAGTTGGCTTTGACGACTAACACCCCTTTGCCTTAATGACAAGGACAAGAGACGCAGATCCCGCGAGGCGGGACGGTCCGCGCTTACTACTTGCTCAAAAATCGTCGGGCCCGTGATCGTGACCCGTGAGCCTTGAGCGCGCGCGGTAGACGTCACGCCATCCGCCCGTCGGTATCAAACCACCGATGATGGCACCGCCTAGCCCACCAAGAGGCGTGAGGATGATCCCCCAGTGCGGATTCGGGGGGCCACTGCAGCCGAATTGGGGGCCTTCGTCGCAGTTTACGTGGCTCCATATGACATGATTAGCGGTCAGCCCAATCGCGAGGCCGGCGCCTGCTCCGACGGCCATGCCAATCAACGCGTTTCGCCCCCGGTGGTCGTGCCCTATTTCCTGGGAAACGCGAAGGATGTCTTGGCGGGCCAGCGAGTACTTACGCGCCGCGTGCTGAAGCGTGATTCCGCCGTCGGTAAACGACTCGAACGCACCTTGGTAGGCTTTGAAGTTGTTTGTAATGACACGAATTTCCTGACCGGGCGTCAGGGATTGAAGATTGTCCCAACTGCTTAATCGCGCCTTGGAGTCTTTTCCAATTGCCGTCCCCGTGTTGAAGAATGTTCCCAAAAGTGCCAGCACCAGAAAACTGGCAGATGAAAGGGTTCGAGTTGGTTTCATGAACAGCTCCTTGCTTCTGTGAGAGGCATCGAGTCTGAACACAGAAAGTCTACATATATAGAGATTGGGTTGTCAAGTCCGTAGCCCGGACCGCCGATTTTGCGGTCCGCGTCTCTTCGTTGGCCCCCCGAAGACGGGCGGTGGTCGAACTTCACCGGGTATGAGGGCAGGTGTCCTGAGGAATCCGTCAGCCAACGGACGCTTCGCCCATTCCATCTCCGCCGGTCCGGTACCCGGCTTTGGCAACCACCAGCCGTTGCCCTAATGACAAGGGCAAGAGACTTCCCAATCCGTCAGCCCGTTGGTCGAAGGGTCTATACCGAGCGACATAAATGCTTGCGCATTCGGTTGTAGCGGCGGCCTCAGACCGCCGCCGTCGATCGGAGATCGACGCTACAATCCGGGCGCCCAGAGAGCGCCGCTACGGGCAATGCGCAGGAACTTATGTCGTCCTGCCTAGCGTCCGGCGGACATTCCGCGCTTGGAGTTTCCATATTTGTTTGATTGGTTTGCCATGTAGGGTCTAATGCTCCGTGCTGTAGTTGTAGGGACGGCTCGCGAGCCCTCCCTACGTCCGAACCAACGCCTGCTTCATTGGGCCGCAGGACGAACCGCCAGTATGACGAACGCTGCGCAACTCACATCGCCAGCCTGATCACTTCCATGTCAGTGGAAACTCCGGCGGTTCTTCAAGCATAATTCAACTCATCTCCAGCGCCCCTTGATGGCAGTCGCGCGTGGCATTGGGTATGGGAGCAGGCCCGCGCGACACTGCCATCGGGGCTGGTCGTTGAAAACGCCTTCGGGTGAGACACAAAGGAGCCGTATGCGCAACGGTATTTTCGTTACTCTCATCGTTCTGGCCGCCACAGTCGCAAGTGGCGCGACTCTGAATATTCCCGCTGTGGACGGGGAACTGACCATCGACGGACGCCCGGGGGAAGACATCTGGGCGCACGCCGTCGTGTTGCCCCTCCAACCCGGTGAATTCGGCTCTCCATTCCCGGCGGGAGGGGACATGCGCGCCCTGGTTCGCCGGGGCTATTTGTGCCTCAGTGCGCGCCTCCCGGAGACCGGCCGCATCGTCGCCAAATCGACCGGCCATGATCCCACCTGGTGGAGGGAGGATCAGGTCGTCTGGACCATCCGCTATCATGCGGCCGATGGCGCAAATAAGACCTTGACGCTTACCGTGAATCCCCTCGGTGCGTACAGTGTCGATCCCGGCGGAACCTCCGGCGACCCGCAGCAGGCGGTTCGCGCTGCTGCTGCCCTTGGCCCGGAGGGCTGGAACGTGGAAGCGGCAATTCCCGTCGCCCGGCTGGCCGGGATCGGGTTCATCATGGCAGAGAGGATCCGCGCACCGCGGCCCGATGCACTGGAATTGCGCTGGCGCTGGCCGGGAGTCAATGCTCCCCTGGCCTTCGAACTGCATTCGAGTGGTTCCAACCCCGAGTGCCCGCCAGTGGTGGAAAAGGACTGGCGAACCCCAACCCCGCCCGCCGCTCGTGCTGAGTCCGGCGATCCAGTGGTTGTGGCTTTGGCGTCCGTTCCACACAACGTCTGGTCGCCGGATGAGCGCGCCAAACTAGGCGTCGCGGAGATGTGGGAGAAAAATCTGCAATCTCGCGTTTCCCAGGCTGCGGTGGCCGAACGGGGCGCTTGGGAGAAAGTCAGCACTCGGGAGGATTGGGAGGCGTTTCGGGATCAGCGGCTGACCGCCTTGAGGAATTCCCTGGGACCTTTTCCGGAGCGGACGCCCTTGCACGCCGCCGTGACCCGGAGGTTGGATTATGGCGACGGTTTTGCTCTGGAGGACGTCATCTATGAAAGCCGCCCGGGGCTGGTGGTGACGGCGAACCTCTACCTCCCCGCGAAGCCCACCGGGCGAATACCCGCAATCATCGTCGTCCACAGTCATCACGCACCCAAGACGCAATCCGAACTTCAGGACATGGGCATGACCTGGGCGCGCAGCGGGACCGCCGTCCTCATCATGGACCAGCTTGGGGCCGGCGAACGGTTGCAGTCGCAGCCCTGGCCGCGTGAAAGCTACTACTCGCGCTATGCCCTGGCGACGCAGCTCTACCTGGCCGGGGAAACCCTCATGAAATGGATGGCCTGGGACCTGATGCGGGGAGTCGATCTGCTGCTCGAAAGGCCGGAAATAGACCCCCGCCGTATCGTGCTGCTGGGCGCCGTGGCGGGTGGGGGCGATCCCGCCGCGGTCACTGCCGCGCTCGACCCGCGCATCGCCGCCGTGCTGCCTTTCAACTTCGGGGAAGCGGGACCGGAGCAACACTACACCGAGGGCCCGAGGCGCTACGATTTCGCTACGGCCGACCCCGGCTGGGGGGAGTGGGAATCCACCCGCTGCCTGCGCCAGAGCATGTCGGGCCAGTTCTTTCCCTGGATGATTTGCGCGTCGGTGGCGCCGCGCCCGTTGGTTTACTCCTTCGAGGTCACGTGGCCCAGCGGCGTGGAGAAGGAGCTTGCCTGGGCGCGCTACCGGCGGGTGTTCAGTCTCTATGGTCAGCCGGACCACCTCACGGAGGTGCATGGATACGGGCCCTTCCCGGGCCCCGGCGAGTGCACCAACGTGGGCGTTTACTTGCGCCAGCAGATTTATCCCATCCTCGCCCGCTGGCTCGATTTCCCGGTTCCGGCCGGGGAGTATCACAATGTTCGTCCGGAGGCCGACCTGATGTGCCTGACGCCCCAGGCGGCGGCCGAACGCCGGCCGAAGACCGCCAGCGAAATCGCGCACGGAATCGCCGCGACACAATTGGCGGCAGCACGCGCGAAACTCGCCACGCTGGCGCCGGGGAAACGAATCCCCTACCTGCGCGCGGCTCTGGCAGCCAGGCTCGGAGATATTGAACCTCCCGCGCCGCTCGCAGGTCGCGCGCTCTGGACCAAATCGTTCTCGGGCCTTTCGGTGGAAGGAGTCGAGCTGCAATCATCGCCCGGCTTGCCCATTCCGCTCCTCCTCATCAAGCCGCCGGCCACTTCAGCGCGGCGTTTACCCG
>DATJVT010000046.1:0-22250 GCA_035501695.1 Terriglobia bacterium | reverse complement strand
TGCGGATGCGCACGCGCTCGATGACCCGGAATTCAAGATGTGGCCGCCCCATTGCGTTGTCGGGACCCCTGGCCAACGGCGCATTCCCCAGACGAGGTTCCCGGCGCCCGTGGTCATTCCCCGCCATCCTGGTGCCTTTCGCCCAACAGGCCGTTGGGCCGGCCAGTTTATCTTGGAAAAGACCACGTATTCCCCTCAGGACAATTCCAATTTCGATGCAGTCTTGCACGCTCTTGGTTCACGGCGCGCGGTGGTTTTTGGCGTCGCGACGGAATTCTGCGTGCTCGCCACCGCCCTGGCCCTGCGCCAGCATAACTTCAAGGTCGACGTGGTGGTGGACGCGATTAAAGCCATTACTGCCGAGGGAGGTCGCACGGCCCTCGAGGATATGGCTGCCGCCGGGGTTGAGACCGTCACCACAGAGGCCATCTGCAGTGCCATTGTCCCCTCTGATTGATCGGTGTTAGACCGTTGATCCGGGCCGTCCGGAGGGACGATCGCAGGGTGGAGTGCTCGAGTCCCCAGGTTGGGGTGCCATGTCGTTTGGCGCGCTTATAACTTCTTGCCATTGCGCCGCGAAGAACAGCAAATGAAACGGCAAAGTGTAGGGCTGGCCGTTGCGTTCCGCTATTCTTGTGAATAGAATGCCCGCCAGTCTCCCGACCGGTAGCCACCGGCGGATTCTGATGAACAGGAGTCGCACCACGATGAAATTCGCAAACCCTCCCGCTCTATTGGTGGCTGTGATGGCGAACATTATTCTCATTTCCGTTCTGTTGGCGTGCAGTAAGAAGTCAACGCCACTCGAGAGTATGTCACCTGGGACCCATACTTCGCGGCCCAATCTGACCGATGCGCGGCGGCTGAGTGAGGGCGGGAACAAATTGACAGACGCGATGAGCAAACCAAAGACGTCATTCCATTTTTCCTTCCAGGGGCAGGAGAACGTCAGCGACAAGTACACGCGTGACAAGACGCTGCCCCCTGAAATTGGTCCGGTGACGCAGGAAGCGGACATCTCTCCGGAAGAGATCAAAGTCACGGAAATGCGCGGGTCCACAACTCGTACAATCCAGGCAAAAAAGGGCGACGACCTGAATTGGGCCATGGCCAACCTGGCGACGCTGGGAGCGATCACTAGCCCCAACTTTGTCATCGCGGTGGGAGCCAGCGTAACCGGCCCGCCCAGCGCCGACCTGGTGAAAACCATCCCCGTCGACAAATTTGTCTTTGACACCACGATGGCTACGGCGACACAGAAGATTGGATTGGATGCCGCCCGTAGGATTTTGACAACCCTTAAGGAGTGCAAAGGAACTGCGTGGATCTCCAAGGATTCCGGCATCCTTATCAAATTCGATCTCGATGCTGATTACCTAGATCAGAACGGTCACGCTTGGAGGGAGCATTACGAGGGCGAAGTGACACCTCAGTAAAGCGGGCTGCCTTCTGCCTACTGCTCGCTGCCTACTGCTTACTTGGTTTCACCGAGGACTCTCCGGTAAAGATCTTCATAGAGGGGGATGATTTTGCCGCTGCAGAAATTGCGGAGGGCTCGCTGACGGGCGGCGCTTGCCATCTCGCCCTGCCGTGTGGGGTTCGTTAGGATTTCTAATGCTCGGGCGGCCATGGTTTTGACGTCGCGAGGCTCGACGAGGAATCCCTCCACGCCATCCTGAATCACCTCGGGTACCCCCCCCACGCGGGAGCACACCGCGGGGACGCCTGACGCCATTCCTTCTAACGCCGCCAGGCCGAAGGACTCCAGGTCGCTGGGCAACAGCAGTACATCAGCGCAGCCTAGGAGATCCTGCACCTGATTTTGCTTGCCGAGAAAGACCACATCAGAATAGATTTTCTTCTCGCGCGCCATCCACTCCGCGACCGTCCGATCCGGCCCGTCGCCAATCATCAGAAGCTTGGCCGGAATCTCCTGGCAGACCAGAGCAAAGATCTCAATGACGTCCGGAACTCGTTTGACGGGCCGGAAATTCGACAAATGGACCAGCACCTTCTCTCCCTGCGGAGCAAATTCCTCGCGGCGGCATTTTCCATTGGCGGGAGTGAAAACGTCGCAGTTGACGAAGTTAGGAATTACCTCGACGGGGCGACGAATTTCGAATTCGTGCTGAGTGATATCGCGAAGGTACTGAGAGATGGCCGTTACCCCGTCGCTCTGCTCGATGGAAAACTTCGTAATGGGGAGATACGAGCGATCCAATCCCACCAGGGTGATGTCTGTGCCGTGCAGCGTGGTGACAAAAGGCAGGCGGCGGGGCTTCAGCATGGCGCGCGCCAGGTAGGCGCTGACCGAATGCGGAATTGCATAGTGCACATGCAACAGGTCAAGTGATTCGTTTACCGCCACGTTGGCCATGGCGGTGGCGAGCGCCAGGGTGTAAGGGGGGTGGTCAAAGAGAGGGTAATTAAGCATCTCCACTTCATGGAAGTGGATACGGCCGGACGCTTCCGTGATCCGCACGGGCATCGCGTAGCTGATAAAGTGGATGTCGTGGCCGCGTGCGGCCAGTTCGATCCCCAGTTCCGTTGCTACCACACCGCTGCCGCCATAAGTGGGATAGCAGGTAATGCCGATGCGCATGCCAATCCCTCGAGAATCCAGTGCCAACCCGCCTCGACCCGGCTAGGAGGATGGCGCCTTTTTCTTAGATTCACTCGTGAACAGCTCGATGCGAGTCACCGTTCGGCGGTCGGAGCGCTGATCGTAATAAACATTGATGCGGGTCCCGGGGGAGAGGACGTCCAGTTTTTTCCGGAAACCGTCAGCGGTTTCCACATGCGTGCCGTGTTTGATGGGGAAGATTTCCGTGTCTCCTCCCTCCACCGAGCTTACGCTAAGGGTGTTGTGCTTCTCGTCGAGCGATTTGACGGTGCCGGTAAACATCAGGTGCTCGTTAGCACTGATGATCTTGTCGAGGCCCGGGATCTTGGGCTTTTCTTCCTGCTGCCCCAGAACCACGCCCGCGAGTAGGAGAATTGCCGAAGCCACCCCCGCGACAAACCCTCCGGTGCGCCACAACATTTTGAGGAATGGAACGCGGTACCGATGGACTCGCACGCCGAATTGCAGATTATTGAAACCTTTCACTTGGGAATCCGTTGTTCGGAATAATTGCACAAAACTATGCTAGGTGAGCCCTGGCAGGGTGTCAAGCGTCGAGCGGGGGTATCTGGGCACCTGGGGCAAACGGAGTTTTTTCCGCTGGCGAACGTCATTTGCGGTTTCTGGGGCTTCCGGATTCTTGTCCAGGGTCACCTTTAGGCCGGTTTGTGCCACGGCGCGGCCCTTGCCGCCAGTCCAACCTTATTCTAATTCCTCCGGTTGATGGTCGTCCCCCTGGTGGTTTGCCCCAGAGCGGGATTCGCCATCTTTATACATATATCGGATGCACGACTTCATGACCAGCAAGTTGGGCTCGTTTGGCCGGTGGACTTTGATGCAACTCTTGTCATACCATTCGATAACTCCGCGAATGGTCTCCCCCTGGTCCAGAATCACGACCATCGGGGTGCGGGCCTGCATCTGTTTAAGATAGTAAAAGTTCTCGGCGTTGGTTTGCTCTGGCGGAGCAGGTTTTTTTCGCTGCATGCGTGACCCCAATTGGTCCTGTACGTCCGACAGGGTGGGGCGGATTAATCGTCGGTTCATCTTAATTTGCTCCTGAAACCCAAACAGTATGATGAGGGTTCCTCTTTTTGCCGGTAAAAAAGCACGGCTCGCCACTCCTTGCCGGGGACGCTTCGCCTAGAGTCCCGACCTCATACGGCCAACAAGAAAGCAACCTTGCAGGGAAGACAGCCGCGAATGGAGTGAATGGTAACATACGCACAAACAGGGCGCAATCGTTTTAGCCAGGATGGGCACGCTTTCGTATGCTTTTTATCGAATCAACAGCGGTGGCCGCTCAGAATACATTGTATTGGATGACTGGAGGATGTTTCCCGTTGCCCATGCCAACATATTTTCGATCACCGGTCAATGATGGCGATGGATGTCTGCGTTCACTGTCGCTCGGCTATCGACAATCTGCTTTCAATGCCCAGGGTCTCAAATCCGAGTTGGGGGTTTACATTGCGAATTTGCAGGCGGTAGGCTTGATCTAACCCGGCCTTTAGCCTTTCGATTCCGCCGAGGGTCAGCATGGGAGCCAGGCCTTGGATTCGGGCCGTCAAGTCAACGTTTACCAGCTTATCCGGGGATTGCTCCAGCAGGGCGTGCAGCAGATCAGCGAGAAGGGAGTAACCAATCTTCAGCGTCCCTTCAAAATCGTCCCGATTCTCTGCCAGGGAGCGAGCGGAGTCCAATACCTGCCGCCAATCCGCCGACGCCCCGTGAGCGCCGCGGCGTGCTAAGGCTTCCAGGAAATCCAGCCAGGGTTGGCGCTGCCGACTATACTCAGCGGGATCAAACGCCAGCGCCCGGGCCACGCTCCCTGCGGCCACGCGAGCAGCGAGCGCCTTCTGGGGTTCGGTGAACTTCTTCTCCCGTGCCAGCAGTCCCTGGATGAGAGCCAAATCCACGGGCTTGAGCGCCATCCGCATGCAACGCGACCGGATGGTGGAGCGTAGTTCGAAGGCGTTGGGGCAAATTAGGATGAAACTGGTCGACTCCGGGGGTTCCTCCAGCACCTTGAGCAAGAGGTCGATGGCCTGCCAATGAATAGTTTGCGCTTCATCGATAACAAAAACGCGGCGCGAAAATTCGAACGGCCGCGTGTAGGCAACGGTGCGCAACTGGCGGATTTGATCGGTGAGGATGAACTTCGTGATGGGTTCAATGATCTGGAGGTCGAAGTAGACCAGGCTTTCCACCCGACGCGGCAAATCTTTAGTTTCACGGCGGCGGGCCAGATCTTCCCGGGCGGCGTCGAACATCTGGTCCGCCTTGCGGCATCGTGCACACTGATCGCAGAAATCTATGGTTCCGCGTTCGCACACCAGCGCCTTGGCCAGCATCAGGGCTAGTGTTTTCTTGCCGACTCCCTCCGGCCCGGTAAGAAGCAGAGCTCCGGGTACCCGTCCGCTCGTCAGCATTTCGCGAACGGCCGCCACTACTTCCGAGTTACCAAGAAAGGAATCAAACCCCATGTGCTTGAATGATGAACTCTGAATTATGAATAGTCTGCTTGCATTCGTTGCTGCTATTTTCGGAGTCCCCCACACGGGGCGCACCGCGTTGGGGGCCGGAAGCCGCGAGTCAAGCTGTTCGGGTGTGATCGCTGACCCTGGACTTCTGCTTCCCATTCTGCCCTAGCTGCTTCTGGCCGCGCCGGGAGAGCACGTGGTCGATGAGCGCGCGCACCCGGCGCTGGATTTCGACAATTGACTGGTCGGCGCGCACCAGCTTAACACGTTGCGGCGAACGGCGGGCCACGGCCAGATATCCGGCGCGCACCCGCCGGTGAAAATCCAGGCCTTGCGCTTCGATGCGATCAAGCCGCGCCCCGCGCCGCGTATCGCCGCGTGCTCGGCCCAGCGCATGCCCGGGGTCCAGGTCAAGGACGATGGTTAAGTCCGGTTGCGTCCTGCCGCAAATAACACGATCGAATGCGCGGACAGTGGTCGTGCCCAATTCGCGCCCATAACCCTGATAGGCGAACGATGCCGTGTTATAACGATCGCTCACCACCACCTCTCCGCGGGCCAGAGCTGGCCGAATTACCTCTTCCAGAAGTTGGGCGCGCCCCGCGTACATCAAGGCCAACTCCGCCAGGGGCGCGAGCTTTCCGGTGGTCGAGGCCAGCAGAATTTCCCGGACACGCTCTCCCGTGCGGGTTCCGCCGGGCTCGCGCGTCACCCGCACCCGCTGGCCGCGTCGGCGCAGATAGCGGACAGCGCGACGAAGTTGCGTGCTTTTTCCAGTGCCGTCTAGACCTTCGAAAGTAATGAATAGGCCGGGCTTCATATGGCGTCAGTCCTGCATCCTAACATTCGTTCCCCTACGTAACAAGGTTTCTGCAAGCAAAGCAAGGGAGTGTTAAAATGGCAGGGCTTAAAATCGCCATGTCAAACGCACTCGTGCGTGGCCCGCTGCGCCCGAGTCCTCCGGCGGAAATGGTCACGAATATTGCCGAAAATATCGCCCGGGTAGAAGAGCGAGTTGCGGCTGCCTGCGCGCGCAGCGGTCGGCGGCGGGAAGAGGTGCGGTTGGTAGCCGTCTCAAAGACGCACCCGGTGGATCTAATTCGCGCGGCGTTTGAGGCCGGTCTGTGCGATTTTGGCGAAAACCGAGTGCAGGAGGCGAATTCCAAGCATGCACCACTTGCCGATTTGGCGGTAACGTGGCACCTGGTTGGACATCTTCAGTCCAACAAGGCGCGAGTAGCTCGCGAACTGTTTCAATGGGTGCACTCTCTCGACTCCGGGCGCTTGGCGGAAAAGCTTGCGGCGGCCGCCCGTCCGGGCGAACCGCGAATGCCGGTACTGATTGAGGTAAATCTCGGCGAGGAAACCTCCAAATCGGGTCTTGGTGCCGGGGATGCTGCCACCCTGGCAGAGCAGGTTGCGGCCTTGGCATCCCTGGACCTGCGCGGCCTGATGGTCGTCCCGCCGTTCATGGAAAATCCGGAGGACGTCAGGCCCTACTTCCGCCGGCTTCGCGGCTTGGCCGAAGAAATCGGTGCACGCCACCTGCCCAACGTTTCGATGCGGGAGCTCTCCATGGGTATGAGCCACGATTTTGAGGTCGCCATCGAGGAAGGCGCGACGATCGTGCGCGTGGGGACCGCGATTTTCGGTGCGCGGCAGTGAGAGCCGCGAAGACGGGGATCGAAACTCGAGGATCAAACCTTGGCGATTTTCGAGTTTCGATTTTCCACTCTCGGTCTTTACACGATGCCTGAATTCAAGGTGGACGGCGAAATCTTAAGTTTCTGGTTGCGGGTCAAACCCCGCGCTTCGCGCGAGCGTTTGACAGTGGACGCGTCGGGTGAACTACGCCTGGAACTGCACGCCCCGGCGGCCGAGGGTCAGGCCAACGAGGCTTGCATTCGCATGCTTGCACGCCTCTTGCATGTCCCACTGGCCTGCGTGGTTATCGTTTCCGGCCACAAGGCGCGGCGGAAGTTGTTGCGGGTGACGGGGCGGACACCGCAGGAGTGCATCGCCGAAATTGATGAGGCTGTGACAAGTGATAAGTGACAAGCAGTATCAAAACTTGAAATTCGAAGCTCGACGCTTGCCACACTTTCGAAATTCGATACTCGCACCATGCGAATAGGGAGAGGATGAAGTGAGCTTAAGTGAGAGCTGGGGTGAAATTCGCACCGGCTTCGAACGCGCTTTCTGGGTGGCGAATTTCACCGAGTTGTTTGAGCGCCTCGCTTACTACGGCGCCAGCGCGGTACTGGCCATCTACCTGACTGAGCAGCTCAACTTCTCCAAGGAACTTGCCGGCTGGATGATGGGGATCTTTGGCTTCGTGGTCTGGCTGCTGCCGGTAATGGGTGGGACGCTGGCGGACCGATTCGGTTTTCGGCACGCCCTGATGTTTGCCTATCTGGTCATGACGTTGGGTTACTATCTCCTCGGATCACTCTCCGCGCCATGGATGCAGGGATTGCGCCAGGCGCTGGGTGACAAGTGGCTGGTGCTCGGCATTCTGATGATCCCCGCACTCGGACCTGCGGTGGTCAAGCCCTGCGTGGCGGGGACGACGGCGCGCGCTTCGGCCGCGAACGTTCGCTCCATCGGTTATTCGATCTATTATACGCTGGTGAACATCGGTGGCACTCTGGGCCCTTTTGTGGCGTGGTTGGTGCGCAAAAAGATGGGGTGGGGCGTGGAAAGCGTCTTTCGCGTGTCTGCCTTGAGCGTGTTTCTGATGTTTTTGGTCACCTTGGTGTTTTTCCGCGAACCTGCGCGCTCGGAGGAGCTGAGAGTGGCCAGCGTTGCCGACGCCATCAGAAACATGTTTGTGGTGCTGGCCAATTTCCGCTTTGTCCTGTTTTTGCTGATCTTCTCAAGCTTTTACATTGTGTTCTGGCAGGAGTTCGTTTCGGCGCCGCTTTTCCTGCGCGGTTTCGTCGACCCCAATGCCAATGCCGACCTGGTCCTTTCAGTTGACGCGCTGGCGGTGATCTGTTTCCAGATTCTGGTCAGCTACTTAACGCGCAGAATTCCTACCTTTCCGGCCATGACCCTTGGCCTCGTCATCTCAAGCTTGGCGTGGCTGATCCTGGTGGTCTTTCCTTCCACGCTGGGGCTTGTCGCCGCGCTGGTGGTCCTGGCCCTCGGGGAAATGACTCAGTCCGCCCGCTACTACGAATATATCTCCCGGCTGGCGCCTTCCGGACAGCAGGGACTCTACATGGGTTATGCTTTCCTTCCCATCGCCATCGGGTATTTCATCGCCGGCCCACTGGGAGGATATCTTCTCCATCACTTTGGAGACGTCCTGCGCCGGCCCCAGCAGATGTGGTGGGTGGTGACCGCGGTAGGGTTGGCAGGTGCAGTGCTGATGGTGATTTATAATATGGTCTTCCAGCCGGGCGAAGAGCAGGGACCGAGAGAAAGACAGAGCAGTGTTTGAAACTCGATGCTCACAGCCTTCCAATCAGATCGGGGAGGAAGTTATGAATCTCGATGATATTCAAGCAGCGCTCCGAGAGGCCAAACTCGACGGTTGGCTTTTTTATGACCATCACCGGCGCGATCCTATTGCCTATCGAGTGCTCGGCATTAACCCTCCAATGTGCACGCGCCGCTGGTACTACTTCATTCCGAAAGATGGAGAGCCCGGGAAGCTCCTTCACCGAATTGAGGCCCACAATCTCGGGGCCTTGCCGGGCACGGAGGAGCGGTACTCTTCCTGGCGGGAACAACGGGAGGGGGTAAGTAAGTTGTTGCACGGCAGGAAGGCAGTGGCAATGCAATACTCGGCCCTCAACAACATTCCTTACGTGGGCCTGGTTGACGCCGGCACCGTGGAGTTGGTGAAGAGTTGCGGCGTGGAGGTGGTTTCATCGGCCGACTTGGTTCAGCAGTTTGAGGCATGCTGGTCCGAGGAACAGTGGCAATCGCATCTGGCCGCCGGGCAGGTGGTCCATAGGTCGGTGCGCGCGGCCTTCGCCACGATCCGTGAGGCGGCTGCCGCCGGCAAGCAGATCAGCGAATACGATGTGCAGCAGGAGATGGTCCGGGTCCTGGCAGCAGGCGGATTGATTGCCGATGAGCCCCCTTGCGTGGCGGTAAATGCGAACACCGCCGATCCGCACTACGCCCCCTCTCGGGAAGCATCCATGCCCATACGCGCCGGTGACTTTGTCTTAGTGGACGTGTGGGGCAAGCAAAACAAACCCGGAGCGGTCTATTTCGATATCACATGGACGGGCTACGTGGGCGACAAGGTTCCGGGGGAATACGCCAAGGTATTTGACGTGGTCCGGGAAGCACGCGATGCCGCCATCTACCTGGTGCAGAAGTCTCTCCAGGCAGGACGCCTCCTCTACGGTTATCAGGTTGACGATGCCGCCCGCGAGGTTATTGAGCGGCGGGGCTACGGTTCCTTTTTTGTGCATCGAACGGGGCATTCGATTGGCGAGGACGTGCACGGCAATGGCGCCAACATGGACAATTTCGAAACTCACGACGAGCGCCGCATCATGGCCCGCACCTGCTTCTCCATCGAGCCCGGGATCTATATGCACAAGTTCGGCATCCGGAGTGAAGTCAATGTTTTCACCGGGGCTCGCGACGCACGTGTGACCGGTGAAATTCAAGGCGCAATTGTTCCTATCCTTGCCGCACCCTGACGACTTGTGTTAGTTTGAACATTACGATCCGGGATTATTGATTCCAGGATGCAGGCCGCAGGAGGCCCGTCCCAAGTCGCAAATCACCGATCCTGGTCCTAACCCATGGCCAATAAAGTTGCGCAAGAAGCCGTTTCCCGACCCGCTCCTCCCAAGCTGGCAACTTTGGTGCGTTTGTGCGTGGCGGCGTGGCTCGTACCGGGTCTGGGCCACTTCCTGTTGGGAAGGAAGTGGCGCGCGCTCATTCTTTTCTCAGCGATTGTCGCGATGTTTGCGATGGGGCTCGCCATGCAGGGCCAGTTCTTCAGTACCGGCACGGATTCATACCTCCAAACGCTGGGGTACTTTGGCGAATTGTGTGTGGGTCTATTGATGCCGGCGGCACGCTTCTTCGGCTATTCCGGGGGAAACCCACTCTTTGTGAGTGCCGACTTCGGGACGGCCTTCCTTGTGGCGGCCGGCATGCTGAACACGTTGTCAATTTTGGATACGTACGACATTGCTATGGGGCGCAAGCCTTAAAGGCAGGGGACAGTGAAAAGTGGACAGGGGTGAGTAGGGGTTGTTTGAGACTGTTCACTGTGCAATGCCCACTGTTCACCAGGTTAAATATGGCTCTTCCACACTTTCCAGCAATGCTGCTGTTCTCCTTTTTCGTCTCCGTAGTCTTCGGGGTCCTGAGCAAGAACACCCCGCGTGAGCGGTTTCTGTACGGCGCCAAAGTATTTGGCACGTTTGTGGGCGTGGCGCTGGTGCTGGGTTGGATAATGTACTTCGTGCCCTAGTCTCTCCCCTCAAGATTCCCTGGTCCGTTTAAGTCCCCTAACTCGCCTTGACTTCACCACGAGGCGGCCTTAGAGTAGCCATCACTGTACGCGGTAATCGTCCGCCTAGCGACAGTTTCTGGTGAGGTGCAAGGCCCTCTCCTGAGGCAAAGGCACCATTATGATACTTCTGGCGAGCACGTCGGCGTTTATCACCTTCCTGGCAATCGCGGTTTTTGGCTTCGTCTTTCTGATTGGCAGTTCCATTTTTGGTGACATGTTCGAACATGGCGATTTTGACCACGACGCCGACGGTCACGCCGCCGGGCCCAGCCTGTTGAGCAGTCGAATCTTGAGCGTCTTCGTCACGGCCTTCGGAAGTTTCGGCGCCATCGGCATCCACGCTGGTTACGGGGTGGGCGTGAGCACCGCGATGGGGTTTGGAGGCGGAGTGCTGTTCGCGGGAGTGATTTACGCTTTCGCCAGTTTCCTTTACAGCCAGCAAGCCTCCAGTCATGTCCGGACCAGTGACTTGGTGGGCAGCATGGCGCAGGTCAGCGTCGCCATACCCAAAGGTGGTATGGGCCAGGTGCGTTGCACGCTGGGTGACACGGTGGTGGAGAAGGTCGCACGGGCGGCGAATAATGAGGAGATTCCGGCCAACATGCTGGTGAAGATCCAATCCATCGTGGGGGAAGTGTTGCTGGTGGACCGAGCAGAGTAACAAGGCAGAAACCAACCACTGCCTTCAGGAGGAGGATTATGCCATTTCCGCCATTCGTTATCATTCTGGCAGCAATTGCCGCCATTGCGTTGCTGATTTCCATTTCCCGTTTCGCCAAGAACTACATCAAAGTGCCGCCCAACGCCGTGGCCATCTTCAGTGGCCGCCACCACAAGACGGCCGACGGCCGCATCATCGGCTATCGCATGGTGCGTGGCGGCGCGGCCTTTCGCTGGCCATTGCTGGAGCAGGTGGATTACCTTTCCCTCAACGTCTTTACGATTCCCCTCGAAATCAAGCGCGCCTACACCCTGAAGGGCGTGCCGATTTCCGTGAAGGCGGTCGCCAACGTAAAGATCAAGGGTGACGACATCTCGCTGTCCGCCGCGGCGGAGCGCTTCCTGGGCATGACGCATGACACCATTCAAAAGGTGATCTTCCAAACCCTGGAGGGCCATCTGCGCTCGATTCTCGGCACGCTGACGGTGGAGGAGGTGAACAGCGACCGCTCCAGCTTTGCCCAAAAGCTCACGTCGGAAGCGGCGCTCGACCTGGAGCGCATGGGCATTGGCGTGGACGTGCTGACCATCCAGGACATTAGCGACGAAGAGGGCTATCTCGACGCGCTGGGCAAGAAGCGCACGGCGGAAGTGAAACGCGACGGGACGATTGGTGAGGCGGAGGCCACGCGCGACGCCAAGATTAAATCCGCTCAGGCGATGCAAGAAGGCGAAAAGGCGAAGTTCGACGCGGACGCCAATATTTCCAGCGCGAATCGTGAGTTCCAGGTGCGGCAAGCGCAGTACCAGGCCGAAATTGAAATGGAGAAGGCCAAGTCTGCGCAGGCCGGACCCTTGGCGGAAGCAAAAGCAAAGCAGGCGGTGGTGGCGGAAGAAGTGCGCGTGGAAAGGACGCGCACGCAGGAACAGATCGGCGTGCAAGAGCAGGAAGTTCTGCGCAAGCAGAAAGAGCTGGAAGCGACGGTGATCAAGGCGGCGGAGGCGGAGCGGCAGGCGGCCATTGTGCGCGCCGAGGCCAAAAAGCAGGCCGCCATTTTAGAAGCCGAGGGCGAAAGGTCCGCACAGATCGCCATGGCTGAAGCGCAGCAGGAAAAGTTGAAGCAGGAAGGTCTGGGACGCGCCGCGGCGGTGGAGGCGGAAGGCCGGGCGGAAGCGGCAAAAATTGAGGCCATGGGCTTGGCGCAAGCGCGCGCCATTGAGGCGCAGGGTGTGGCGGAAGCTCAGGCCATCCTGAAGAAGGCCGAAGCTTGGCGCCAATTCAATGATGCCGCCAAATTGCAAACCTTGCTGGAGAAACTTCCCAGCGTGTTGCAGGCGTCGGCCGGGATTTTTGGCGCGGTGGCGGCTCCACTCGGGAACATCGATAAAGTGGTGGTCATTGAGCAGGGTAACGGGGCGGCGGGAGGTACGGGCGGCATCGGGCGCATCGCCCAAGCGGGACCCGGCCTGGTGTTCAGCCTGCTCCAGCAACTGCAAGCCTTGGGCTTGAACGTGCCTACCGTGCTTTCACAACTCGGCCTGGAGGAGAAGTCGGCAGCGACTTCGAAGCCTGCAGTTAAAACTAATGAGGGGGCCTAGGGAGAATAGATGCCGACCATTCAACTCTCCGCCACGCTTCACGAGATGGACGCGGAAGTCCTGGCGATTCATTGCAGCGATCACCGTTTCCAGGCCGGGTTTCACGAATTCCTGGATGTCAATCTTAGCCTCGACGAGAATTATGACGTTCTTGTATTGCCTGGCGGCCCCCAGTGCCTGACCTTGGTGGAGTATTTGCCGAAGTTCTCATGGGTCGGTTGGAAATGGTCTCGGTTCCTGGTGGAGGAGCACCACTTGACGCGGCTGATTTTGATCCAACATCAGGATTGCGGCTGGTATAAGGAGTTGCCGTTTCACCTACACTCCTCCACGGAACCCCGGGAGCGCCAGGAAGAAGACCTGCGGCGCGCGCGGGCGGCGCTTGTCAAGGAGCGGCCGGACTTGAGGGTCGAACTCTATTACGCCGGTTGGGACGCCAATCACCGTATCACCATCAGCGATGTGACGCGGTGATGTAACGGAGAATGCTGGTTGGCGGTCATGGCGTGCCGCGCCACCGCGACGAGGCGGAAAACCAAGGTGCACAGTGGAATACTCTAGAATGCGGCTCATGCGCACGCTGATCCTGGTTCTTTCGTTGGCGTTTCTCGCTTTGCCGCTGCCGGCGGCCGAAACGCTTCAGGTGTACTTCATTGACGTGGAAGGGGGCCAATCCACCCTTTTTGTGGCGCCTTCCGGCAGGTCGATGCTGGTGGACGCCGGGTGGCCGGGATTCAATGGCCGCGATGCGGACCGCATTGCTGCTGTCGCCGGGCAGGCGGGGATCACCCGCATCGATTACCTGGTTGTCACTCACTACCACATGGATCACGTGGGAGGCGTTCCGCAACTCACAGAACGCTTGCCCGTGGGGACCTTCGTCGACCACGGGCACAGCGTCGAGAGCGGGCAAGAAGCCGACGATCTCTTCCATGCCTACGTTCAGGCGAGGGACCGCGCCTCGCACCTGATTGTCAGGGCGGGGGATCGAATCCCTCTCGAAGGCGTCAACGTGCGTGTGGTGGCGTCAACAGGGCAGGGAATAACTCGCCCTCTCCCTGGAGCCGGCGAACCCAATCCGCTCTGCACAAGCACGAATCCGCGTGAGGCCGATCCCTCCGAGAATGCCCAATCGATTGGGATGATCATATCATTCGGCCTGTTTCGCATGGTCGACCTGGGCGATTTGACTTGGAACAAGGAACTGTCCCTCGCCTGCCCAAACAACAAACTGGGAATGATTGATGTTTACCTCAGCACCCACCACGGCCTGAATGAGTCCAACGCCCCGGCGATTGTTCATGCACTCAAGCCCCGCGTCGCCATTGTGAATAACGGCGCAACCAAGGGTGGCTCGCCCGAAGCGCTGCAGACCATAGGCTCTTCACCCGGCATCGAGGATGTGTGGCAGTTGCACTACGCCCAGAACGCCACCCAGGCTGAGAATGCCCCAGAACCCTTTATTGTGAATATGCATCAGGACGCGAAGGTGAGCTGGATTAAGATTTTGGCAAAGCTCGACGGCAGCTTCACTGTGACCAACAGCCGCAATGGCAAAACCAAAGCCTACCCTCCCCGATAATCCCGCGTCGCACTCGTGGGGCAGCAACGAAGGGGCATCATATCGAATCGTGGCAGGTGCGGCAGCCGACGGCCGCGCCTTTTTCCTTGTGACAAGCGATGCAGGCCGCCATGGTGAGGTTCTTCTCCTTGGTTAATACATCACGCTCGCGCACGGGGCCATGGCAGTTTTCACAATCGAGTCTAGCTTTCCTGACGTGCGTCCGGTGGGAAAAGTACACGTAGTCGGGGACCTTGTAGATCTGCACCCATGGTACCGGCTGCTTTTGCATGGCGTATTGCGTGAGCTTCTTGATAGCAGGGCTATCCGCCTTGATTGTGGCGTGGCAGGTCATGCACTTGGCCTCGGGAGGGTAACCCATGGTCCAGCCATCGGATGAAATCTGGTGACAATCCTGGCAGTCTTGCACAAACTGGGTGTGCAGCTTGTGGCTGAAGGGGATCGGCTGCGGCTTGGGAACCGGCGCGGCTGGCGGCTTAACTTGAGCGACCATTCCCGTGCCAGCGGTAAGGCCAAGCGCGGCAAAGAGGGCGCCGAGGACCTGCAATCTCCGGATATTTCGGCACGGTATTATCATTCGTCTCGAAGCTCCGTTACGGCAGGGCAAACGCGACGTACGCGTCGCCGGAGCGTGTGCGCGGCTTGCCTCCGCCGCCCGCCGCCACCACCACATACTGCTTCCCCCCGGCCTCATAGGTGGAAGGGGTGGCGTAGCCGCCCGCGGGGAGTTGCGCCTGCCACAGCAATTTGCCATTGGTCTTGTCGAAGGCGCGGAACATTTCGTCCTGGGTTGAGCCGATAAAGACAATCCCGCCCGCCGTGACGATGGAGCCGCCGATGTTCTGCGTACCCGTGGGGGGAATACCGCGCGCGGTCAATTCCCTGAATTCCCCAAGCACCACCTGCCACGCGATCTCGCCCTTGCCCAGGTCGAAAGCGGTAAGCTGTCCCCAGGGAGGCTTGATGGCCGCATACCCTTCCGGGTCGACAAAATGATTGTACCCGGTGTGCGTGTAAGGGTACCCGGCCCCATCCGGAGCAGGCACCAGGGTCATTATCCATGGCTCATCGTGGGAGTTGATGTAGTACAAGCCGGTGGCGGGATCGAAGGAGCCACCTCCCCAGTTCGAGCCCCCATCGAAACCGGGAAAGACAACGGTCCCTTGCAGACTGGGAGGCTGCCAGGTGCCGTGGCGCGATTTCTGGAATGTTTCGAGAACTGCGGCGTGAGCTTCCGGCGAGATGTTGGTGATGTCGTCCTCTGTAAACTCCTGGCGCGTGTAGGGAGGTGGTTTCAGCACCTGCTGCTGGGTGGGCCATGCTTGTTCGCCGGGAACATCCGAGGCGGGCACGGGCCGTTCCTCAATGGGAAAGAGCGGCGTCCCGGTAAGGCGATCGAGGACGAAAAGTTGGCCAAACTTGGTGGGCTGGACGACGGCATCCACCTGTTTGCCATCGCGATTGAGCGTTACCAAAGCAGGAGGGCAGGGGAGGTCGCGATCCCAGAGATCATGGTGGACCACCTGGTAATGCCAGATACGCTTGCCGGTGGCGGCATCGAGAGCCAGGACACAATTCCCAAAGAGGTTTTGGCCCGGACGCTGGCCTCCGTAGAAATCGAATGCCGCGCAACCGGTAGAGGCGAAGACCCACCCGCGTTTTTCGTCGAGAGTAAATCCGCCCCAATCGTTGGCCCCGCCCGTCGTGCGCCAGGAGTTGCCTGGCCACGTTTCGCTTCCGACTTCGCCGGGACGGGGAATGGTATGAAAGATCCAAGTCATTACTCCGGTGCGTACGTCGAAAGCGCGAATGTGGCCGGGCGCGGTGGGCTCCGGGCCTTCGCCGCACATCGATCCCAGAATGATCAGGTTCTTGAAGACGAGGCCAGGCGAGGTGACGTCGTAAGTCAGCTGGCTGATGTCGCGGCCCAGGCCGAATCTCAGGTCCACGCTCCCGCTCTGGCCGAAGCCGGGAACGGGCTTGCCCGTCCTTGCTTCCAGTGCGAACAGGCGCGCGCGCGCCACGAAGAGTATGCGCTGGTCATTCCCGTCTTCCCAGTACGCTACGCCCCGGTTCACCCCCCGGGGTTTGTCCTCCTCCATACCCTCGAACGGATCGAATTGCCAAAGGGGTTTGCCCGTGCCCGCCTCCAGCGCGCAGACCTTCAATTGTGCCGTGGTGAGATACATCACGCCGCGCACCACCAGGGGATTGCACTCAATGGTGGTTGCGGGTTTAAGGCGGCTGTCTCCGGTATGGTACGTCCATGCCACCCGGAGCTTCTTTACATTGGTGCGGTTGATCTGATCGAGCGGCGAATACTTGGTTCCGGCCGCATTGCCTCCGTACACGCGCCACTCCCGATCGGGGGCCGAGGGGGGCAGGGGAGATGCGGAAACTCGCGGGGGCGACGTGGAGGCGGCGAACAAGGTCGAGGCACTCTGCTTCAGAAACCTGCGGCGATCCAGTCGATTGGGCATGAAGGGAAAACCTCCGAGGCGTGCATTCTACATCATATTGCCAACTTCCCTTTTTCCTTGACAAGGATTACTGCTAAGCGAGAATCCAAGCTCGACGAGAAAATGACATTTCCAGGGGAGGGCCGGAGACAACATGGCCGATAAAAGAAAGGGCAGGAAATACTACCGCCGGGACTTTCTGAAGGGAGTCGCAGGTGGAGGCGCGCTGGCGTCGACGCTGGGATCGTCAGCGTTGGCCGGGCAAGCGGGCAAGACAGGCGGGGAGAACATGGGCACGGAGCCTGCTGCAAACCCCTCTTTTCCGATGACAGCCACCATCGACTATCCGCGCACGTTTACGGGGCGAAATCTCAAGATGATTGCCTTCCCGCTCGGAGGCATTGGCACTGGGACAGTCTCGCTGGGTGGCCGTGGGCAACTCCGCGATTGGGAAATCTTCAACCGGCCCGACAAAGGGAACGAACTGGACTATGCCTTCCCGGCCGTCTGGGTGAAGGTGGGCGACCGCGAACCCGTGGTTCGCGTCCTCGAATCGCGCCTTCAACCTCCGTACGACCGCAACTCCAGCGGCCTGGGTTCTAATAATGCTCCCGGCCTGCCGCGTTTTGCGGAAGCCACCTTCACGGGTGCTTATCCCTTCGCGCGCCTTGCGTTCCGCGATCCCGAGGTGCCGGTCGATATCCGGCTGGAGGCGTTCAATCCTCTCGTGCCCCTGGATGTTCAGGCATCCGAGTGGCCTGTGGCGATTCTGCGGTACACTGTCCGCAATCCCAATGATGCCCCTGCCAAGGTCGGCATCGCGTGGAGTATTGAGAATCCCGCGGGCAAAGCCGGACGGCAGGCGGCTTTCCGGCAGGCGCCGGGTCTTAGCGGCTTGCATATGGATAATCCTTTTCTGGCGGCCACCGATCCCTTCAAAGGATCCTTTGCGTTGTGCGCCGTGGGAGCGCCGGGGGGCAGTGTTTCGTACCTGCGGGGCTGGGGCCGGGCGCAGTGGTGGGATGGCGTGTTGGCCTTCTGGGACGATTTCAGCGATGACGGCGCCCTGAACCCAGCTTCTCCCTTCGCCCTGCCGGTGGGGTCCGTGGCGGTCACGCAGGCTATACCTGCCCGGGGCCAGGCGGCGTTCAGTTTCATGCTGGCTTGGCACTTCCCCAACCGCTCCCCGGAGCGTTGCGGCTGGGAGGCTCCGGAAAGCGTTCCCAGGAGCACAGTGGTGGGCAACGCCTATACCGTGCGATTTGCTGACGCGTGGGATGCCGCCCAGCAGGCGGCGAGCCAACTCCCTCAACTCGAGGCGCGCACCCGTTCTTTCTCTCAGGCCATCGAATCGTCCACCTTGCCGCCTGCCCTGCTGGATGCGGTTAGTAGCACGCTCTCAACTTTGCGCTTAAGCACCTGCTTCCGCACGCCGGACGGCGAATTTCATGGCTTCGAAGGTTGCGACGACCACAAGGGTTGCTGCCACGGCAGTTGCACCCATGTGTGGAACTACGAACACGCCACGGCGCAAGTGTATCCCACGCTGGCGTACTCCCTGCGCGAGTCCGAGTTCCTCCGCAACACCGACACGAACGGCCTGATGGGTTTCCGCTCCTACCTGCCGGACGGCAAACAGATCTGGCAGTGCGCCGCGGCTGACGGCCAGATGGGCTGCCTCATCAAGCTCTATCGCGAGTGGCGCCTATCTGGCGACACGGATTGGCTGCAGAAGTTGTGGCCCAATGCCAAGCGCGCCCTGGAATTCGCCTGGATCGAGCATGGGTGGGATGGCAATCGCGACGGCGTGGCGGAGGGGGTCCAGCACAATACTTACGACGTGGAGTTCTACGGCCCCAACCCGCTGTGCGGAATCTATTACCTGGGAGCGTTGCGCGCGGGCGAAGAAATGGCGCGGGTCGTAGGCGATCAGGATTCGGCGGCGGAGTATCACCGGCTTTTCGAGAGCGGGAGCCGATGGATCGACCAGAATCTCTTTAACGGCGAGTTTTATATACAAAAGGTGGAGGGACGCCCGGAGGACCAGATCGCCCCGGGCACCCGGGTGGGAATGGGGGCCGGCAACACCCTCGAGCCCGATTATCAAATGGGCAACGCCTGCTTGGCGGACCAATTATTGGGCCAGATGCAGGCGCACGTGGCAGGCCTGGGGTACCTTGTGGACCAGGCGCACGTCCGCACCACGCTGAAGTCGATTTACAAATATAATTACAAAACCGATCTGCACGACCACGCCTGTTTGCAGCGCACCTACGCTTTGAATGACGAAGGGTTGGTGGTCGTCGCGACCTACCCGTCAGGAAATCGTCCGCCTATTCCGTTTCCTTACTACAGCGAAGGCTGGACGGGATTGGAGTATCAGTTTGCCGCGTCGCTGGCGTTCGAGGGGATGACGACGGAGGCGCTGAACGTCATTGAAACCGTCCGCCGGCGCCACGACGGGGAGCGGCGTAATCCCTGGAACGAGCAGGAGTGCGGGCACCACTACGCGCGCGCCCTGGCGAGTTGGGCCTGCTTTGCCGCTTGGACCGGTTTCCGCTATTCGGCCCCCCAGCGTGAACTGACGGTTATTCCCCGCACCCGCCGCCAGGCATTCCGCTGCTTCTGGTCGGTCCCCACCGGGTGGGGCACCTTCGAGCACACCCTCAAGCCCCGGGAACAGCGGGTAGAGGTGATGGTAACCGAGGGGCGAATCGCGGTGGCTAGACTGGCCGTAAACGGGCTCACCAAGGGTCCGTTTACGAAGGTCTCGGCGCGATTAGGGACGGAGACACTGAAGGCGACCGTGAAACAGGAAGCGCAGAGGCGGGTGGTGACACTAGACCGTGAGGTGTCCCTCACCACGGATCACTCGCTCGAAGTTGCGCTGACGTAAAGGCAATTGTTCTACAATTCTTCGGTTTGAGCGAGCTGCATCCTTTGATCAGGGCAGAATTGTCAAGCCGCTTTAAGTATAAAGACTCTATGACGACTCTCACCATTACGGAAGCGAAGAAGAGCCTGAGCCGGTGGCTGGACGCGGCGGCGCGCGGGGAAGACGTCGGGATTGTCCGCGGGGCCGACATCATTGCGCTTCGCAGGGTCGATGTCGAATCGACCGATTACGCGCAGCGCGAGTACGGGGTTACACCTGAGCAGATGGCAGCATTTGCAGAGGCAATGAACAAGCACTATCACCGGCTCAAGCGCTCGGGCAAATTAGTAACAGTCACGGCCGATCAACTGCCGGGCCTGCGTTAGTCCTTCAACCCCTCCAAATGCGGGTCCAGTTGTTCCTCTGACTTCATCAATTCATCCCAGGTAACCTCTGCCTCTTTGTAGGCAGCGGTGCGGCCGAGGATTGTGGTCAGGTTGCTGCGCACTGACGGCGGTACGGTGGAGTAGTCGAACTTCCCGGATGTGACTTGGGCGTGGAAGGTGGCAATGTTGCGGATCGCGCCCGAGGCGTAAAGCCCCCCGTCGCGTCCTCCCGGGTAATTCACCTTGCCCTTGATACCCACGTCGCCGGCGTAGTGCGTATCCAGAGAACCATCCGTGCCGAACATCTGGCACCGGATGTCGTCCGCGCCCGCCCCGTATTGTTTTGAGTAGAACGTGACGATCACGTCGTCGGCGAACCAGTAGGTGGCCGAGAAATGATCCCAGCAATCGCCGTCGGTGCGACAGCCGGGCCCGCCCGTGCCCAGCGCCTTCAGCGGATGTTGGTCAAGCACCCAGGTCATGACGTCCAGGCTGTGAATGTTCTGTTCGGTGATGATGTCGCCGGAGAGCGCGCGATACACACCCCAGGCGCGCAGGCGGCGTTCGGGATCGCGGGGATTCTCCCTCAGTTGCGGCAGGCTTTGCGCCCAGGGCAAGCTGGCGACGTATGATGCCTCCCCGCAAATGATGCGGCCGATGGCGCCTTCCTTCTGAATGAGCCGGATGGCTTCCTGGTAATAGGGATCGGTGCGCGTCTGGAAGTCGATCAGGTAGCCGAGTTTTTTCTCCTCCGCCTTCCGGGCGCTCGCTTCGATGCTGCGGCAACCGGGAACATCCACGGCCATGGGCTTTGCCAGGTACACGTGCACGCCCGCCTCCACTCCGGCGGCGGCCTGCTCGTGGTGATAATAAGGTGGGCTCTCGATCGCGATCGCATCCACCTTGGCGTCCAGCATGCGCTGGTAACCCTTCAATCCTGTGAATCGCCGGGCGGCGGGGATGTTGAACTTGTCGCCGAAGGGGTTGACCCGGTCGGCAAAATAATCGTGCGCGGCGGAGATTTCGTAGCCGCCGTTCTTTTGGAACAGACCGGCAATCCAGGTGCCGCGGCTGCCACACCCGATCAGTCCTAAGGAGATCTTGGAATTCGCCTGCGACCCGCGGGCCAGTCCCGGCTTCAGGATAGTGAATGCCGTGGCCGCGCTCCCGGCCCCCGCCAGGAAGGCGCGGCGGTTCAATCCGCTGCGCTTCTGCCCTGCGCCGGATGGATTCGATGGGTTTCTCATATTCATGCCTCCTCGTATGAATCGATTTTTGCGCGTGCAAGAGTAGCACCGGCGAAGGTGGATGTCCATTGCCGCTGTGAAGGCTGTGCAGCCCGTCGCCGTGCAGGCGGGTCGCCCTGCCCGGCATTATCCGTAGGGGCGGGTTCGCGAACCGCCCCTGCGATCGAACGCCGCTCTGTCGGCCATCATCACCTCCCATCCGGCTGATCCGGAAGAGTGCTTTCCTGCCGGTAGGAAATTTGCCGCCGGAGTTGCGACAAAATGCCCATCTTGGCATGAAAATTAGCGGATTTTACTTGACAAGGTACCTGGGCTCTGTTCTAGCCTGATGGTATGACGTTGAACGATTTTCTTGCACGGCCAGGAAAGAACCCCGCCGGCGCCGGTATGTTAGGCAAGTCCCAGTCAGGGCATGAAGTCATGGAGGAAGCGCGCACAAAAAAAGATGTTAAAAAGGGACGTTCGAAGCCGCAATGTCTATGAAAACAAAGGACACTCAGGCAAAATGACCATGAAAATACCGGTCATTTCTGCAGAGTTGAGCGAGAATCAGGTGACATTTGTGCCGGGTTGGGAGATGTTGGGGTGGCATTTGCGCCGGATTAAATAAAATGGGAGGATGTGAATGTTCTGCCGAATGCAGATGGTGTTTCTGGTGGCTTTTATCACTGTTTCGGGAGGCAATCTGATGGTGGATGCAGCGGAAGCGCAGGGTTCGAAGTACCAAACCTATATCAGCAACTCGCAGTTCGTCTCGCGGCACGCGGTCGGAGACTTTGTCCCCGACGGCAATCTTGGCAAGCCGGCGTGGCGAAACGCGGCATGGGTGAAGGTCGAACATG
>DATJVT010000045.1:0-5186 GCA_035501695.1 Terriglobia bacterium | reverse complement strand
CGGCGTTCTCCGCTCCACCCACGATCAGGAAGAGACCCACGAAAAAGACCAGCAGGCCCCAGTCGATCTCGTCGTAAAGCTTGCGCGGTTCGGTGGTGCGGGTGATCAGCAGGGCGGCCGCCCCCAGCGCCGCCATCATGGCAGGGGGCGCGCCCAGCAGGAATCCGGCGATCACCGCCGTCACCACCACGGCAGGCTTGGTCAAACGCGAAAGATCCAACGGTGGCAGGGGAATGGGTTCGGCCGGCGCCGCCTCCGCCCTGCCTCGCATGAAAACCCAATGCAGCACGGTCCAGTTCAGAAACAATCCCACCACGGCCACCGGGCCGAGATGGAAAAGGAAATCCCGGTACCGGATGCCGGAAAATGAGCCGATCAGCATGTTTTGCGGATTGCCTGTGATTGTGGCAACGCTGCCCACGTTCGAGCCGGTGGCCACGGCGAGCAGGTAGGGGAGCGGCGGGAGCTTCATCCGGCGGGTGAGGGCCAGCACAAAAGGGACCATGACCAGGCAAACGATGTCGTTCACAAAGAAGGCGGACAGCACGCCGCAGGCAAACACCACAGCAGGCAGCAGGTACGTGGGCTTGAGGCGGCGCAGAACCAACTCCACGTTCCACTCGAAGAAGCCCACCAAGTGGAGGTTCCCAACGATCAACATCATGGAGAAAAGCAGCACGAGGGTCGAAAAATCAATGAAATGCAGAGCTTGCCCGGGGGGCACAATCCGAAAAGCAACCATGGCGACGGCGCCGATAATCGCCGCCCCGGGGCGATCGATCTTCAGCCCCGGAAACTTCCCCAGAGAAAACACCACATAGCTCGCGATGAAAATGGAATAGGCGGCGACCAGGTTGACGTCCGCCAGAGGGATGGCTGGGATGGCGTGCATACCGGCTCAGGATAACACGCATCGCGGGGGTAGCGAGGATGGCCGATTCTGGTGTACATTCCCTCCTCTGACTTGTGGAAGGGGGCCTCGAATGAAAAAGGTCCTGGTCAACAATTGGCCGACGTACGCGGCGATTGGTGTCTTCCTCCTGGTGCTTTGGCTGACTCTACGCGTTTCAATACAGCAGAACCATGGCAACCTGATCTATGCGGCCGACGACGCGTACATTGGCATGGCGGTAGCCCGGAATATCGCCTGCTTTGGGGTGTGGGGCGTCACTCGGTATGGATTCACCTCTTCCTCCTCCACGCTGTTGTGGACGCTGCTTCTAGCCGTGACCGACTACCTGGGAGGAATGGAGCAAATCGGTCCTCTTCTCTGGAACGTCATCTTCGCCCTGTTGCTGCTGGTGACGGCCGGAGCGATCCTCTCTTATTACAAAGTATCGCAGCGGGCAAGCTTCATCGCCCTGCTCGGATTAATCTTCCTGCTTCCCCTCCCCACGCTGGTTCTCCTTGGTATGGAACACACCCTCCAAACCCTGCTGACTGTCCTCACGGTGTTTCTGGCGGCGCGGGTAGCCTCCAATGAGTATCCAGGTGCCACGCGGCGAGATGCGATTCTGCTCCTCTTCCTGGCGCCCATGGTTACCAGTACACGTTTCGAAGGCGCTTTCCTGGTCGCGGCCACGGCCGGCATGTTCCTTCTCGTAAAGCGCTGGCGCCTGGCCCTGGGCTTTGGGTTCTGTGGCACGCTACCCCTCTTCGCCCATGCCGTGATATCGATTTCGAAGGGATGGTTCTGGCTTCCGGCTTCCGTTCTGCTCAAGGCCTCCCTGCCGAATTCCGGATCCGGCTTGGGGTTCCTCCTCTCTCTGGTCAATCCTATTGTCATTAACTTCCATGAGGGCCTGCATACGCTCGTGCTTCTGGTTGCGGTGCTATTGGTTTATGTCCTGGCGGGTGGGAGGGGAAGCAGCAGCACGGAAAGCCGTCAATTGATGGGCGCGCTTCTCGTGGTCCTATGGATTGCTCATCTGGAGTTTGTGGGGGGCAGTTCGTTATATCGCTATGATGCACACCTGTGTGCGCTCAGCCTACTCTTCCTGGCGACTCAACTCCCGGTCTTCACGCCCCGCCTTCCTTCTCTGGTGTCTGCATCCACTTGGCAGTCGGCCCGCAACCTCGCTTGCGGCGTACTGGCCCTCGTACTCTTCCTTCCGCTGGCCGTGAAAGGGGGACGATTGCTCTGGTTTCTTCCCCAATGCACCACTAACATCTTCGAACAGCAATATCAGATGGGCCTGTTCGTTCGTAAATATTATCAAGGCTCCACTGTGGCGCTGAACGACATCGGGGCCGTAAACTACCTCGCCGATATTCATTGCCTGGACCTGATGGGACTGGCCAACCCTGAGGTGGCAAGAGCAAGAAGGCGCGGGAACTACCAACTCGAGGATATTCGGAGGCTGGCGAAGGAGACAGGGACTCGCATCGCGATCATCTATGACATCTGGTTCCAGGGGAAACTTCCTCCGGAATGGATTCGGGTGGGAAGGTGGACGATTCCAAACAACGTAGTCGCCGGCGGAGATACGGTTTCATTTTACGCCGTCGATCCCAGCGAGGGGCCTCATTTGGCCGAATCCCTGACGGACTTTTCTTCGCAATTGCCCCCCGATGTATATCAGCAAGGGAAGTAAAAGTAAGTCCCGAAAAGGGCTTCAGTTGCGCTGCACTCGTTTAATTTTTCTACACCCCCAGCTGCATAACACAACACCTTCCCATCGCACTGAAAAAGCAACCCGTTAACCGCTGTGATGTGACCTAATTTGAATTGACTGCTGATAAATTCATCAGCACGATTTGATTTGACGAAATCGGAGGTGTTGCGGGTTGTTCGCCACTTCGCGTACTGACAACAATCAGCACGACTTGCGGCCCTAAAGTGCGTCCCGAGAAAATCCTGAGATTGGCACCCGGGTTGCCCCTAGTGTAAGTGAAACTGGAGTGCTTCGCTTCGCAGCAAGGTGGCTGAGCACCATGGAGAGGCAAATGGTTCTCACATTAGTGCTGGTTACATTCGCTCTGTTGGTTGCGCATGACTTCTACCTGCAAAGGCGGCAAGCTCGCCGCCTGGAAGTGAAGGATGTCGCAACGGTGGCGCAGGCGGAGGCGACTGGATTCCCGATGAATGTGGTGGGGGGATTCAAGGCTCCCGCACACCTTGCTTATCACCCTGGGCATGCTTGGGCGATGAAGGAGTCGCGCCAGTTGGTGCGCATCGGCCTGGACGATTTCGCAGCGCGCGTAGTGGGCCAGATCGACCAGATCGACCTGCCGGCGCGAGGACGCTGGTTGCGCCAGGGTGAGCGCGGCTGGACCATTGGCCGGGGCAGCCATCGTTTTGAGATGCTGTCGCCCATCGAGGGCGAAATCGTGGAGGTCAATCCCGCGGTTCTCCGTGATCCGTCCCTTGCTCACCAGGATCCTTACGGGGCGGGTTGGCTGCTGGCGGTCAATGCCCCCGCCGTGGACGGCAACCTGAAGAACCTGCTGCATGGGCGGTTGGCGCAGCGGTGGATGGAGGAATCGGTCGGCGCGCTCCATACTCGCCTAAGTCCGGGATCGGAGGCCCGTCTGCAAGACGGCGGTCACGCCATCGGGGACGTTCTGAGCCTGGTCCCTGAATTCCAATGGGAAAAGTTCGTGCAGGAAATGCTGCTGGGCTAAAGCCACGCTCGTAATGTGGCGCGCCCGGGCCAAGCTGGAAGTGTGTCTGGAGGCTTATTATGGTCGCACTCTTTGTAGCATTCATGTTCGTGAGTCTCGTACTCGTAGATTTAGGAATGGAGAAGTGGAAGCTTTGGCGGACGGCTCAGGCCGCCTTGGCCCGGCGCCGGGCCGTGGCGATGACGGCCGCAGGATTGGGTGAGTTTTGCCAGCTCCCGGAAGGTGTTCACCTTACCAGCCAGCACACCTGGATCAAGGCTGATCCCGCCGCCGGCTTGCAGATCGGTGCGGACGCCCTGATCGCTCGCGCAGTGGGAGCCGTGCAGCGGATCATCCTGCCCAGGGTCGGCGACCAGGTAACCTCGGGACAACCGCTCTTCCGCCTGGAGCGCAACGGGTGCGTGGTTACGATTCCCGCCACCCTGACTGGGCAGGTGATGGGCGTGAACGATCACCTGATCGATCATCCCGAATTACTGGGGTCCGATCCCTATGGCAAGGGGTGGGTCTGCCAGGTCATTCCCACGCGAGGGACACAGTCTGACTCACGCACGCTTCGCTTTGGCGAGCCGGCGGTGATGTGGCTGGAAAGGGAAGCCGCGCGCTTCGCCGAATTCATCTTCGGGCAGATGGCGCCGGACTTGGCCCTCGGCACGACAAATCTGGATGGTGGCATTCCCGCGCCAGGCTGCCTGGGTGAACTGGGTCCGAAAGCGTGGAGCGCCTTCGAAGCGAGTTTTCTCCAGCCGTCATAGTGTCGAGATTTTCTTCCGAGTGAAACGTCTCCCCGAAGGCGGGAGTATCGGGGTTGTGTCTCTTCCCTCCCCTCGTTGAATCATCCTTCAGCCCAATTGAAGGCGGGAGGATTCCACCAGGTCCAGACCATGGACTTCCACGATCTCGAAAAACTCCAACGCCGGGGCCGCCTCGCTAAGTTCCATCAGGAGCAGGACCTGCTTGAAGATGCCGGATTGCAGGTGGCGGATCAGGTCTTCCCGCGTATTCCAGCGGACTTCAAGCCGGTATTCCCCCAGCTTCGGTGAGGTTTCGAAGAGGCGGCATCCCAAGCACCCCGCCTGTACCTCAATGGGGCCGACACAGGATGCCAGGGCGCTGCCGATTTCCTGCCTCTTTTCGGGCGGAGCAAGTATGTGGACAAGTTCGATAATCATGCTCTTTCGCCTGGAATCATGAAGTCCCCCGGCCGGTTTACCCGGTCACTGGTTGTGAATGCGGCAGCCAGGGCTGCGTGTCGAGAACGCTTTCCCCAGCTTGCCGAATGGGGCCACAGATGCCGCATTGGGTCGACCCGGCAGCGCATCGGCAAAGCGATTCCCGACGGGCGGAACAAGAATTCAGCCGTTAAAGCGCACGCCGGATGCCGAAATACGGGAGAGAGAAGCTGCTTGGCAACCCTCAGATATATAAGGCGTTCTAGCTAGAATCGATGCCTTGCGCGATGGCCGGCATAGGGTTCGGCAACGAGATTTTGGAGGGTCCTCCAAGGGATTGGAGGAGAGTTTACTCGCGGACTAGTTCTTCCGGATATGCATACAGGGGTT
>DATJVT010000044.1:0-4327 GCA_035501695.1 Terriglobia bacterium | reverse complement strand
TATTGAGAGCTCCACCGCCGAACTCGGCACGGCCGTGGCCTCGCGCGAGGTGAACGACCTGCCGCTGAACGGCCGGAACTTCACCCAGTTGCTGCAGTTGACGCCGGGCGTATCCCCCATCAGCACCGCCCAGAATGCGGGCGGCGGCGGCCAGTGGGGAGGCAACACTATCGGGAATTTCACCTTCCCCTCCGTCAACGGCCAGTGCAACCGCTGCAACTATTTCCTGCTCGATGGATTCAACGACGGCCAGGTGTTCATGGGCATGGTCGGCACAACGCCCATTATCGATGGCATGCAGGAATTCAAGGTGCAGTCCCACAATGACAGTTCGGCCTACGGCGGCGCCTTGGGCGGCATCGTCAACGTGGCCACCAAGGCGGGGAGCAACCAGTATCACGGCGACGTCTGGGAGTTCCTGCGCAACAACGCCCTGGACGCGGCCAATTTCTTCGAGAACGTGTCGGGAGCCAAGACCACCCCTTACAAGCAGAACCAGTTTGGCGGAGTCATCGGCGGGCCATTGGTCCCCCACGGTTCCGGCTTTGGCTCGAAGACCTGGTTCTATGCCGGTTATGAGGGATTCCGGAGCACCAGGAGCAATCAGACGCTGCTGCTCGTCCCGACGGCCGCACAGTTGGGAGGAGATCTGACCACTCTCCCTTCCCAGATCTATAATCCTTACTCCACGACCCCAACTGCGGCGGGCGGCTTTACTCGCCAGCCATTCATGTGCGATGGGTCGGGGAATGCGTTGCCGGCCGTCAACAACATCCAGCCGGTGGGGACACCTTGCAACAAGATTCCCACCAACATGATTAATGCGCAACTGGTGGGATACCTCACGCCGGATTTACCGACGCCTAACGCCTCCATTATTGCCGGGACCGGCGGTACCAGCAATGCCGCTGACTTGACGGGCCAGCGCATCCGGCAGGATACGGCAACGCTTCGCTTCGATCACCAGTTCAGCGAGCACGACAGCTTCTGGCTGCGTTACACCGGCTTTACCCAGCCTGACGTCTTCCCCGATAGCTACCCCGGCTCATCGCAGAATCTCTATGAACACGGCTATCAGGCCGCGGTGGATTACACGCACGTTTTCGGGGGCGGGGCCAAGGTGTTGACGGTAGGGTTTGGACGCAATAGCCAGCAGACCAATCAGCAAGGCCATCGCGGCGTTCCGGACGACCTGTGGTCAACCTCCGGCTTCTCTCCCGCATATGCTGCACAATTCAACCAGAGCGGGCAGCTAAACCCGGCAGTGGCCATTGCCGGCTTCAGTGGCATCCCTGGCAATAAAATCCAGGACACCCACATGTCCGACGTCTACGAGTGGAAGGGTGACTTTACCTGGGTGCACGGCCGGCACACGATACAGATGGGCGCGGACTTCGCCACCAACAACACCCACAGCCCCATCGAGTACATTGATGACAACTTCAGTTTCGCCCAGACCTCCCAGGACGGGGCGGGTAAGGTTGGGGGTGAGGGTTTAGCTTCCTTACTTCTCGGAATTCCCGATAACGCCGACTACCGCAACGTGAATGAGACGACGCACGGCGGGTGGGAGGATGGCTTCTATATCCAGGATTCCTGGAAAGCCACCGACAAGCTCACCGTCAACATCGGTTTGCGTTACGATCTTACATTGTGGCCGATCTATGGCAGCCTGGCAGACAAGAACCAATGGGTCGGCGACATGGATGTGGACCACGGCGACTACATCCTGGCGCGCAACGCCCCGGCCTGCAACCCGCCCTCCCAGGGCGCTCCCTGCATTCCCGGTGGCACGCTGCCCGCGAATGTGATCCTGACCCCCTTCTCCAACAACGCCATCTACCACAACACCTATGACAATCTAGGTCCGAGGGTGGGCCTTGCCTATCGGCTGAAGCCCAATACCGTCCTCCGCGGCGGCTACGGGAAATTCTTTGACAACTGGGGCGCCACCAGCCAGCTCGCCCAGAACTATGAGGGAACATGGCCTTCCGTGGAGCAGCAGCTTGGGCAACTATTCAATTACCCCACCACTGCGAATGTGTCGCCAACTACCTTTTACGGCGATCCATTTCATGCGGGTACCGGCACCGTGCCGTTGCCGGCGGCCACGCCTTTCGGCCAACTGCAATGGTTCATCGATCCCCGCGTGCAGAATGCTTATTCCGAGCAGTGGAATGCGGGCATTCAGCAGTCGATTGGCCGATCCACAATCATCGAAGCCGATTACGTCGGCCAGCACAGCAGCCGGTTGAATGAAGGCGGATTGAGGAACGTGGCTACCACCCCGGGACCGGGAGACCCATCGCTCCGCTACCCCTATCCCTATATGACCCCCACGTACTACGACAAGAGTATCGGCAAGGCGAGCTACAATGCCTTCCAGTTCAAGATCCGCAGAACCACCAGCAAGGGTCTCTCGTACATCGTGTCGTATACCTGGTCAAAGATCATCAACCTGGGCTGCGATGGTTACTTCGGGGCCGAGGGTTGCAGTGTGCAGCAAGTCTACAACCTGAAGGACGACCGAAGCGTGGCCGGGTTCGATATTCCCCAGTCACTCTCCACAAGCTGGACTTACGACCTGCCGTTCGGCAAGGGCATGAAGTTCAATAGCGGGAACAAAGCCTTGGATTACGTGATTGGGCCGTGGTCGCTCAACGGCATCTTCACCATCCGGTCCGGCGAACCCCAGACCCTGGGCGTCAGCGGGGATATTGCCAATATCGGCGGTAACAACGAGCGCCCGAACGTCGTGGGACCACTCTATCCATCCAACCAAATATGGCAGAGCTATATCCAGACCTCCTCGTTCCAAGTTCCCGCAGCCTACACTTTCGGGGACTTCGGGAGGAATGCCATCCGCCTGGGAGATTATTCCAATTGGGATATCTCCATCTTCCGGGACTTCCCGATACCACTCAACGAGGCCACCCACTTACAATTCCGGGCGGAGTTCTTCAATGCCTTTAACCATCCTGTTCTGGGCGGCTGCCTGGATACCACCGTGCAAGACACCAACTTCGGCGTTGCGAACTGCACGCGCAACTACAGTAGAGAGATTCAGTTTGCCCTGAAGTTTTATTTCTAACCCTTCACGCCGGCAGGCGCGGGCCAGTTCTGGGGGCCTGCGCTTGCCCGGTGGAGGCGCCCCGTTAGGTCCTTCCACATCCCCCCAGCCGCGCTCTTTTCCATGTTTGCAACAGGTCGTCGGTCCCCTGGCCGGAACGGTCGTACCCCGCCATTGTCAGCAGGCTGAGCGCCAGGCCCTTCAGGGTGAAGAAATCCTCCATTCGCTCATCGCATGAGGTGGCTTGCTCGTACCGTGCTTGGTAGAGTTCGAATTGCGGGTAAAGCTCCCGCAGGGAGGTGAGCCGGGAATCGTGGGCGGGACGGTTGGCGGAGAGAGCATCGATGCGAAGCGCCATCTTCTTGACCAAGTCCTCGCGGTCAGCGGCGGCGCGGCCCACCGCCTTCCCCAGTGCCACATCCTGGTCGTACTGACCGTCCGCGATCTTGCGGATCGTCGAGCCGGTAAGGTTGTAGCTGAGCGACACGGACCAGGAAAGTTGCAGGTTGTTGAGGAACTGGACGAAACCCAGGGTTTGGCTGAGCTGAGGCATGGCGGCGACGCTGCTGCTGATCGCCCACCCGCTGAGGGCGCGAGTCCACTTGGTGCTGCGGGAATAGCGTTGGAGCAGCGGCAGTTCATAAGTGGCGCCATAGTTCTGCCGAAGCGTCTGCTGAAGCGTGCCGAAACCGATTCCCCCGTTCACAAACAGCCCCGTGATGTCGGTGCCGTAGTCCGTCCGGGCGTAGAAGGTGACACGGTCGAAAAGGTACCTGTTGATGGGGAGGCTGTTCTTCCGGCTGATGTCCTTGCCGATTTCCCCTGCTTCCTTCTGCGCCGCATCCATGTCCGCCACGAGAGAAGCCAGGGGCTTTTCGATGGCGGCGGTATCGGAGCCTGCCAACCCTCCCAAGGGATTTGCGTAAAGGGGGGCTGTGAACCATCGCGCGTCTACGTAGTGAATGGCTTCCTGCGCGCCATCCTGGTTCGCGCGGATCTTGGGCTGGGGGTTTTCCGCGTCTTCTCCTACGGGCTGGAGACCCAGGTGCGCCTCCAGGTCGTCCAGGGTGGGGAATCCCCGCACCAAGCTATCCACATCCGGCGACGTGGCGGCAGCGCCCGCGCTCGTCACCACGAGACCTGCTGCCATGAGCATTAAAAGCAGGACAGCCAGCTTTCCTTTGATCGGCATATTCGGATTCCAACGTCTTGGAGTGCGGTCGCAGCAGCTACCGCCTCTTCGCGTAATTTCAACCT
>DATJVT010000043.1:0-3958 GCA_035501695.1 Terriglobia bacterium | reverse complement strand
AGCGGGATCTCCGCTGCGCAGCACTGGCCCGTGCCGCGGGCTTCAGCTTCGGAAGGATGGCTGAGCAAACACGAGAAGTTTATCACCAGCTATGAGGCAAGTTCGCGGCCGCCAAGGTGATCGGCCACGCGGGTGCAGCGGGTCAGAGCGGACCGCATCGCGTTTTGAGCGCGGTTTGGTTCGCTGATGATGCTCGATGTGGGCAGGGGCGTGGAGGGGTTCGCAAAATCGGTCATGATTGAGTCTTCCATACTGATTCCGACCAGGAATGCGGGAAAAGAATTCTCCGCCTGTTTGGAGGCGGTTTTTTCGCAGGAGGGCGTCGGCGATTTCGAGGTGATCGCAATCGACTCCGGCTCAACGGACGGAACGGTCCAGGCGGCGCGCCAATATCCGATTCGCGTCGAGCAGATTCCAACGGAAGAGTTTCACCACGCGCGGACGCGAAATCTCGCCGCGAGTCTTGCGAAAGGGGAAATCCTGGTATTCCTATCCCAGGATGCGGTCCCCGCGCGCGGCACATGGCTCAGTGCCTTCATCAGGAATTTCCAGGACTCCACCGTGGGCGCTGCTTATGGCCGGCAGCTTCCCAAGCTGGGGGCGGGATTAGAGCGGCGCGGGACTTTTGCCGCCATGTATGGCGACGCCAGGATCGTGAAGGCGCCGCGTGATGGGGCCGGTCTCGGCCACAACTTTTACCACTTTTCCGACGCCAACTCCGCCATCCGCAGGAGTGTTTGGGCGGCCACGCGGTTTCCGGAGGACCTCAAGGTATTCGAGGACGTGGGAATCGCCAAGCGCATCCTTGATTCAGGTTGGACCATCGTTTATGAGCCGGACGCGCCCGTCTACCATTCTCATGATTTCCCGCTCGGCACGCTTTTTCGGCGCTACTTCGATATCGGCGTCGTGTACCAGCGTTTGGGCATCTGGAATAACTCCTCGCGCCGCTCACTTTGGCGAACCGGATGGCGCGGATTCCGAAACAAGCTCACCGCGCTCGTCAAACAAGGTTCGGGTGACGCCATCGCAGCTTCGTTGATCCAGGATGTCGGCAAATACGCCGCAATTCAGTTGGGTCGCAACGAAAAAATGCTTCCTCGCACCGTGAAGAAGAAACTTAGCCTCTACAGCCTTTTCGATTAAAGCACAACAGTCCGCGTACGTTCTACTCTGGAACACCTTCCTCGGTGGCTCTGGGCCGCGGGAATAACGGACTAACTCCGGATGCCGATCCATTCGCACGCTCCCATGGGTTTCCTCTGGAGAAGAAGTCTCAGTGGGGGCGCCTGTATGCCGGACCTGGAGTCAGCGGTCCGTAGCGTCCTGAGTCTTTATGAGGTGAGTGATCAGTTATGATACTCCGACTTCGAGTTTATCGACTGCTCCTCAAGGCTGGGGTTTATTCTCTGTCATTCCTGGCATTCTATTACGGACTTTGGCTGTGGAAGGGGATCTGTGAATTGACGGGCCGCCCGGCACTCTATTCCGGACACGGGCACGTGAACCACGTTCTTTTCGGCGCGTTTGTGTGGGCTTTGGTGGCGGAACACTACCGGGTGGCCTCGTTCGACGAACTGTTTCGGGAGAGGACGGGGGCGCGCGCCGCCTTCTATGCCTGCATGGCGACGTCTTTTGTCCTGCTGGCCGTCTTGTTCTTCAGCCGCAACGCGGACTTTCCCAGGGGCTTGTTGGTTTGCGACATTGCCGCAATGTTCGTTCTCACCGTGCTGTTACACGCTGTCTTCCGCACCCTGTATCGCAGCCAGGCAACCCTGGCTAATCCCACTCAGCTTCTGGTGGTGGGCGCGGATGCGTTCGCCCGCGACGCCGCCATGCGCTTGCGGCGCCTGTCATTCGCTCCCTGCCGGATCGCCGGGTTCGTTCGCCTGCCGGGTCAGGCCGTGCAGGTGGAAGGGCCGCGGGTCTACGAACTGGAGCAAGTGGGGCTGGTGGATTCGAGTCACGGAATCGACGAGGTGGTAATCGCCATCAACCCCGCGCAATTCTCCCTTATCCCCAAGTTGATCAAGGCGATCGAGCACCTTTGCCTGCCGGTCAGGGCCGTGGTGGACCTGGGCGAAGGAGTGGTGGTGAGGGAAAGAATGTTCCAACTGGGCAATGTTCAGATGCTGGATCTCACCTCCACGCCGACCGACTCTCTCAACTATACCTTGTTCAAGCGCGCCTTCGACATCGGTTTCTCTGCCGCCGTCCTCGTGGTGACCGCTCCCCTGATGGGGTTGATTGCGTTGATCATATGGCTGACCTCGCCCGGCCCCATCTTCTACATCCAGGATCGCGTGGGCCTCAACGGCGAGCCGTTTCGCATGTATAAATTCCGCACCATGCGTGTGGGGCCGGAAGCGGAAAGCCATACGAGATGGACAACCTCAGAGGATCCCCGCCGTACCCACTTCGGCTCTTTTCTGCGGGCCAGCAGCCTGGATGAGTTGCCGCAATTCATCAATGTCCTGAAGGGCGACATGAGCGTGGTGGGTCCACGCCCCGAGCGCCCTTTCTTTGTCCGCAAATTCCTCGAGGAGATCAACCGCTACAACCAACGCCACGCGCTCAAGGTGGGAATTACCGGCTGGGCCCAGGTCAACGGATGGAGAGGCGACACCTCAATAGAAAAACGCGTCGAGTACGACCTCTATTACCTGCAGAATTGGAGTTTTGGCTTTGACATGCGGATCATCCTGATGACCCTTGTCTCCGGCTTGATCAACCGAAATGCCTACTGAAGCCGGCGCCTGAATTAAGACCGACTGATCAACCGGCACTGTTTCGTCACCCACCACGGCCCCACGTCGGGCCGCCCTACCCTCCTGATTTCACGCCTGCCACAGGTACGACGTACCTGGATGCCGGGCAACAAGCCACCCAGCCAGTCTTGCCTCCGCGGCGCAATTGCGTCACAGGCCTGCCCTCGGTCCCAGCAGGGACCCACTCCCTTGTCTCAAGTTGGCGACGATTCGATGGCTTAGTCCAGCCAGGCGAGGAAGAGTTTATATCCCACGGACAAAACGATGGGGCCGACGAAAAGGCCAATGATACCCATGGCGAGGAATCCTCCCAATACGCCCAGGAAAACTACCACCACAGGAACCGGGAGGCCCCTTCCGAGCAGCAGCGGCTTCAGCACGTTGTCCATGAGCCCGACGAATACGCACCACACGAGAAAGACCACCGCCTTGGTGGTGTTCATGGTGGCGAAGACGTAGATCACCACAGGTATCAGCGCCGGCCCTCCCACCTGAAGCAACGCGGCAATCAGGAAGATCAGCGCCCACAGGCCCGCTCCGGGGAGTCCCACCACCAGAAAACCGAGACCGGCCAGCACCGACTGAATGAGCGCCACTCCCAGGATGCCTGAAGTAACGCTGCGTACGGTCGCCACCGCGAGTGTCTCCATCTCTTCGGCCTTACCGCTGAAGAGACGAGTCGCGAACTTTCGTGAAACCTTCGCGCCCTCGCTTGACCTGGCGAGAAACAATCCCGCAATTACCAGGGCGAAGAAAAATTGCAACACGCCAAGGCCGACCGCGGCCGCCCCCGCCAGTACCTTGGTCGCAGCTCCCTTGAATTGCGGCGCCAGCAGTTCAAGAGCGCCCGAAAGGTTGGTGGACGCCAGGGTCCAGAGATCGCTTAAGGGTTTTCCGATGATGGGCCAGGTTGCGACTTTGGGGGGCGGGGCAGGGATGTTCAGAGCACCGCTCTGAAGGCGGGCGGCAAGAGTATGAGAACCCTCAATCAGCGTGTGCGCGAGCATCACGAGCGGAATAATCAAGACTGTGATTAGAATGCCCGTGAAGATGATCGAAGCGAGGCCGCCGCGCCCGCCGAGTAGCTTCCGCAGCCAGCAATATCGCGGATAACAGGCAATAGCGATGATCAGTCCCCAGGCGAGCACGGCGATGAAAGGCTTCAGAAAAAGAAGGCAGGTCGCTACCAG
>DATJVT010000042.1:0-7207 GCA_035501695.1 Terriglobia bacterium | reverse complement strand
TTCGACGTCGGCAACGTGGTGCTTTACGGATACCCCCAGGACTGGATTCACACCATCAACAAGCGCATCGCCAAGGTCCACCTGAAGGACTTCAAGATGGGCAAGGGTTGGGACCCGATTACCGCCCAATTCGTTAACCTGGGCGATGGAGACATCGATTGGGCCGCCGTGCGCAAGGCGTTTGCCGATGTCGGTTATACGGGCTGGACAACAACGGAGCTGGAAGCGGGCAACGAAGCCTATCTGCGCGACGTGGCCAAGCGGGTGGACAAGCTGGTTTTGGGAATGTAGCGTTTGGAGGACATCAAGGATCCCCATCGGGCTTCCTGATCGTGGGGGGATCGGCCTCTGGCCCGTACACTCGCGTGGCTAATTCTTCTCCCAGGAGAATTGTTGTGAGACGTCGCCGCAATTCTCCTGGTGTAGCGGAGGGGAATCGCCCGTGTAGGCCCGAGAGCGCCACCTGTCGCATCGACATATTCAGGTCATTCCATAATTGAATCTTTCGCCAGGAAGGCATAGAGCGGAGGATTTCGATTCGTACGCGCTCTGCCTCTGCCGAAGTGTCAGTAAGCGGTCGTGTCATACGCCCGGCTTTATCATGCTATAGTCCCCCGCCTCGCACGCTACTCCTTCCCGGTACCAAACTAATCCCCTCAGGTGAACTTGAGGTTTACGGAAGTGGTTGCACCCGCGGGCAGGTGATAACGCGCGAGACCACTTGATGCGGTGGACCCGGCGACGGGTTTCAGCGTCACGCTCTCCCGTTTGTCCACCACGAGTTCTCCTTCGCAATCAGCAGGCAATTTCAGCGTCAATGCCCGATTCCCGAGTTTCCCCCGGCCTCTGAATTCGATGGGGCCGCGGACGGAATTAACCGTGAGTTCGAGTTGTTCAAGATCCGCGAGTTGAGGACGGATCTCGCACCGTTTGAACCCGGGGGCCAAGGGGTTGATTCCCGCCAAGCTCATGGTTGTCACGTAGAGCGGAGCGACAGGGCAGTGGCTCCACTCCGAGCCGGAGTCCGGCCTGGCATGCCAATCCTCCTGAAGGGTGTTGTTCAAGAGAACCGATTCCATATTGGCCCAGCGTTCGCGAAATTCCTTCAAAATGACGTCCGCGCGGCCCCCTTTTCCTAACGCCCACAACCGCCATCCGGCATTAGCAGGGTAAGAAAAGCCCATGTCCGAGGGGCATTCGGCCAGCACGCGCAACCCGGCGTCCATACGCCCTTGGGGACATTGATCGAATAGAATCGCGGTGGCCAGCGAGCGGTCGCACATGCGCCGCGAGCCTTCCTCCTTTATCCAGGGAAGGTTGTTGATGAATAGGTTCTCTGAAGGATTCCAGAAACTCCGCACCGTGGCCTCCTGAATCTGCCGGCCAAGACTCCGCGCTGCCTCCGCGCGTGCGCGGTCGCCGAAGGCCTCACAAAGATACGGCAACGCATTCTGGAGCATGGCCGCGGCATAGAGGTTAAATGCACACTGCTTGTGGCGTTGACGCAGGTAGGCAATGTGATCCATCCACACGGCCGGAATTCCCAGGTTCTCCACCGGCAATAAACCGTCCTGGCCCAGGATGCTTTCAAGGTATTGAGCGAAACGGAGCAGGCGCGGGTAGGGCTCACGAAGGTCGTCGAGATCGCCGGTGTAGAGGTAATGGTAGTAGCAGTCAAAATTAAAGCCGACCCCGTGATCCAGCAAAGGCCCCCAATTGGTAAGCTGGAGCTGCCGCTCGACCACGCGAGCCAGGCGGTCATACGCCGGCCAGGTATCCAGGAAGAACCCTTCCTGTGTTAACCCTTGGCTGAAGGTGGCGAGAAAACGCGCCGGGAGCCGGGTTTCACCCAGATTGAGATGGATCGAGTGAATCTGATGCCCGCAGTCTCCGCTGTATTGCTGACGTTCCCGGCCCGCGCCATCCATGATCGTCTCCAGCGCGGAGTTGTTCAGAGTATTGACCGTGGCATCCATCAGACGCTGGAGAGGCGCCTCCGATAGTCGAATATCGGGCGTGTGAGGCCAGGGGAAGACCCGCCGGTGAATGCCCACTCCCGAGACCATGACCTTGCCCGCGGAGCCATGAATATGTAGTTGCAACCAGCGGCAGCTCTCATAATCAAACGTTTCAAAATGGTTGACGCCCTCGCGGCAGATGAAGCGGGCCCAACTGTGGAAGTGCGTGTTGAGGAGGGCAGGTCCCCCCACCTCGTGCGCTTCCTGCACCATGAGTTCGACGATGGTGCCGGCCGAAGCTTCGATGGTGAAATAGGGCCAACCGACCATCTGCTCGGCAAACTCAAAAGTGAGCGCGGCCCCGCGCGGACCGTCGAGATTCACTTGCCAGGCGCCTTCGGCAGTCTGTTTCGCCGAGGGTTGCCGGATGGGGTGAAAGCTCTCGGGCGTCAGGAATTCAAAGTATTCCTCCGGAGTTCGAATCCACTCAATCCAGCAAGACTCGGCGAGGCGGGTTGCGGGGACCAGCGTCTCGCGCATGAGGGGAATGCCCCGCCCACGCAGTTGCGAAGTGGCCGCGTCACCTTGGAGTTCAAGCGCGTATTCGGGGTAGGTGGAACAAATCGGCGGTTTGTCCGCGGGACAATCAAGCGCCATGGCGTGCAACCACTCCCGGGTGGGAGTAAAGTCAGGATTCGTCCAGCCGTAGGGATAGAGTCGCGCGTCAAACTCCTCCTGGAGACTGCGCAGGTACCAGCGCTTGTAATGGCCCGGTTTCCAGGCGCGGGCAAGGAAGGCCAGCCACGATTCGTCTGAGAACACGGTCTGTTTAGCGCCGCTGGGCATCTCGAGTTCCAGCCGGAATATGAATCCGCACTTCCCGATGGGCCATGTGCCGTCCCCCTGGCCGAAATAGAGAACCTGCGCTCCGATGGTGTTGGCGCCTGATTGCAGAAAGCCGGCCAAATCGAGGGGATCGGCTTCCAGCCAGCGGGGATCGCACGGGGCCGGGCCCCACTGCACGCGCTGCCCATTCACCTCCAATCGATAGCGGCTATCTGCCGTCACCCAGCCCTTGGCGCGAACTGGTTTCTCCGGCAAATCCAACTGACGGCGGAAAAGTACGAAGGTGTTCTGGAGGGTGCGCTGCGAAGGGTACCAAATCCATCGGGCGGGGTTCAAATTCAGCTCGATCGTCTTGGGAAGCGGCATGGGCAGAATGGGCGCATGCAAGCCCGAAGCCGATTCCGGGGAATGCGGAGAGAGTTGGGCTGGGGATATGAGTGCTCCTCCCGCCAGGGCGGAACTCTTGATGAAGTCACGACGTCGCATGATGCCTCCCCATTTTGGAGTGCGGCAGCTTGCTGCCGCTTTCGTCTTCGGGAGCTTGCTCGCGGTGGACTGTGGCGTAAACGCCGCCAGCAAGCTGGCTGCGTGAGAGCGGCAGCTTGCTGCCGCACTCCAAAGCGCCTTCGCGCGGCAACTTCCGCGAGAGAGTATACTCGGCTTGCAGTGGAGGGAGTAGAGGCGCCTGCTGTGGAGGTACTTGCCTTCCCCACCGATTGACAATTCCCGGTTGCTGATCCTTCCCATCGGCAATCGACAATCGCAAATCTTCAAAACCCTTCAGTGGGCGGCAACGGACGCGCCGCTGCGGGGCTTGGCACTCTTCATGAGGAACATGAAGGGGACCATGGCAATGAAAGTCCAGCCAAGGAGCCAGTAGGCGTCGACATACGCGAGCATATTGGCTTGGCGAACCAGGTTGCCGTAGAGCAGGCCTTGTGCCTGAAGATGGGCGGCCGCGGAACTGGCCCCTTGCATCATGAGCATCTGCTGGGCGCCCTGCCCGGCGATGCGGTAAGGGGCATCGTAAGGAGTGAGGTGGGCCACGAGCATGGCTTGATGAACCTGGGCGCGGCGGGCCAGCAGAGTTGCGACGTTGGCAATTCCGACGCTGCCGCCAATGTTGCGAGCCAGATTGATGATGCCGGTGGCGTTGTTCATCTTCTCTTTGGGAATAAAGTAAAAAGCCGTGACGTTGATCGGGATGAACAGAAAAGCCATACCGAGCCGGGAAAATGTCCAGGCGCGCACGGCGGTCCAGAAATCAATCTGAAGGTCAAAGTTGGACATGCGCAGGAGAGAAATGCCGGTGACACCCAGCCCGAATGCCACCAGCCAGCGCGCCTCGACCTTCTGAACCAGGCGGCCCACCAGCGGCAAGGCCAGCAAGGTGAAGAGACTTCCGGGAGACAGAACCAGCCCGCTGAGCAAAGCGGTGTAACCCATGAGAGTCTGAAGCATGAGGGGAAGCAGAACGGTGCTCCCATAGAGCACGAACCCCAGCATGAACATGGTGAAGGTGGCCAGCAGGAAATTCCGGTCCTTCAGCATGCGGAAGTCCACGATGGGGTCTTCACGTGTGAGTTCCCAGATGAACGCGCCGATCAGCCCTATTGCCGCCACCAGCGTGCAACCGATAATGAAATTGGAACCAAACCAATCGTCCCGCTCGCCTTTATCGAGGACCACCTGGAGAAAACCCAAGCCGACGCTCAGCAATCCCAATCCAATGTAATCAATCCGCAGGCCGCGCAGGCTCTTGCGCACCAGGTAGGGAGGGTCGTAGATCAGGAGCGCGGTCAACACCACGGAGAGTATGCCGACGGGAATGTTGATGAAGAAAATCCACCGCCAGGAGTAGTTGTCGGTGATCCATCCACCCAGCGTGGGGCCGATGATGGGGGCCACCACTACGCCCATGCCATAAACCGCCATCGCCATGCCCTGCTTTTCTTTCGGGAAGCTCTCCACCAGGATCGCCTGCGAAATGGGTTGAAGCGCGCCGCCACCGGCACCCTGCAAGACCCGAAAGAGAACCAATAGCCCAAGTGTGGGGGCAATGCCACAGAGGAATGAACAAGCGGTGAAGATAGCGACACAAACCATGAAGAAGCGCTTGCGGCCGAAGAGCGAAGACAACCAGCCGGTCAGCGGCAGGACAATGGCATTCGAAACGAGATAAGAGGTTAGGACCCAGGTGCTCTCATCGACGCCGGCGGAGAGGTCGCCGGCAATGTGCGGCAGCGACACGTTGGCGACGCTGGTGTCCAGCACTTCAAGAAACGTCGCCAGCATCACTGTCAGGGCGATCAGCCACGGATTGATTTCGCCGTTCTTTCGGACTTGGGAAAAGAAGCGGGTCATGGTTTGCCGGGTGTCGTAACTCGGTGCCGTCTCTTCAATTCGATGAACGAGAGCCCTGAGGTGATTCCGATCAAGCTTCCTTACACCCTGCAACTTAATGCGCGGGGGGAGGTGGTGTTCCGCGCGTCCGGGTCTTCTTCATCAAAAGCATCAAGGGGATCAAGGCCAGGACGACCAGCCCCATGAGCCAGAAGTCGTCAACAAAGGCCAACATCGTGGCATGCCGCTGCAATAGCCCATAAAGCATGCCATGCGCCTGAACCTGGGCGTCGGCGACGCTGGAACCGGCCGCGTGCAAAATTCCCGTCGTGCCATTTACCATGGCGAGATACATCGAATCGAAAGGAGTCAGGTGGCTGACCAGCATGCCCTGGTGAAACTGGGCTCGGCGGGCCAGCAGAGTCACCACGAGAGCGATCCCGAAACTGCCCCCGATGTTCCGCGCCAGATTGATAATCCCGGTGGCGTTATTGAATTTCTCTTTGGGGATGAAATAGAACGCCATCACGTTGATCGGCACAAACATGAAGGCCATTCCCGCCGATTGGTAGATGCGCGCCATCATGGCGGTGTGAAAGTCGATATCCAGGTTGAACTTCGCCATGTGGAACAGCGAGAGGGAGAGAATCGAGACGCCGAAAATCACCAGCCAACGCGGTTGGAAGCGTGTCAGCATCTTTCCCACGACGGGGAGCATGATGACCACCACAACTCCGCCCGGTGAGAGCACCAGCCCGCTCAACAAGGCCGTATACCCCAGCAGGGTTTGAAGCATGATGGGAAGCAAGGCCGTGCTGCCGTACAGGACAAATCCCAGCACGAACATCGTTGCAGTGGCGAGAGAGAAGTTGCGGTCTTTGAGCAACCGGAAATCCACAATGGGATCCTTGCGCGTAAGTTCCCAAGCCAGGGCTGCGACCAATCCGATTATGGAAACAATGGAGCACGCGATGATGAAGTGCGACTCAAACCAGTCCTCGCGTTGCCCCTTGTCCAATACCACTTGCAGGAATCCCAATCCCACGCTCAGGAATCCCAGGCCGATGAAGTCGATATGAATCCCCGATTTGAACCCCTTGCGGACCAGGAAGGGCGGATCAAACACCAGGAAGTAGGTGAGAATCAGCGAAATCACTCCCACCGGGATGTTGATCAGGAAAATCCACCGCCAGCTGTAGCTGTCCGTAAGCCAGCCGCCCAGCGTGGGGCCTATGATGGGCGCCATGACGACACCCACGCCGAACATGGCCATGGCCATTCCCTGTTTCTCCTTGGGAAAGCTCTCAAGCAGGATGGCTTGCGAGATGGGTTGCAACGCCCCGCCTCCCGCTCCTTGCATGATGCGGAAGAACACCAGCAGCGCAAGACTGGGCGCGAATCCACAGAGCATGGAACTGATGGTGAAGATTGCCACGCAGGTCATATAGAACCGCTTGCGGCCAAACAGAGTCGAAAACCAACCGGTAAGAGGAAGGACGATGGCGTTGGAAACCAGGTATGAGGTCAGAACCCAGGTGCTCTCATCGACGCCGGCGGAAAGGTTTCCGGCGATATGGGGCAGCGAGACGTTAGCGACGCTGGTGTCGAGCACCTCCATGAATACGGCCAGCATCACCGTGAAGGCGACCAGCCAGGGGTGGGTCTCGCCGTTTTGCCGGGCGCGTGCGATGAGGTGTCTCATAATTAGAAGTTGCTGGCCATGGCGCTTCGCGTTTGGGTGACGTGCCGCGCCGAGAGAATTATGGAAGCCGTCTCCTTCTCCCCCAGGCTCGAGGAGACCATCAGGTGGTAAAGGTGGCGATTTTGCCAGTTCTCGCCGAAGTGATCGCGCACGTAAGCGGCTCGGGCGGCATCTTCCTCGTCCATCTTCTTTTCGGCAAATGACTTAGACAAGCTTGGGTCGCGACTTAGCAGCCGCGTCAGCCGTTCGCTGCGGGGGGCGTATACGAAGACGTGAAACGCGTCTTCGCGCTGTTGAAGAAGGCACTGGCTTCCGCGCCCGACAATCACGCAGTCGCCAATTGCCGCCGCCTCTTCGA
>DATJVT010000041.1:0-3042 GCA_035501695.1 Terriglobia bacterium | reverse complement strand
GAAGGAAATAGCGCGGCGTGGTCGTTGCTTCGCTTCCGGTCCAGCCGAAGTCCACTCGGCATGGTGTCCGCGTGGTGGCAATTCGCATTGATCCCCTAAGCGACCGCCTGGGATTGAGCGAAAAAGCTGGTCTCACCTATGGGGTGCGATCTCAACAGAAAGGCCCTAAGGCGTTTGGCGGGAAATCCGCTTCTTAGGGAGAGGGGGATGCGGGGAGAGATGCATTTCTTTGCGGCGGCCATGACCCGCCAGTTCCGACTTCAGCAATTCCACTTTGCGGCTGACCCGCTTGCCCAGTTTTTGATTGATGAACGTTCCTTTGCCCATGAATAATCCCTCCAGCACGGGTCCAATCAAAGGCTAGGTTGCCGCATTCAAGTCGACCAGTTCGGAAACCTTCTGGTCCTCGGTTATCACTGTTCCCGACATGCGATCATGCCAGGTTAGGTTGTCGCTATCGACCCAGGCCCAGATGAATCCCAGGGTTAAAGCCGCGAGTGAAACCAGGACCCCGAAGGCCCGCCAGAGGGATTCGCGCGGGGTGGGATGATCTCCATGCATATTGCGGATTTCGCAACCCATCCAGAGCAACCCCGGAGTGGCGGTGGCCACCGCCGTGAACACCGCGAAATAACCGAAGATCAGCGCGACGGCGACCGCGCCCAGGATGGCCAGGTTGACCGGAACCAGGGATAGGCGCCCGCAGAACCGCCAGAAGATAACGCCAAACAATGCCGCCCCCAGCATCAGCACGAGGGCATCGATCAGGCCCGCCCGAAAGCGGCGGCCCAAGGGTGCAAGGTAGAACTCCCCTGCCTCTTCCCGTTCCTCGGCAGGCGAGTCAGCCGGCCAGCCGACCAGGATTTCCAAAGGATCGCTCTTGGCCCGCGGCTCGTCCGCGAATCTTCCCTCAGCCTCCCGCGAGGTCTCGCCCAGCTCCATCGTCGCTTCACCCGTATCTTCGAAAGGGACGATTTCGCGTTGCGGGCCGTCCAGGTCGCGGACCGAAGTGGATCCGCCAATATCAAAGTCGAATCCGGGGTTTGCATCTGTTTGTATTCCCGGCAGACTGTCTATAGGGAGCTCCTCCTGGGGATCGGCAGGGTCTTCAAAGTCCAATTCGAGATTCTCGGCCTGGTTAAGGTCGGGACGGAGTCGAGCCCGCCGGCGCCGATAACTGTCCACCCGTTCCGATAGTTCTTCTCTCCAATCTTGCGGTCCGTTCAAGGCAGCAGGGTTGGTGGCTGCCGAGCTTTCTAAGCGTATTTGAGGTTGCTCGTCTCGCCGCAGGATTTCCACCTCAGCCGGGCTTTTGGATTGAGGAGGCGCGGGCGGCGGTTCCGGAGGATCCAACGACTGTGCTATCGACCCAGGCGCCGGGGACAAATCCTCCGGCTGCGCAGGTGGAACTGGTGCGCTTGGTGGCGCTTCCTCATGAATAGCAGGAGGCGGCGGGGGGGGAGGTGCGGAAAAAGGGCTTACTGGTGCTGGAGATAAAGAATCCGCGGAGGAAGAAGGTCTCGCAGGGGCGGCCTTCGTAAAGAGATAGCCACACTTCTTGCATTTTTCCAGCCCTGCGTAGCTAACAAACCCACACTTGGGGCACTTCACTGCGGGTAGTCCATCCTTCGGGCAGCGTTTTCCTCACCCGCAGGCATCTTAGCAAAATCACTCGGAAGAACAAAGTGCTTTCGAGTAGAATGGCGAATCTGCGTGCTCATGGATCCCCTTCGTTCCCTTTTCGGTAGTACCGGTCTGCGGCATCGTGCCGCTCTGATCTTCGCGCTGGCCCTTGTCCCCGGCTTGCATTCGCAGCAGACTCCGATAACGGTTCCCCTTAAGGGACCCGGAAATGAGATTATCGTGCGCTCCGATTCGCAGCAGAAGGATAAGGACATTTACCATCTGCGTGGCCATGTCGAGATTGTTTACCAGGACATGCGAGTAACGGCGGACGAGGCTTCGTACGACGACGCAACGGGAGACGTGATGGCACGGGGGCATGTCATTTTCGACGATCCCACCAGCCACCTGGCCGCCGAGGAAGTCCACTACAACGTCCAGACCCAGAAGGGATGGTTCAGCAATGGCGGCGGATATCTTCATCCCAAAGGAGCACCCGGGCCTCGTGTCCTGCGAACCGAGAATCCCTTTTACATCTGGGGGGAGACGGTGGAGCGTCTGGATGAGGACACTTACCTGGTGAACCGCGGAACCCTGACCTCCTGCGATTGCGCCAAGAAAGGCTGGCTGCTTTCCGTGGCGAAGGCTCGCGTCGAGGTCGGGGATAAGATGGTGTCTCAGCATGCGGTATTCCGATTCCTCGGCGTCCCCGTCTTCTATTTCCCCGTCCTGGCGGATTCTATTGCCCGCGAACCTCGCCACACCGGATTTTTGCTTCCCCACGTCGGCAACTCCACACAAAAGGGTTATATCGTAGGCGACGGTTTCTTCTGGGCGATCAACCGCAGTGCAGATTTGATGGTGGGGGTGGAGGACTACAGCAAGCGCGGATTGGCGGAACGTGGGGAGTTTCGGGCCAAACCGAGCGAAAATGCAGATTTCGTGATCAATTATTTCGGTGTGAATGACAAATACTCCAATGTCTCTCTCCGGGCGCCCGGCGAAAGCATTCACGCTTTCGGGAAGGATGACGACATCGGCGATGGCTTCCGCGCCGTCACCACCGTGGACTACGTCAATACTATGGCCTTTCGGACCACTTGGTCGCCCAACTACACCCAGGCCGTCAGTTCAGAAGCGGTGCAATCGGGATTCGTATCCAAGAACTGGGATGCCTTCAGCTTCAACACCTACGCCGAGCGCTATGAGAACTTCCTTTCCACTCAACAAGTCCCTGCCAACGCGGTCATCATTCGTCATCTCCCCAGCGTTCAGTTTGATGGGGACGACCGGCAGATCGGCAACTCACCCGTTTATTTTTCCCTGGATTCCTCCGCGGACGCTGTGGGGCGCACCGCACCGGGGCTGTCGCTGCCCCTGTTGGACGCACGCCTGGATTTCCATCCGCAGCTCCTGTTG
>DATJVT010000040.1:0-5654 GCA_035501695.1 Terriglobia bacterium | reverse complement strand
GGGCGGGTCGGGCCACTGGTCCTGGATCATGCACCGTTTGTCAGGGATTGGCGTATTTTTGTTTCTGTTAATCCACATTGTCGATATTTCCTTAATTGGGTGGGGTCCGCGGGTCTTCGACCGGCTGCTGTTTCTTTATCGCCACCCGGCCTTTCGCGTGGGTGAGGTGGGGTTGGTAGCGGCGGTTCTCTACCATGCTATCAATGGAATCCGAATCTGCATCCTGGATTTCTGGCCGGAGGCGATGAGCCACCATCGCAAGTTCAGCTATGCGGTGGGCATCACCTTCACTCTTCTCTTTATTCCCACAGCCGTCTACATGTTGAGCTTCATCCTGAAGTAGGGGGGCAGCGATGAGTCGAGCGGGACAAGCGAGACCGGAAAGCGGGTTGGAACTCTATGCCTGGATCTTCATGCGTATTTCAGGCCTTGCCCTGCTTTTCCTGGCGCTGGGACACTTGCTGATCATGCACGTCATTCACAATGTCGATAACATCGATTTCCAATTTGTTGCGGCACGCTACGCCACACCCTTCTGGCGAACCTACGATTTAGTGATGCTGTGGTTTGCCTTGATTCACGGGGTGAATGGAGTTCGAACGGTGTTGGTGGACTACGTCAGCCCGCGAGGCTGGCGGTTGCTCTCGCTGGCTTCGCTTTACGTGACGGGATTTGTTCTCTTGACGCTGGGATCTTTGGCGATCCTGACTTTTCAACCGCCGATGGCCCCGTGAGGGGAAAAGGGAGTTTTCAGTCATCAGTCGTCAGTTCTCAGTTTTCGGTTGTCAGTAAGAGCCATCAATCACACGCCACCGAAAACGGAAAACTGATAACTGACGACTGACGACTGACAACTGATGTCTTCTTCCGAGGCATAATCGTATGGTCCAACGGTATGATGCAGTGGTTGTGGGGGCCGGGGGCGCGGGATTGATGGCCGCTCTGCAATTGGCCGGACACGGCAACGTTGCGGTGTTGAGCAAGCTCTATCCCACCCGCTCGCACACGGGAGCCGCGCAGGGAGGCATCGGGGCCGCCCTCGGCAACCTGGAAGAGGACCATTGGGAATGGCACATGTTCGACACCGTCAAGGGCAGCGATTATCTTGCCGACCAGGACGCCGTGGAGATCCTCTGCCGCGAAGCCATCGAGACCGTTTACGATCTCGAGCACTGGGGGCTGCCCTTCAGCCGAACGCCCGAAGGCAAGATCGCCCAGCGGCCCTTCGGCGGTCACACCAAAGAGTTCGGCAAGGCACCCGTGCGGCGCTCGTGTTATGCCGCCGACCGCACCGGCCACATGATTCTGCAAACCTGCTATCAGCAGTGCATCAAGCACGACGTGCACTTTTACAATGAGTATCACGTCCTCGACCTGCTCGTTATGGATGGACGCTGCGCGGGGGTGGTGGCGCTTTGCCTGGCCACGGGGGAAATTCATACTTTCCATGCCAAGGCCGTCCTCTTCGCCACCGGCGGGTGCGGCAAAATGTTTCGCGTGAGTTCCAACGCGCACTCGCTGACCGGCGATGGTATGGCAGTGGCTTATCGGTGCGGAATTCCCTTGGAGGACATGGAATTCTTTCAGTTTCACCCCACCGGCATTTACAAGATGGGGATCCTGCTGAGCGAAGCGGCTCGTGGCGAAGGCGCCATGCTTCGCAACAACACCAACGAGCGCTTCATGGAGCGCTACGCACCCACGCTGCTGGATCTTGCGCCCCGCGACATGGTTTCGCGTGCGATTTACCGCGAAATTCGGGAAGGACGCGGCATCGGCGGCAAGAATTACGTCCACCTCGACATGACTCACCTGGGAAAAGAAGTCCTGGACAAAAAGCTGCCGGACATCACGGAATTCGCCCGGACGTATCTGGGCGTTGAGCCGCTCACGCAGCCTGTCCCCGTTCAGCCGACGGCCCATTACGCCATGGGTGGGATTCCCACCGACATCGACGGCCGCGTGGTGATCGATGAAAAGAACACTCCGCTCCCGGGGTTCTATGCTGCAGGGGAAGTGGCCTGTGTATCCGTCCACGGCGCCAACCGCCTGGGGACCAATTCACTTGTCGATATTCTGGTCTTCGGACGCCGGAGCGGCCGGCATGCGCTGCAATTTATCCAGGAGAATGCCTGGGTCCCCCTGCCCGCCCGCCCTGACGAACCGGCGCGCGCCCTGGTAAGCCATGTCCTCAATTCTGCCGGCAAGGAACGCGCGGCCGACATCCGCGATTCACTCCAGGGTGAAATGATGGACAAGGCCACGGTCTTCCGCGATGCCGCGGGGCTCACGGCCCTGCGTGAAAAGCTGCGCGAATTGCGCGATCGCTATCGGAATGTGAAGTCGGAAGATCGTGGCATGCGCTACAACACCGAATTGCTGGAAGTGATCGAGCTGGGTTGTTTGTTGGACCTTGCCGACGTGCTGGTGGAAAGCGCTTGGGCCCGCCAGGAAAGCCGGGGGGGACACTTCCGCGAAGATTTTCCCAAGCGAGACGATGCCCATTGGCTCAAGCACACGCTGGCGTATCAATCACCCAAGGGCATCACCCTGAAATACAAGCCCGTGGTGATCACCAAGTTTCAGCCGATGGAGAGAAAGTACTGAAAAATCAGTGCTAGGTGCCAGGTCCTGGGGACTGGAGAGTTCGCCTCGCCAGTGTCCGGGCCGCATTATCAAGCTCCGAGGAGTCGTGGATGCAAGTGACCTTGCGCATCAAGCGGTTCAACCCCGAGAAGGACACGAAGGCCTGGTGGGGCGAATACCAGATTGAAGCCGAACCCACCGATCGATTGCTCGATGCGTTGAATCATGTGAAGTGGTACAAGGATGGCACGCTCACCTACCGCCGCTCGTGTGCCCACGGCGTGTGCGGCTCCGACGCCATGCAAATCAACGGATCGAACGCGCTGGCGTGCAAGGTGCTGCTCAAAAGCCTGGGCCAGAAGGTGACGGTCGAACCCTTGCGCGGGTATCGCGTCATCAAAGATCTGCTGGTCGATATGGACGCCTTCCTCGAAAAGTACCGCAGCATAAAGCCCTATCTCATCACCGAGGGTGACTGCCCGGAAAAGGAACGCTTGCAGTCGCCGGAAGACCGCGAGAGGTTCGATGACACCACCAAGTGCATCCTGTGCGGCGCGTGCACTTCGGGTTGCCCGTCATTCTGGGGAGACAGCGACTACATCGGGCCGGCAGCCATTGTGAACGCTCATCGCTTCCTGTTCGATTCCCGAGACGAAGGCGGCGAAGAGCACATGCGGGTTCTGAATACGCTGGACGGCGTGTGGCGCTGCCGCACCATTTTCAATTGTGTGGAGGCTTGCCCCCGGGGCATCAACATCACCCGCGCCATTGGAGAGGTGAAAAAAGCGTTACTCTATCGCAAGGTTTAGGTTGCCGGTGATATGGAGCCGGTTATGGGCGCTTTAAATATCGATCGAGGAAAGAGATTGTCCTTTCCCACGCATCCTCGGCGGCGCCTTCGCGAAAACCTAGTTTATTGTCGGAATCTTCGAAACCGTGACTGGCATGGGGGTAAACCTTGACGTCGACGGACTTGTGGGCGGCATTCATGGCGTTTTCGAAGTCGTCCACATCGCTCTCGGAAATATAGCGATCATCCGCGCCGAAAATCGCCAGTACCGGGGCGTGGATCTTCTGGATTTCAGCCGGATCGCGGGGCATCGAACCGTACACGCTGACGCAGGCGGCCAGAAAGGGGTCGTTGACCGCCAGGAGGAGCGATAGTTTACCTCCCATGGACCAGCCAATCGAACCAATTCTCTCCTTATTGACCTCCGGGCGGGCATACAGGAAATGAATGCCGGCTTCCAGATCACGCAGGGCCCGGTCCGGCGGGGTGCCCACCATCAATTCATAAGCATAGGAGGGATCGTGGGCCACCTGGCCGCGATAGAGGTCCACGGCCAAAGCCACGTACCCCTCCCCGGCAAGGCGGCGAGCTTGTTCCTTCACCCACCCCGTCAAACCCCAGTCTTCGTGGATAACAACCAGGGCGGGGTGTTTGCCCGGGGATTCAGGCAAGGCCAGGTATCCAGCGATCGTCTCGGACCCGCTGGGAAAGGTTACCTCCTGTGTTTTTACGTTCACGGCGCGGGCCGTGGCAGCTATCGCCAAGAGACTCCCTGCCGTCAGAATCAGGGTCCGTCGCATTCGCACTCCCTCGTAAGGATATTGCGCGCCGGTTGGGGACCGACCGCGACATTATACTTTACACCCTAACATTCCCGCCGCGGGGACGGAGGGGGCCCGGTGCCCCTCCCGAGGCGGCCCCTTGCGCGTCCTGATCAAGCACGACCCCTAACCCCTTTATACGGCGGTGCCGCCCGGTGCCCAAACCGGGCGATGGTCCCGAATCTTCTTGACAGGGGACGGCCCCCTCCGCTATAAGAAAGCATATTTATGCAGACGCTGTATAAATATGCCCAAGGCAGGCCCGAGGCAGAGATAAGCATTGAAGATTGTAAACACAGCCAAGGTATCGATGGGAACGACGGTGGATGCGCCCCCGCATCCGGGGATCCATGCCGCTGTCGTCGGCGCCACCGGCTATGCGGGATGTGAACTCTTGACCCTCCTGGGCCGCCATCCCGCTGCCTCCGTCACCTGCCTTATGTCGTCCGGGCGGGACGGTAAAAAGGCCTTTCCGATTGAGCAATCCCACCCCCGCCTGCGCGGCCGGTTCAGTGTTCTGTGCGAACCCCTGGAAGTCGACCGGTTGGCGCGTTCGGGGTCCGATGTGGTTTTCCTCGCCACGCCGCACGAGACCTCGCACGAAATCGTTCCTCAACTCCTCGCGAGCGGATTGCGCGTGGTGGATCTGAGCGGCGCCTTTCGGCTGAAGGATCCAGCCGCTTACGCGCAGTGGTACGGGTTCGATCACCACGCCGCGGAGGCCCTGGATGAGGCAGTCTACGGCATCCCTGAGTTTTACGCTCCCGCCATTGCCAAGGCGAGGTTGGTGGCGAATCCTGGTTGCTATCCGACGTCGGTGATCCTGGCGCTGGCTCCGCTGCTGAAAGCGGGCTGGGTGAACCTGGCCGCAGGAATTATTGCCGATTCGAAGTCCGGCGTGACCGGCGCGGGGCGAAAGCCCAGTGAGAAATTGCATTTCCCCGAAGTCAACGAGAGCCTTCGTGCTTACGGGCTGTTCTCCCATCGCCATCTGCCGGAGATGCTCCAGGAGTTGGAGTTGGCGCGGAATGACTTCATTTTCACACCTCATCTTTTGCCCATCACGCGGGGCATCCTGACAACGATCTACTTGCATCTATCGCAACTGCGCAAAGCGAACGAAATCGAATCGCACTTCCGGGAATTTTATGCGTCCGCAACCATGGTTCGCATCTGTACCCCCGGAACGCTGCCGGAGATTCAGGGAGTCGCGAATACGCAGTTTGCCGATATTGGTTTTGCGCTGGAAGAAGCCACGGGGCGGCTGATCCTGGTTTCCACGATTGATAACCTCGGGAAGGGCGCGGCGGGACAAGCGATTCAGAATATGAACGTGATGTACGGCCTTCCCCAGGAAACAGGGTTGCTGTGAAGTCGGTCGATAATCGATAGTTCACGGTTAACAGATGAGGCAAGCAATGGGCGCTTGAGATTTCACATTTGAGATTCGAGATTCG
>DATJVT010000039.1:0-16927 GCA_035501695.1 Terriglobia bacterium | reverse complement strand
GGGCCAGGTCAATGGCAGCGCGCGCGCTTAACTCCGGCAGCGTCGCGCCCAGAAACGAGGTCATCACGCCGAACGTAAACAGTCCTGCGCACGCTGTTCCCATCAAGTTGCGCGTGGAAGTTCGGGTCTCTGAGGTCATGGAGGTCAAACCTTTCACCGATCGAATCTGTGGTCGACTGCCTCAAGGGTCACGGGGGCTGTCCAAATGTGAACGTAGCGCCGCCATCTTGGCGGCCCCTGTGCCGGCTGGAAGCCGGCGTTACGGATCAGATGGGGTCAGCACCAGGTCACGGCGCACCTTGACGTTGGAGCGTCCAATCCCCGGGCCGTGGACCCGGCCGGAGTACCCAGCCCGGCGTCAACTCCAGCGTCCACCCCTCACCTTTGAGGGGACGTTCGCGGGTGTCCGCCGGGGCGGGCACCTGAACGCGAAGGACGCCTTTCGCGCCGCGCACAATCAGAAAGCCGCCTGGCGCACGCAGGACTCCCCAGGTGTCGCTCACTTGTCCCCCTTCGTAAACGGTCGAGCTTTCATCCACACTGACTACTTGGTTTGGGTCGAAACCGTAGCTGATCTCGGCATCGGCCGGCAGGATCAGGACCGGCCCTGCTATGTACCGCTGGTGGGCGCGCGCCCAGCGCTCCTGGCGGTCGCGTTCGCGCTCCGCCTCGAGCCCGATGACTTCGCCGCCGTCATAGGCCTGCGCGCGCCGCACCGCCTCCGGCTCACTCGCTGCCGGAAGCTCGATGTGGTAGGCGCGGGCCAGCAGGGCTCCCATATCGGATTGCGGTTTCAGCCCGGCGCGCCACGACGTTCCCGCCGCGTCGAGCAGCCATCCATAAGCCGGCCCGGAAACGTAGGCAAACGACCGCACGAAATTGGGGTGACGGGAGGGCGCCTCCCGCAGCGCGCCATCCTCCATCATGGCGAATTCCTCCGGCGAAGCCGTGCTGAGCTTCATGCCCGTGTACTCGGCCAAGCCTTCGTTCATTTCCAGAGCCTTCTCCTGCCCCGCGGTGGCGGGGAACAGCGACTGGCGGAAGGCGCGAAAATAGAGCGCGTCCGCGATGGCCTGGCGCCGCGCCGGGCCGGCAAGCCACATGGCGTGCTCCAGCGCGCGCCACTCGATTTGCATCCAGATGCGCCCTTGCGCTGTGTCGAGATGGCTAGGGGAGGCGTCTGCGCCCGGGAGGCCGATAGCCGACTGGATGCGGTGATAACACTCGTGCATCAGCAAGCGCACCCGGCCCTGCCGAAACTGCGGCAGGGGCCACTCCACCATGGTCCAGTCCATACCCGCCCAGTGAATCGCCGTGTTGGCCGGGGCCACCTCCGGCGGGAGCTTGCCTTCATACACGCCGGCGCGGAGTTGCAGCTTCCCTTCCCGGTCGGCTTGGTTGGCGACTACGGCGTGCGTTTCCGGATCGATAAAGAGCATCGGCCCGTAAAGCTCCTTGCCCCACAGGGCCCCATGGTCGACGGTCGAGGCAGTCTGGGCGTCCAGGAAGTACTTCTGGGCAAGCTGGGGGTCGATGGGCGGCTGCTGCGCCCTTGCCGGCGCCCCCGTAAGGGTTACTGGCACGAGAACACCGGCGAGAAGATTGGCCAGCCAACACGCGAGAGCGGAGTAACCAGGCGGATTGAACATGGCGCACCTTACGCAAGGTGGAATCAAGCTCGATCTGAAGGCGAGGCAGATTCTACAATAACCGCCGATTCCGGGCACTACGTTTCGTTCCGCGCGGGGTTCGCGGCCTGGAAACGAGGTTTGGGTCCACCGCCTCAGACTTCAGAGTCGCAGCAACGCCCACAAGCCGAGGACAAGTCCCGAACTCAGGGCTGCTCCCAAAAGAAGGCCCTTCAAGTCTTCCCCGTATGCGGTAAAGAACCCCACGCCGCGAGTCCCGCGCAGAGGATGAAGGAGGTTGACCAGAAGCAACTGCCGGCCGTGCTCGGCCGCCCAGCGGCTGGTTTCAGGCGGCACACCATCCTTCCAATCCTCACCCTCTTCGTGGTCCTCCGGCGAATCTCCGGAAGCGGCCATTGCGGCCGGAATGTAATCCGAAGGTGTTTGAAGCCGGTTAAAGAAGGGAGCGACGCGAGCCTCATCCTCGGCGGGAGTCAGGAGGCTCACCACCACCAGGGTGGCGGCTCCGGCCACCAGGGCGGAGAAGAAAATACCGGGGTCCCAGTAATCAAGCCTCAGGTGTTTCCAATGGTACAGAGAGAAGTTCGTTACGAGCGATACGAGAACGCTGGCGGCCGCACCCCACCGATTTGCTCTCTTCCAGATGAGCTGAGCGAGGATGCTCACGCCCATGTATGCCGACAGGGTTTCGGTCAGGAGAAAGGAATAGAGGACCCTCTGAATCAGGAACAGCGCGTAGATGACGGCCAAGACCACCGCGGCAAATCCACTGACGCGTCCCACCCAGAGGTAATGCTCATCGGATCGCCGGGGCGCCAGGCGGGGGCGGTAGAAACCGTGCGTGAAGAGCGCCCCGCTATCCACCATGAGGGCGGAGCAGGCGGCCAGGCACGCTCCCATCACGCTCGAGATCAGCAGGCCGCGGAAGCCCGGAGAGAGCAGGTGCTGGCAAGCGAAGCCGAAGGAATCCTCCGGGTCCTTGAGGGCGTGTGCGCCAAACAGCCCGCGCGCGATCATCGCCGCTACCATCAGGCCCACCATCGCCCAGCCGATCGTGCACAGGCGCTTGGCCCACATCCCATGAAAGAATCCGACGCGGCAGGTGTATTCATCTTTGCCCGTGCCCACGGCAGCCAGAATGTGGGGCTGGGCCATGATGCCGATGATCCCATTCAAGGTCAGCATGACAATGAACCAGGGGCCGACTTCTTTGGGCGTGGCGAGGGAGAAGTGATGGGGCGGCAGGACCTGCCTCATTCCGTGGAATCCGCCCACCGCCCCCCATCCCAGCGGAATCAGCAGAAAGGAAAGCAGGATCAGGAGGAAGCCTTGCACGAAATTCCCCCACGCCGAGGCCACCAGGCCACCCACGATGCTGTAGAGGACAAAGATTGCGGTCAGGCCCAGCACGATCGAGTTGACGCTCAATTCCGCTCCCAGCATCTGGTGCAGAACCTTGGCGGCTCCCTTGACGATGCTGGCCATGTTGATGATGAAGAATGCGAAGGCGAACAGCGTGTAGAGTCCCGACATGCCCGCGCCGTAACGGTCTTCAATCATCTCGGCCGTTGTGGTGCGCCGCACGCGGCGGAAAATGGGCGCCATGATCCAGTAGAAGGGCGTGGCGAAGAGGTTCTTCCATTGATACCAGATGGCCGACATGCCAAAGCTGTAGACGGCTCCCGAAAGGCTCACCGGCATTTCGGCATGCGTCCCCACGCCGAAGGTCTGGGCAATCATAATCAACTTGCCGAAGTGCCGCTTGCCCAGGAAATAGTGCTTGGTGTCCTTCACCCGGCGGCTGGCCACGACCCCCATGACGGCCAGGCCCACGAGGTAGGCGATAACAATGAACCAATCGAGAGGTGCGAGAACCATGTGAATGAGTTACGGCGGGGTGATGCGTTCCAGCCCATCCATATACGGGCGCAGGGCGGGGGGGACGGTGACGGAGCCGTCGGCCTGCTGATAGTTTTCGATGATGGCCAGCCACGTCCGGCCCACGGCCAGGCCGCTGCCGTTCAGGGTGTGCAGCAACTCGGTCTTGCCGGACTTGCCACGCCGGAAACGCAGATTGGCGCGGCGCGCCTGAAAGGATTCAAAGTTCGAACAGGAAGAAATCTCCTTGTACTCGCGCGCGGCGGGAAGCCAGACCTCCAGGTCGTAGGTCTTGGCGGAGCTAAACCCAAGGTCGCCGGTGCAGAGAGCAACGACGCGGTAGGGCAACTCCAGCCGCTGCAGAATCTCCTCCGCGTTGCGCGTCAGGCTCTCCAGTTCATCGTAGGAGTTCTCCGGGAGGGTAAACTTGACCAGTTCCACCTTCTGAAATTGGTGCTGGCGGATGATGCCGCGCGTGTCCTTGCCGTAGGAGCCGGCTTCGCTGCGGAAGCACGCGGTCCAGGCGCAGTGCTTTACAGGGAGCTTTTCGGCCTCCAAGACCTCATCGCGATAGAGGTTGGTCACGGGGACTTCGGCCGTGGGGATCAGCCAAAAATCCGTGCCCTCGATCTTGAAAAGGTCCTCTTTGAACTTGGGCAAATTGCCGGTGCCGAAAAGGCTGGCGGAGTTCACCAGGAAGGGCGGCAGAACTTCCGTATAGCCGTGCTCGCGCGTGTGCATATCGAGCATGAAATTGGCGAGCGCCCGCTCCAGCTTCGCGCCCGCCCCCGAGTACACGACAAAGCGCGCTCCCGTGATCTTGGTGGCTCGCTCGAAATCCAGAATCCCCAGCGCCGGCCCCAGGTCCCAATGCGCCTGCGGTTCGAAATCGAAATGTCGCGGCTGGCCCCAGCGGCGGACTTCCTGATTGTCGGCGGAGGTTTGTCCCACGGGGACACTCGCGTGCGGAACGTTTGGCACCAGGCGCAGCACCTCGCGCAGGCGTTCGTCGCCGGCTTTGGCCTGCTCGTCAAGCCCCTTGATCTCGTCACCCAGCGGCTTCATCTCGGCGATCAGGGCGGAGGCATCCTGCTTCTGCTTCTTGAGCGTGGCAATCTCATCGGAGACCTTGTTGCGCCGGGCCTTGCGTCCCTCGACCTCAATCAAGACGCGGCGGCGCTCGCGATCCAGCGACTCAAAATCGTCCAGAATCTCGGCCAGCCCGCGCTCGCGCATCTTCTGCTTCACCAACTCCAGGTTGTCGCGGACGAAATTCAAATCCAGCATTGCAGGGTTTCACTCCTTGGCGCGGGGCGAGCCGCGAGAATTGTCGACGGAAACAGGCACAGTCAATCTAATTCACCCGCCCGAGTCTGTCAAACCGAAGGGCTCCGCGCAGCCTCGGCCCCTTGGTTTTGCGCCTCGCGGAAGGGGTGCCCTCCACTAAAATCAGAGGCTAGAGTTGGGAAAGCCTCAATTGGCGCGGGAGGTCCGAAGACCGGGGGCTACGCGGCGTCAGGCCGCGAAGTGCTTCAAAGTTGTGCAAAAAACCCACCACGAATTCGCCCCGCTGTCAAACGAATTGTACTCCCAGCGAAGCCTCCTCCGAGTCCGCCCAGGGTCTGCATCTTCATGAAAATAAAAGGCATCCTGGCAGGGCCTTCATCATACCCGCGTCAATGGCGGGTGGCGCGAGTTTTCTAGGGGTGATAAATCCATGTACATTTTCCACAAAGATTTCCACAGGGGTTTTCCCCTTCGAATTAGCAATAACTTACCGCTCTGCCGGGGTTTCGAGGGCGGCGGGTTTAAGCATTTCTCGTACCGACTCAGGCACCCGCGCTCGCACTTTGAGTCTTCCTTCTGCGAAATGAGTCGAAATCACCGTTCCTGTCCGATGCAGCAATGCCAATTGCTTTCCGTCACTCGCGGAGAGTTCAAAATCCGCTTCCACCACCGGCCCGGCCGCCAACTGGTCCGCGATCCGTTGGCGCAGAATGTCCAAGCCTTCCCCCGAAGCGGCGGACACAGCGATGTCGCGCTCAGAGCCGCCTACTCTTCGCCGCTCCCCAGGAGCCAACAAATCGATCTTGTTCCAAACGTGCAGCCGCGGCGTCGAGGCCACTCCCAAATCCTCCAGCAGCGCCTCGACGGCAGCGTCCTGAGCGGCGCATTGCGGGTCGGAAGCGTCAGTCACGTGAAGGAGAACGCGGGCTTCATCCAGCTCCTCCAGCGTGGCGCGGAAAGCGGCCACGAGGTGAGGCGGGAGTTTGCGAATGAACCCCACAGTATCGGAGAGCAGCGCCATTCGATGCGAGTCCAGTACCATGGCGCGGACGGTAGTATCGAGCGTGGCGAACATGCGAGAGGAAGTGACGACCCCGGCAGCGGTCAGGGCATTGAACAGGGTTGACTTGCCGGCGTTGGTGTAACCCACCAGCGCCACGATGTGGAGGTTCTGATCGCGGCGGTGGGCGCGGTGCAAGGCGCGTTGCGAACGCACCCGGTCAATGCCTTCCGTCAGGATGCGGATGCGGCGGCGGATGCGGCGGCGGTCGTATTCGAGCTGCTGCTCGCCGGGGCCACGCGTTCCAATGCCGCCGCCCAGGCGTGAGAGGACGGTTCCGTGTCCGGAGAGCCGCGGCAGAAGGTAGTTCAATTGCGCCAACTCAACTTGCAGTTGTCCCTCCCGGCTGCGGGCCCGGCGGGCGAAGATGTCCAGGATGATCTGGGTGCGGTCAATGACTTTCAGGTCCAGGAGTTTTTCGAGGTTGCGGAGTTGCGTGGGGGTTAGGTCGTGGTCGAAGATCACCAGGTCGGCACTCGCCGCACGCGCCTGGGTGCGAACCTCATGCACCTTGCCACGTCCCAGCAGGGTGGCCGGCTCGGGTTCCGGCGAGCGTTGCAGGGCCTCCCCCACCACGCGGGCGCCGGCGCTGATCGTGAGTTCCCTGAGTTCCCGCAGGGAATCTTCCGCGGCCACGATGCCTGCGGTGACGCCATCGCGGCGGGTGGATTCCCAACCTGCCAGAAATGCTCTCTCCAAAACCTGCGGACGTCGAATGCTTCTATCCCTCCGGGGCCGCCGGGGCAGCCGCCACGGGCACGGCACGGGGCAGCACCACCGTGGCGATGGCGTGCTTGAAGACCATCTGTTCCTGGTGGTTATTCTCCAGAATGACGGAATACTTGTCGAAACTGCGAATGCGCCCGGTCAACTTGACCCCGCTCAACAGGTAAACCGTCACCATGAGTTTTTCCTTGCGGGCGGAATTCAAAAAACCGTCCTGAATGTTCTGCGGTTGCTTCTCCATGTTTATTCTCTCTTTTAGCATGCGATTTTCCATGGTCGCCCTGGAGTGGAATCTACAAGGTCAATGTGCCCCCCGGAAAAGCAATGGGCCTTTCCGCGGTGATCGCCGGCATCCCGGCCAGGGTCTCCCTAATGCGACCTTGAACGTACGGGTCGTCGCCGAACCCCTCATACCAAATTACGTCCGCCTCGCGCCGGAACCAGGTTAATTGGCGCTTGGCATAATGTCGAGTGGCCGCTTGCGTTGCGACCACGGCTTCCTCACGGCTCGCATCCCCTTCCAGGACCTGGCAGGCTTGCCGGTATCCCAGGGCCCCCAGAGGTTTGATGCGCGCCGCATCGCGACGGTCAAGCAAGTGTTGGGCCTCCTCCATCAAACCCGCCGCGAACATGTGTTCCACGCGGCGATTGATGCGATCGTAGAGGAGCTTCCGGGGGGGATCCAGCCCGATCTTGGTAACGCGATATCCCTCCAGTCCCACCCGGCCCCGGGCGTGGAGGGCCGAAAGCGGTTGCCGCGAGAGGATACATACCTCCACGGCGCGAATCAACTTCTGGGTGTCGCGAGGTTTGATGCGCGCCGCCGCGGGTGCGTCCAACCGGGCCAACAGGCGGTGCAGGAACTCGCGCCCGCGCCGATTACCCATGGCCCGCAATCGTTCGCGCAAAGCCTCGGACCGCACCGGGCCCTCAAATAGTCCCACCAACAGCGCGCGCAGGTAAAGCCCCGTCCCTCCTACGAAGATGGGAATCTTGCCGCGCCCGCGCAAATCCGCCAGGACCTTCAACGCCTCCCGGCGGTAATCGCCCGCCGTGAACACTGCCTCCGGCTCCAGGCAATCCAGCAAATGGTGCGCTACGCCACGCCGCTCGGTAGGCGTCAATTTCCCCGCCCCTACGTCGAAGCCGCGATATACCTGCACCGAGTCGTAGTTCACCACTTCGCCGTTCAGGTGCTCGGCCAGTGTCAAGGCTAACGCCGACTTGCCGGCGGCGGTGGGACCCATGATCGCGATCAGGGGATGATTACCGGCACTTGGGCTCATCATGGAAGGCCACGGCGGAATTCTAACACAACCCGCCCACCTTTTTGGTTTCCCGGCGCGGGGAGTCAAACCCGGTCCATAAGTCGAAATATCCGTACGCCGCCTCAACCCGAAATCGCGGATCGACAATCGACGCCCAAGAGCAGATTTAACCCGGCCTTCACGATTCCCTCAATTGCCGTTAATCGGCCTCGGAGAGACTACGGTTTCGTGGTTAAGCTGCGGGTGGAGACCTCCGAGCGCCACCCGCTTATAAAACCGGGAGGGAGCGCGGCGTGGGTAGCGTCGCGCCACCTTCCGGTTGAATGTTGAGGAGAGTCGACGATCGACCCAAGGTCAGTTGCCTGGAAGGAGGGTTTATGGTTGAGAACATCAAGGCACTGCTGGTGAAAGCCCGCCCCGACCCGCTGGATCCATTACGCCTGGCGCTGGAAGAGCAGGCCATCGATATCTTCACCGCCCGGAATTGCGCGGAGGCGGCCATGGCGCTCTGGGCCGACGCTCCGCCTCATCTGGTCTTTACGGAGATTCAATTGGGCGACGGTAACTGGGCGGACGTACTGACCCTGGCGGGGAAGGCCGCGGCCGCGGTGAATGTGATCGTGGTGGCTCCTTTTGCGGACGTGGGTTTCTACGTGAACGTGATCGAGCGTGGCGCCTTTGATTTCATCGTTCCACCGCTCTCCGAACCCGAACTCCTGCACGTGGTCCGCATTGCCACGGAGAACGCCCTCAGGCGGCGCCGCCAGAATACCGTTGAGTTGCCGCCGGCATCCCTGGCCGCCGTCGTCCGTTATGCGGCACGCGAAAGCGAACACGCCATCGCCGGTGTGGAAGATTGAGCGCTAAAATATCTCGAATCTCTCCTGATGCACCATCGGGTCGCCTTTGATGATGACGTCCTTCTTCGTAAGCGATTCGAGTTCGGAAACCAGGCCTCCTTCACGCGACTTCAGCGCCCTGGCGACTTCCGGGTTAACGCGCAGCGTCATGACACGGCCGTCAATGCCCTTGGCCATCTTCCGGGCTTCCGCCAGGATTTCGTTGCAGATGGTATTGACACTCTTTACCCAACCGGAACCGCTGCAATAATTGCACGGCTCGCAGAGCGTGCGCTCCAGCGACTGCTTGACGCGCTTGCGGGTGACAGCCACCAATCCAAAGTCGTGGAAGGAAATGACCTTGGTGGGAGCGCGGTCAGAGCGCAGAGCTTCTTCCAGGGCCTGCACCACCTTGGCGCGGTTTTTGCGCTCGTCCATATCGATAAAGTCGATCACGATGATGCCGCCCAGATCGCGCAGGCGCACTTGACGAACAATTTCGTTCACCGCGTCGATGTTGGTTTTGACGATGGTATCTTCGAGGCGATTCGTCTTTCCAACGTACTTGCCGGTGTTGACGTCGATGGCCACCAGCGCTTCCGTCTGGTTGATGACGATGTAACCCCCTGACTTCAGCCAGACCTTGGGCTTGAGCGCCTTGTCCAGCTCCTGCTGGATTCCGAACTCCTCAAAAAGAGGGGCATCGCGGCTGTAGAGCTTCACCTTGCCGATCAGCGCGGGCTGGCAACGATTCACAAAATCCAAGACGCGCTCGTAATCGATTTCGCTGTCCACGCGCACGGACTTGAAATCAGGCGTCAACAGGTCGCGTAGCAGGCGCTGCACCAGATCGAGATCGCGATGCAGCAGCGCCGGCGCTTTCAGGCGGTCCGATTTGGACCGGATCTCGGACCAGAGGGTGGAGAGAAACCTTAGATCCGCTTTGAACTCATCCTCCGGGCGGCCCTGGCCGGCGGTACGAACGATGAAGCCCCCGGTCAGTGAGCCTCTGTTTTCCAGAATAATGTTGCGCAGGCGCAGCCGCTCCTCCTCCGAAGCGATTTTGCGCGAGACGCCGATGTGCTCGATGGTCGGCATGTAGACCAGGTAACGTCCCGGCAGGGCCACGTGCGAAGTGATGCGGGCGCCCTTGGTGCCCAACGGTTCTTTGGCAATCTGGACGATGATCTCCTGGCCTTCCTTCAGCACCTCGGCGATCTGCACGGGATGATGGTTGCCGGGCCGGGATGACTCGCGCGGCTTGTCGGAGCGGCGGGGGCCACGATCCCCCATCCCCCGGCGCCCACGACGGCGGCGCGGGGCAAAGCGCGGGCGCTGATGGGGTTCGCGCAAGGTGTAGGTTCGCTCGCCGGGGGCTTCCGCCACGGGTGCTTCTTCAGCGGCGCTCTCAGTCAATGCGAGTTGAGCTGCTCCTTCTGCATCGGCGGCAGCCGGCGCGGCGAGTTCGCCCTCCTCCACCAGTTCCCCCTCGGGGCCTTCCTCAATTTCTTCTCCCTCCTCCAAACCCTCTTCAAACTCTTCTGCTCCTTCCTCAACGCCGCCGGCTTCAGCAAATTCCGAGGCAGATTCAGTCGGGTCCGTCCTCGCCGCTTCGGGGGCGGCGTCCATCTGGGAGGTTTCTGCCGACGCCATTGGCGCAGGCACAGGCTCGGCAGGTTCAGCGGGGGAAGATGGAGCGGGACTCTCGGATTCAGCAGCGGAGAGTGAGGCGACAACATCCGCGGCGGGTTCCGGCCTCACGACCGGAGCGGCAAGCAAGGGGACTATGGGTACGGACGCTGGCGCCGTGGGAGCAGGCGCGGCCGGAAAGGGTTCAACGCTCGCAGGAACCCCTGCGGGAGCTCCTTCCGAGACAAAGGAAACAACTGGGGTCTTCAACGCAACGGGAGAAAACGGCACTGTGGAATCCGTCACCGCCGCGTTGAGGGCGGTCGCCACAGGGAGAACTGCGGTGGGGATCGCCGGTTCCACCGTAGTTGCTTCCACCCGGGGTTCAACGGATACCGGCGGTTTGACAGCGGTGGCGTCGGCAAGGGTCCCCGGGGGCGGGCCAGCTTCCAACGGAACTTCGGCCACCTCGCCAACGGAGGCGCTGCCCGCGACGTGGCCGCCCTCTCCCGGCAACTCAATCAAATTGGCAGACTCCTCCTGCACGACCCCAAACTCTACCGATGCCGGCGGAACCTCCGATGGAGCCTCCAGATTCTCCGCGGAAGTGGGAGTTGGGTGGCTATATTTCGCCAGTGATTCGCCCGGCAGGATTTCGAACGTGTAGGACTCTGGGGTTGGTCCCTCAGGGCGATGCGAGGGAGCGAAACGGCGATCGTCGTGGCGGTTCTCCCGGAAATCCGGCCGGCCACGATGCCGACGACGGCGGCCACGCCGCTGATCAAAGGGCCGACGATCGTGAGGCTCCCTGGGTGCGGGGGGCGCAGCAACGGACGCAGAGGGTGCAACGGGCGCCACCGGCGCTTCCACCGGGCTAGGAGCCACCGCGGGTGACTCCGGGGTTGCGGCAGGCGCGGCGGCCTCCGTAACCTCGGCGGGCGGGGCCTCCGCCACAACGGGAGTGGGGACCGGCGCGGGCGCCGTGGACACCTCCGGTTGCGGCGCCGTAAGCTTGGTGGCGCGGGCTTCCGCCTCCTCAAAAACCCTGTCGTATTCTTCCTGGTCTTCGTAAAAGAAATCGGACACGTAAAGGAATGCGTCCCGTTCCAGGCCAATATCCACAAAAGCGGATTGCATGCCGGGAAGCACGCGGCTGACTCGGCCTTTGTAAATACCGCCCACCAAGCCGACATCCGTATCGCGTTCGAAATAGACTTCAACCAGTTGGTCGTCTTCCAACACGGCGACCTTCGTCTCGTGGGGAGACGAGGAAATGTGCATCTCCTTGGGCATGGAAACTCCTCTTTCCGGAACGCCGGGGAATCAATCCGCCATACGACGGAGATCAGCCAACAGCGTCCCATACCGGACCGGTGTCCCAGTTCTGCGGGATAACCTGCGCTTACCTCGGCCGGCTCAAGAATCAGGGCCGGAAGATTTCCAAGGCGCGCTTTCACACGCCATTCTCGTTGGAAACCCCGGCTTGCGACCCGCGGTCAAACCTTCCCGGCGAATCGCTCGGAATATTGGCCCCCCCGGGCTGGACAGCAGTGAATCCCAACCCGGCGGGCGAAGGGCTGCCTTCAATTCACGTATCGCCTTGCCCTCACGCTCATCGCCAGCCCCAAGCCAAGAAACGTGAAGAGCAAGGAGGAGCCGCCCTGACTCATGAGCGGCAGCGGGATGCCCGTGATCGGGAAAACCCCGATCATCATCCCCGTGTTGATGACCACTTGAAAAAACAGTACCGCGGCTAACCCCACTAAAAGGAAGGCCCCAGCGCGGTCAGGAGCCATCTGTGCCCCATCAAGCAAACGCAGGAGCAGAGCGAAGTACAATAAAAGCACCAGTAACGTGCCTACAAATCCCTGTTCCTCGGCAAAGGCGGCGAAAATGGAATCGGCGTGGGATACAGGGATAAAACCCAACCGGCTCTGCGTGCCATTGCCTAGACCCTTTCCCCAAAAGCCGCCTGAACCGATCGCAATCTTGGTTTGGGTAACCTGGTAGCTGGAGGTTTGCGTATTCTGCGCCGGGTGTACGAACGTCATTAACCTTTCGCGCTGGTAAGGCCTGAGGAAATGCCAACCTACCGGTAACGCGAGGATACCCATCAAGCACAGCACAGCGATGTGCTGCCAGCGGATTCCCGCGAAGATGATACCGGCCGCGACAATCGGAATGAATGTTAAAGCAGTGCCCAAATCGGGCTCCAAGGCCACCAGGATTGCCGGCATTCCACCGGCGATTCCCAGCTTTACCAAGTCCCCCCAGGTGACCGCCTTGATTCGCCGGTCAGCGAAGTAGGCAGCCACAACTAATATTATAACCAACTTAACGATTTCTGACACTTGGAAACTCATGGGGCCGAATTGCAGCCACCGCCGCGTGCCGGCAATGGAGTGTCCCAGAGCGAGCAGTCCAGCCAGGAGCAGCACCGAAATCCCATAGAGCCAAGGCGTTTGCTCCAACACCATGTGATAGTCAAACCGGCTGATCACCAGCGCTAGGACGAAGCTCAGCAGGATCCAATAGAGTTGTTTCTTGTACTGCCCCGCCAGGGGTGAGTGCAGGGTGGTGCTGTAGATTTCCACCACGCCCACGATGGCAATGGCGAGCGCCAGCCCTAAGAGAAACCAGTCAATGTCACCCACTCGAAAAGATCTACGCACTTGACGGTCCTTTACTCACTGATGCATCGGGGCCGTTGCCACCGGCCCAGCCGGGATAGCCGGTCGCGCCTGGCTTAATACTCTGACCTGAGTTTCCATTTGATTAGAAGGAGGCTTGGGACCCGCTCTCTTGTCAAAATAGGCTTTGATGACGTCGCGGGCGATGGGCACCGCCACGGTGGAGTGCTCGCCTCGCTGCACCAGCGCCGCCACCACGATCTCCGGCTTGTCGGAGGGCGCGTACCCCACAAACCATGCCGTGTTGTTGTATTCCGAACTCTTCGTGGACTCCTGCAAAGCCTGGCTGACCACCTGCGCGGTACCGGTCTTTCCTGAGATGTCGATCCCCGGACAGCGCGCGGCGGAGCCCGTACCTCCGCCCTCATTCACCACCGCCCACATGCCCGACTTCACCGCCGCCAGGGTCTCGTCGCTCAGGGGGAAACCGTGAGGGGAATTATCGGGAGGATTCTCGCCCAACGCCCGCAGTTGGTCCTGAAATGCGATGTGCGGCCGATGAAAGACTCCCCCCATGGCAATGCCGCCAATTGTGTGGGCCAACTGGATGGGAGTGACGGCGTTGGCGCCCTGGCCGATCGCCACCGAGATCGTTTCGCCCGCATACCATTTGTGTTTGAAGACGCGCTGCTCCCATTCGGGAGAAGGGATCAGCCCCGCCGCTTCGGCGGGAAGGTCAATGCCCGTCCGCGCCCCCAGGCCCAGACCCTTGGCGAAGTAGACGATCTTGTCGATTCCCAGCATCTTGCCCATGGTATAGAAAAACACGTCGCAGGATTCGCGGATGGCGGTGTGGATATTCACTGTCCCGTGGGCCCTATGCTTGCCCTGGAACACCCAGTCGTGAAAGAGGTGCCCGTAAATCACCACCGACCCGACGCATTGGACAGTGAAATCCTTCGAGACGGTGCCCGTTTCGAGGGCGGCCGACGCGGTGACGATCTTGAACACCGACCCCGGCGCCAACTGCGCTTGAATCGCCTTATTCATGAGTGGCTTCATCGGGTCGGTAGTGAGGGCCTGCCACTCTTTGGGGTCGATGCGCTTGGCGAAATCGTTGGGGTCGAAGGAAGGATGGCTGACCATGCACAGAACCTCGCCCGTGCGCGGGTCCAGAGCCACGACCGCGCCGGGACGCTCGCCCAGGGAAGCTTCCGCCGCCATTTGCAGGTCCAGGTCGATGGTAAGGCGCAGGTCATTTCCGGGGTGGGCGTCGATCTTCGAAAGCTCACCCACTTCCTGCCCCCGGCTGTTCACCACCACGCGCCGCATGCCGTCGCGGCCGGAGAGAATCTGGTTGTACTCGCCCTCCACACCGAATTTGCCCATTACATCGCCGGGCCGATAGTTGGACCCGAGCTTGGCAATCATGTCTTCCGGAACTTCTCCCACATAGCCCAGCATTGCCGCCATCACCTGGTGCTTGGGATAGAGTCTCTGCTGCACCTGGATGAGATCGAGTTCGGGATATTCCAGGTGGTGGGATTCGACAAAGGATATGTCTTCCAGCGTTGCGGCCTGCTTCAACAGCACGGGTTGGAAGCGCGGCAGGCTGGCGGTGCGTTCCAGGGTGTGACGAAGTTCCTCCGGATCGAGTTGCAATCCGCGCGCGATTCCCGCCACGCCATCGGGCGAGAGCGCGGTTGCCGACTCACGCATGAAGAGCACGCTGAAGGCCGGGAAGTTGTCCGCCAGTACGCGGCCCTCGCGGTCCAGAATGCGCCCGCGTGGCGCAATGACGGGAAGATTGCGAATGCGGTTGCGCTCCGCCAGATCCAGATACTGCGCGTGTTGTCCAATTTGGAGCCGCCAGTATCCTGCCAGCAGGATCAGGAAACTTGCCGCGATGGCGTACTGAAAGAAGGCAATCTTCCAAGCGGGAGGTCGTTCATCGCCAGGGAATCGAACTTCCATCCTCTCCCATATCGCCGGGGTAGGGTCCCACCGCATGACCTCAGCTTAGGCACCCGATGGATAGCCGGGAGGCCGCGGTTCAATCGCCGGGAACCGGCGCTCTCCTCACCCCATGACCGTAGCACACCGCGCCCTCGATGACAAGATGAGAGCCACGAGGTGAGTGCTTTGGCAGGTCTTGCCGGCTCTCGCCGCTCAAAGAAATGCAGCCTGAGAGTTCGGAGAAACGAGAAACCAGGTGACCGTGCGTGCCCGGACATCACGATGGGCGCGGCTCGACACGGCGACATCTTGTCGCTGTCGGCGGAAGTTGTGTTATCTCTCCAGAAAGGGACTAATTGCCCGCAAGGATTCTGGAGCGACGATGGCCCCCCGCCGCGAGTATCCCGCCTTAGGTCGGCACATAAGGCAACGCCTTTGGCCGTGGATCCACACGGATGGACATTATATAAGGGTAAGTTCCTCCTTGCCTGCCATCCCGCGGCGTCCTAAATTAGAATACCGGGTTCCGTACAGGCGGGCTCGCAAACGGTATGTAGCGTTCCTTTCGTGCCTGTGTCCGATCCGGAACCAGCTTTCCGCCGATTAGGGCCTGTTGGTGATAGGAGTCTTTCCGGGAAAGGAAGTGTATGGACGCCAGCGGCATTGACGCTCAGCTTCTCGAAATCACCGGTGGACCCGGCCCCAACACGATTGCCGAGGTCCTTGGTTTGATGCAGCAGATCGACACCCTCTTGCCGCCCGGCGACGGGCTCAAGTGGTTCAACCTCTTGTACATGCAGGTCACTCAAAAAGTGGAAAGCAGTCCTCCGCCAGCAGGCTGGGAGGACGCGGCTTGGCTCGCACGCCTGGACGTCGTTTTCGCCGGGTTTTACATGGCGGCCATCTCGAATTGGCTGACCGGCGCGGCCGAGGTCCCCGGTTCGTGGCAAGTTCTGTTCGAAGCGCGCTTTCGTCCCGGCATTGAACGCATCCAGTTCGCCCTGGCGGGAATGAATGCGCACATCAATCACGATCTGGCTTTGGCGCTGCTTCAAACCGACGCTGAACTGAAACTAATTCCGGGCAAGGCGAGCCCGGAGCATGACGATTATGAGCGCGTGAACGGAATTCTGGAGGCCGTCCTTCCCAACGCGCTGGAGTTCCTCGCCACCGGAATCCTGGGCGAGCTGTCGCAGGACACGGGGAAGATTGGACGCCTTCTGGCGATTTGGAATGTCCGCGCCGCGCGGGACCTGGCTTGGGACTTCGCCGACCATCTTCGCGCCTTGCCGGAGGTCGCGCACAATGCGGCTTTGACGGCGCAGGATCAAATGACCGGGGCCCTGGGCCGCAGCCTGCTGCTGGCCCCTTAGGTCTCTCGCTGCCAATACCCCGGGCCTAGTGGTTCGGGCCTGATCACGATGGGTTTGTCCTCCCCATAGGGATGGAAAAGCGGGGCCACCTTATTTCCTGTTTCTTTTCGGGCATGTTGACCCTCCGCGCCTGTTTTCCTTGACCTTCGACGCAGCCAAGCGTACTACCGCCATGTCGTATGGGGGCAAGGGGGCGGGGCCGTGTCGGGATGGGGCACGGTGGAGCGGCGGGGACGATGCCACGCATCGCTCGAGTCGTGATTACGGACGTGGTTAATCATGCGACGCAGTGTGGCGACCACCAGCATTCCCTTCTATACAGGACGACATAAGTTCCTGCGCATTGCCCGTAGCGGCGCTCTCTGCGCGCCGGATTGTAGCGCCGATCTCCGATCGACGGCGGCGGTCTGAGACCGCCGCTACAACCGAATGCGCAAGCATTTATGTCGCTCTGTATAGATCGCCCCGTTGGGGCTCACCTGCGCACCCACTCCCCCGCGGAGAGGCAAAACCGTTTACGCGCGCCGGCGCGTAGACACTGAGTTTTCCTTCTCCGAGGGGAAAAGGTGGACCGCGACAGGCGTTCTCATCAGTCCGCCGCGGGCCGGATGAGGGGTCACTTCCTGCGCGAG
>DATJVT010000038.1:0-8257 GCA_035501695.1 Terriglobia bacterium | reverse complement strand
TCCGCATCCGCTGTCTTCCGCCGCGCCCCAGATCATACGCATCCCGGACGACGGCGAAGTGTTAGGGCAGGTCGTCGGCGTCGTGATGCGGATCGTGCAGTAAGGGCCACAGCTCCGTTTCACGCAGGATTCTCAGCATTATCCGGATGTTCGCGTCAAAAAGCTCTCGCGCGAGGGGATGGCAACCTTCGGGCGGGAGAACATGGTAAGACCTCAGTTGATTCCACACCTCCACCAGCCGTCCCTTGTCTTCCTTCTGCGATTCGAAGAAGCCCAGCAGATCTTCGGTCTGCTCTTTTAGCGGGAGAACAACCAGGTCTTCAAAGACCCGCACGTGGCATTGTCGCAGGCCCTCGTCAACCGCCGCTGCCGTGTAGCGCTCCTCCAGTCCGTAGTGGTGATAACGGCCGGTGTTGTGGTCGCGCAAAGAGGCAAGATAGACCAGTTGGTTGAAGTGCCCATCCAACACCACCAAGGTGCGGTCCTCTAAGTCGTGCACCACCCGCGCGACTTCCAGGGGATCGGCAGTAGTTCCCGCATTCGGGGATTGAGGGTTAGATGTGGTCATAGGCGGCGCGCCGGGTACCTTTCTCGAACTCAGGCGCGCAAAACGAACCGGTAGCGCGTGTCTTCACCAAACCATTGGATGTAGTTCGTACCCCACGCGTTGTTGAACAGGCTGAAGTGGATCCCTCGGGTCAGGTCGGGTTGAGCCTTGGAGAAAGCAATCGGAGACTTCTCTCCCAACGCCACCACGGGCGCGTCGAGAGTCTCAATGGTAAACTTTCCCTTGGCATCTTCATAGCGGACTGCCCCGGAAACCGCGTGCATTATCCGGTTGCCGCCTCGGACAACATCGAATGGCGATACCCAGCGGTCAACTTTTTCGAGCATCCAGCCCTTGGGCTCGGGCGCCAGGGGAAGAAAGCTCAGCCACAGAGCTTCCGGAAGGCGGTTCGCCGATTTGGCGAAGCAAGAGAAGCTGAGATGGACTGCCGGCGCGACGTCAGGAAGGAAGAGGTCCAGGTACATCCTCCCGGGCCAGGCCACCCGGCCGGATTTCATTGCTTCCGTATCGTTCACGCGCAGTTCCGCCAGCAGGCGATAACCCCCTTCGACCTTTCCTGCCCAGGAATCCGCCAGGGAGGAAGTCCACACGCGGCTCTGCGCGCCGAAGTCTTCGATCTTGGGCTTGCCAAAATCCGCCACCGACCACCAGGTTTTGACGGTGACGTAGTCCGCCCCATAGCGATCGTAATCGGCCTTGGACAACGTCTGGTAACTGAACAGGCCGAGCGGGTGCGTCGCCGAAGCCCAATCGCGTCCTGTGTCTTTCGCCCGCAGCTTTTGGATCGCACCGGTTTGGGGATCAAGCGCGATGATCCAGTGGGTGGTTTCAATCTCGGACCCGGCTTGGTGGGGATCGAGGCCCTGGCGTCCCGGTTCCACAGGCTGCAAGGTGCTTAGGCGATCATGCGCCTCCTGCCGCAAAGGTTCCGGAAGACTTGCGATGGCATCGTCGATGTTCTTCCGTTTCTCCGCCCAGCTTGCCTCCGCCCACTGGAATTTGGGGAGGGAGTGAGCGGCTGCCAGATCCTTGGGTGCGTAGTGTTCGTAGTCCTCGAGTCGCTTGGTATCGACCCCCCAGGTGTGTTCGGCACAGAGCGCCAACCGGCGCAACAAGGCCAAATCCGTGGAGCTTCCGATTTCGAATTTGCCCTGCGCCAACCATTCCTTGCGCAGGCGCGCGACCTCGCGATAACGGGCTACTTTGATGGGATCGCTGGGAACTCCATAAATCCAAGTGTCGCCGATTTCCTGGGTTACCACCGGTAGACGGTGGCGGCTGGGATCGACCGCGGCGGCCATCACACTCAGGTTCGCCGCCGTGACTTGGGCGTGGGGGAACTGTTTCCGGAGATCAGCGTAGATCTTGTTGACCTCTTCCACCGAGTGCGGACCTTCGTTGTCGCCGCGCATTTCCACGGCGATAGCCAGGTCGGAATCCGGAACCTGCACAATCCCTCCGTAGTCTTTGTGGTGGTACATTACGATCAGGGAAGCGCCCTCGGGATCCTGCCATACGAAGAGCGGCGGAACTTCCGGCGGAGTGCTGGCGCCGTTAACCCCGATGTTCAAAAGCTTCACTCCATGGGCAGCCAGCGGCCCCACCAGTCCGCGTGAATGCCCGGGCACGTCGGTCATCTTGGCGCCCGTCGTTGTGCGGCCGAAACGCCGGTCGAGGGACTGTGAGAGCCCCAAGGCGCCTTCGATCATCGAGCGATCCAGGGTCTCGGTTTCCCAGGTGAAGGGCAGAGCGTGCCAGGCCACATCGCCCGCCGTTACGGCCTGCTCGGCTTGCCGGCGCTGCTCAGCAGAAGCTTGTTCCAGGTATTCATACAGAAGCCACGACCCTGTAGTCCATACATACCGGTCCGGGCCCGATCGGCGCATGGACGCCGCGACTTGCATGGCGCGGGGAAAATATTCGTCAAAGTACTTTCGCATCACGCCGGCCTGCGTGTCCGTGAATCCCACGTCCAGGTGGCACTTGAAGAGCACCAACACCCGTTTGACCTCGGGCGTATCGGGGGTGGCGGGGAATCCACGCAGGAAATCCGGCGGAACAGTCGCGGCGCCACCTGCCGCCCACAGCAGTTTTACAAAATCGCGCCTTCTCACGAGTCAGCAATCCTCCAAGGGTTCGGAAACGGTCCTACTTCGGAAACGTAAATTTCATTTCGCGCCCCAGGGAAAACACGGGCTTTTTGCGGTGGCGGATGAGCGCGCTACTCTCTGATAGCGCCGAGATCATCATCGGCATAGCGATAGTAGAATCACAGTGCACGGTCACCATGCTGGCATCGTGGGCGATCTTGCCCCAGCTTTGCGCCTCCTCCATCGTACAGCCCGATAAGCCTCCCCAATGCGGAGCGTCCGTAACGACCTGCACGGCATACTTATGCCCCTCGGTGGCGTTGCGCATGAACGCCGCCGTCACCTCCGTCTGCTGGACGAAGTTCTTGGGCGTCCCTCCACCGAAATAAACTACGCCGGTGCACGGCGAGTCGCTGGCCAGGTGAGCCGTCTCCAGCACGTCGCCGATCACATCGAAAACAAATTGGTTCTTACCCTCATACCGGTTTTCGGCAATGCCAATACCGATGGAACTGTCGGCGACCGCCGGGCAATAGAGCGGAACACCGGCACGATACGCCGCCGTAACGATGCCGTCTTCTTTGGCCCGTTTGCCAAGTTCCTTTCCCAGCAAATTCAAGAACTCGCGCGTGGTGTAGGGCCGTGTCTGGTCAAGCGCCGCGGCAAATCGCCCAATCATGGCGTCGGCATCGCGAAACTCCTCTTCATCCGCCAGCGTGTCATACATCCGGTCGATCAGGTTCTTCTGCAATTGCACATCGTCGATGCGGGGCGAGCACTGGAAGTGCGTCCGGCCCAGTGTCTCGTGAACATCGTGAAAGAGGTTGGCGCCCGTGGTGACCAGGCAATCGATCAGGCGGTTCCTGATCATGTAGACCACCAGCCGCCGCATCCCTGCGGGCACCATGGCGCCGGACATCCCCATGATGATCATGACGCGATCCCCCAGCATTTTCTTCCATACCTGGTAGGCCGTAGCAAGATTGCGTCCCTGGAAGGAAATTCCCTGCATCTTTTCCAGCAAGGCGGCAACACTCTTCTTGCCGTCGATTTTAAGTGGCCGGGTGGGAGTGGAGAGAATTTCGTTTTTGCGCATTTCGCCCCTTTGCCTTCCTGCCCCGCTTGTCATTCCGTGGGATTTCAGCGCCGCAGTTTAGAGTGCGGAGTCACGGGCCTCGCCCGGGCCCGGGTTACTCGTCGATCCCCAGCAGGATCGCGGCGGAGAGCACCGTGGTCCAGAGCCCCCGCTTGTCCCCGATTGCCGATTGCGTGATGTGCATGGTGCGGACGATCTTGTTGGAGATCTGGTAGATTTCCTTTTTCTCGTTCCAGCTCCGGTCGGGATCAAACTCCACGCCCAGCGTGGTGGCGAGCATCTCGGCGGCCAGTTCTTCCGCATATTCCCCCGCCACTTCTTCCGTTTCGCCAAAGGAATGGTGTTCGGAAAGGTAGCCGAACGCGTTCCGGTCGTGCGGCAGGGCCACGCCGATCGAGGCGGCGATCAAACGGTGAGGTTCCCGCGTGGAGTTCTCGCTGATCACCACAAAGTTCACTTGCCCGGGTCGCAGCTCCTTCATGCCCTCGCTGCGCGGAATCATCTTGCAACGGGGTGGAAAGATGCTCGACACCCGCACCAGGTTGCAGGCGGCGATCCCCGCGGACCGCAACGCTTGCTCGAAACTGGTCAGTTTTTCACGGTGTTTTCCGACACCCTTCGTCAGGAACATCCGCTTGGCTACGAACATTCCGCTGCCTGCTTTCTCCTGAAAGAGGGGGTTCCGCCAACGCCTTCCCCGCGTAACTCACCCGCCTTCAGGAATGGATTACCGTTTTCTGCCGGGAATTGTGTACCGTAACAAAACTCCCGGACGAGTGTCAACGGCCCACGGCAATGCACTGGCTCCGGGGAATCCGGCGGGGCTCAATAACCCAGAGTGTTGCGAACGAACTCGCGGCTGATCTTCCAATCCTCGCGCAGAGGGCGGGTAGGCTGAAAGCCCTTCTCGTGGGCGAGTTCGATCACCGCATCCCCGCGGAACGGAATCGCATGGAGGGCCTCGGCAATGGCCGGGTAGTTCATGGACCCCTCGCCCACCGCCTCGGACCACGTGCCATCCGCCTTCTGGTCCCGGATGTGCATGAACACCATCTGCTTCCCGTAAGTATGGATGAAGTCCACCGGGTCAACACCGCCCCGCACCAGCCAGTTCAGGTCGGGACCCAGCTTGACGTCCGGGATGCGCGCCAGGGTGCCTTTCAGATCGTGCAGACCATTTTCGACTTCATAGGTATGGTTGTGGAGGTTCAAGACCACGCCGTGAGCCTTACCGAAGGCGATGATTTTGCGAAGCAATTCGGCCTGGGCATCAAGCTGTTCTTCGGTCTTGGGAGCCGGGGTTCGGCCCACGGAAGTGCCAAACGTCCGTCCGCCCAGCTTGGCGAGCCGTGTTATGACCAACTCGGCGTCCTCCAGAATCGCGGCGTGTTTGCTGCGATCCCACATGTCGGCGCCAAAAGACGTGCCGAGGATGGGCAGCGAATACTTTTGGGACAGCGCGCCGATGTGCTCCACGGCGTCGTCGTGACGCAGAACCACTTCCATTAACTCAAACGCTTCGATGCCCGCATATTTGAGATCGGGGAAAATCTGCTCGAGCTTGGGCGTGTAGTCAAAATTGGGCATGGGCGCCGCATACACCCACCCGTGGGCGCCTACCACGACCTTCTTCGGCTTCGCGGTGTCGCCCCGCGGGAATGCCAACTCAGTGGAGCTTGCGATCCCCGCCCCCAGCGCCAAGGCGGATTTCAGAAACTCCCGGCGTCCCCCTGTCATTCCGTTTCCCCCCTTCCGGCTTTCTGTCTTGGCCATCATGGCTCCTCTTTCCCCGGGATGTCCGTTAAGATCAGCTTGCGGCACCCCGAGTGGCAGCAGCATACACCCGGCATGTTCAATTCGCCATCCTTGTTTCGAACGATCCTGCCGGGTTTCCCGGAGGAACGAAAATATCAATCAGACCCCATAGATAACGTTATGAAGATGCAGATGCCAAATCAAAACGTTTTGTTCTGGGGCCGTTCAAAGGGCGGCCCGCGTCGTGCTTCCGGCACCACGTTTACACCCGCTAAAAATGCGGCTGGCAGAGGGCTTGACTAAAATCAGGGTGAAGGATATGTTGAGGATTCGAATCAATAAAGTCTGCATCAGTTTTCCTGATAACAGGAAAAAACTTTTTTTATGGAGGGGATATGAACCCGAAGACCGTATTGGAGTTTGCAACAGCCAACAATGTCAAAATTGTTGACATCCGCTTCACAGACCTGCCTGGCCTGTGGCACCACGTCTCCTATCCACTGCATGAACTGGAAGAGGCTTCGTTCGAGGAGGGCTTTGGAATGGACGGCTCCAGCATCCGTGGATGGGCCGCTATCCATGAAAGCGACATGCTCCTGGTTCCGGATCCGAGCTGGTATATGCTCGATCCTTTCACCGACACGCCCACCCTGGTTATGATCGGCGACATCGTTGATCCGGTCACTAAGCAGCATTACGTTCGCGACCCTCGCAACGTGGCGAAAAAGGCGGAGACCTACCTGGCTTATACGGGCATCGCCGATAAGGCCTACTTCGGGGCGGAAGCGGAATTCTTCATCTTCGATAATATTCGTTTTGATCAGGCCCAGCAGCACGGCTATTACTTCATCGACGCCGAGGAGGGCCGTTGGAATTCCGGTCGCGAAAAGGACAACCTGGGATACCGGCCGCGTTACAAGGAAGGATATTTCCCGGTTCCACCCACCGATCATTATCAGGATCTGCGCAGCGAGATGGTTCTGACCATGGAAAAGGCCGGGCTCGACATCGAGTGCCACCACCACGAGGTGGCGACCGGCGGGCAGGCGGAAATTGACCAGCGCTTCAACTCCCTGGTGAAATCCGCGGATGGAATGATGATTTACAAATACATCATCCGCAACGTTGCCCACCAATATGGCAAGACCGTCACCTTCATGCCCAAACCCGTTTACCAGGACAATGGCTCCGGGATGCATTCGCACCAGAGCCTGTGGAAGGGTGACAAGCCGCTCTTCGCGGGCGATCGTTACGCGGGCCTCAGCCAGATGGCCCTCCACTACATTGGCGGGCTTCTGAAGCACTCTCCCGCCCTCGCCGCCTTGATCGCCCCCACCACCAATTCCTACAAGCGCCTGGTGCCGGGCTTCGAAGCGCCGGTCAACCTTGCCTACTCGCGGCGCAACCGCAGCGCGGCCTGCCGGATCCCCATGTACTCCGCCAGCCCCAAGACCAAGCGAGTGGAATACCGGCCGCCCGACCCCTCCTGTAATCCCTACCTGGCCTTCGCTGCCATGATGATGGCCGGTTTGGATGGAGTGGAGAACAAGATCGATCCCGGCGAACCGCTCGACAAGGACATCTACGATCTCGGCCCCGAGGAGATGAAAGCCGTTCCCTCCATGCCCGGTTCGCTCGAGGAATCGCTGCGCGCGCTGGAAAAGGATCACGACTTCCTGCTCAAGGGCGATGTGTTCAGCGAGGAACTGATCGAAACCTGGATTGAGTACAAGATGAAGAACGAAGTGCAGGCCGTCAACACTCGCCCGCACCCGTACGAGTTCGCGCTGTACTACGACATTTAGCGCTCAGGCGGGCTGTTGCTGCGTCAGGCAATGGAGTGTGCCGTATCCCAGCACCAAGTCGACCGCGTGGATGCCCAGGACGACGCGGTCCTTAAATAATTCGCCGAGTAGTCCGAGCGCCAGGCGGTCTTTGGGATCATTGAAGGTGGGCACCAGCACGGCGTGATTCGAGATATAGAAATTGGCATAACTCGCCGGGAGCCGCTCACCGTCGAAAAAGATCGGGCCGGGCATCGGTAGCGCGACAACCTCCGGTGTGGAACCGTCCTCGAGCCGCAGATCCTGAATGCGCTCCCAGTTTTCGTTCAGCGGGGCGTAGTTCACGTCCTTGGTATTCTCTTCCTTGATGAGAACCAGAGTCTTGCTATTGACGAAGCGGCAGATGTCGTCGATGTGTCCGTGCGTATCGTCCCCGGTCACGCCACCGGCCAGCCAGAAGACGTTGGTCGCGCCAAGGTAATCGTTGAGCGCTTTTTCAAAGCCTTTGCGGTCGAGACCGGGGTTCCTGACCTGGATGTCCTGCTGCCAATAGCATTCTTCCGTCGTCAACAAAGTTCCGCATCCGTTGACTTCGATTCCTCCGCCCTCGAGGACGAAGTCACGAACGCCGGCCTGTGCGTTGAAGAGCCGCTTGGAGAGGTGCCGGGCCGCAACTTCCGGCACCCGGCGGTCTTTCTTCCAGTCTGAATATTTCGCCCAGGCGTTGAAATGAAAATGGACGATGGCGGTTTCCGCACTTCGGCTCCGTAGGCGCCGGACAAAGACGGGCCCGCTGTCGCGCATCCAGCCGCGATTGGTCGGGTGGCGGATGAACTCGACGCGGGCCGGGTCAACTCCGGCGCGCTTTAGATAGCGCTGCGCGGTCTTTTCGGCGGCCGCGGAATTGACCAGCATCCGGACGCGCTCGCCGGGCACAATCTTGCGCACGATTTCGCCGTAGACC
>DATJVT010000037.1:0-2949 GCA_035501695.1 Terriglobia bacterium | reverse complement strand
GGCCGAGGCTTGCAGTTCATCTACACGGCCAGCCCCGGGATCAATGTGGAGAGCGTACGCCTGCTCGATGAGGCGTTGTGGACCACAGACGCAGAGCGCGGGTATGCCGTCGTTCCCGCCCGCATGGGGCTGATGGTCCCGGCGCGCCAGGGTGTGAGTTTCACCCGCACCTTTGACACTTATGCGTATGAAGGCTGCCACATGGCGATGTCCGGCATGGTGAAAAACGGTGCGGCGGCACTGATCGCTTGGGACGACCCCTACGTTGCCCTCGAGCTGAAGAGTGAGCCGATTCCCGCTGGCGAACTAGCGGGCAAACAGGTTCTAGCTCCCTCGCTCGTCCTGCGCAAATCAGCTCACTCGGTGCAGGTGCGATTCCTTGGGCGGGGAGACTACGTTACTTTGGCGAAAGCCTACCGACAAATCGCCTCGGAGCGAGGCTGGCTCACCACATGGAACGAGAAGTTGCAGGGGCATCCCGAGCGCACGCAATTGCGGGGGGCGATCAACTACAAGCTCTGGGCATTGCTGGATCGCGAAATGGACGCCACCAGTACCCGGCAGGAAGTGCTGCGAGTGAACTGGACCTTTGATGAAGCTGCCCAGGTGGCGGAGCACCTTAAGAACGATCTGAAGCTGGAAAAAGTCCTATTTATTATCGGCGGCTGGACGCATCGCGGCTACGATAACCAGCATCCCGACATCCTTCCGGCCAATCCCGAGTGCGGAGGCAATGCCGGGCTCAGCGAATGCGCGCGTCGAGTGCTGCAGCAAGGATACCTATTTTGCCTGCACGACAATTATCAGGACATTTATCGCGACTCGCCCTCGTGGAGCGAGGACCTGATCATGAAGCACCCGGATGGCTCGCTCGTGAAAGGCGGTCACTGGTGGGGAGGACAGGCTTACCTCACCTGCTCGCGCAAGGCGCTGGAATTGGCCGAGCGCGGGCAGAATCTCCCCGCCGTCCGGGATCTCACTCACGCCAACGCCTATTTCATCGATACCACGTATGCCTCGGGGCTGCAGGAGTGTTTTGATCCGGGACATCCCTTAGCGCGGGGCGACGACATGATATGGAAGCAAGCCCTTTCCGATTACGCGCGCAACCAGTTTGGAGTCTTTGGAAGCGAGGATGGGCGCGAATGGGCTATTCCTCATGCCGATTTCTTTGAGGGACTCACCGGCGTGAGCGGCTACTGGTACCACGACCGGAAGGTCATGGAACAGACCGGCGGGGTTTCCATTCCTCTTTTTGAGCTCGTCTATCGCGATTGTATCGCCCTCTATGGGAAATACGGTTACGACATTTCCAACTCTCTGGATTATGTGCTCTACCATATCTCGATCGGCCGGACCTTGAATTACCACGAGATTCCGCCGCACCTCTATTGGAAAGATCTACCGCCGTCTTCCGGCGAAGAGAAGGAAAGCGAACCGGCGGGGAAGAATCCTGCCTTGTTCACTCGCGCGGATCATGGCTGGGCGGAAGGCCTTCACCCCCTGGACCGGTTCGTTAAGAACACCTACGAGGTCCTCTCTCCATTGAACGAACTCACGGCGCAGATGCCCATGACCGGGCATGAGTTTCTGCCCCCGGAGTATCATGTGCAGCGGAGTACTTTTGGCGAGGGGGCGAATCATGTAGTGGCGATCATCAACACCGGGAGCACCGATTATGCGGCCAAGTCGGGCCTGGGTGGCGTCTGTGTGTTGCCTCCCGGCGGCTTCCTCATTGAGGCTACCACCTTCGTGGCCTTTCATGCGCGCAGCTGGAATGGGTTCACTTACTCGGATGCGCCGCTCTTCACCTTGCACAGCACCGACGGACAGCCGCTGGCTCGCTCACGGAGCATCCGCGTCTTTCACGGCTTTGGCGATCCCCACGTGAGACTGGCGGGAGAAACGCGTTCGGTGCCGAAGGAAGAAGTCATCGCGGTAGCGCGTTAAGCCGGGCAGGTCATGCCCTCATCGGTTCCCTGGTGGCCGGTGCCCGCAATATTGGCAGATTCTCAAGGATTGTGTAGTCTCAACCTGATGTCGTCCAAGCCCAAATACGTCGCTGGCCTGGTGCAGATGGCATGTTCCCCCAGTCCGGATGAGAACCTGCAAAAGGCCGTGGCGTTCGTGGAGGATGCGGCCCGGCGCGGCGCCGAGATTGTATGCCTGCCCGAACTATTCCGGTCCCAGTACTTCTGCCAGCGTGAAGACGCTGCATTCTTTGATCTCGCAGAAACGGTCCCTGGTCCGACAACCGAAACTTTGGGGAAAGTTGCGAAGTCACAAGGGGTGGTTCTTGTTGCACCTCTCTTCGAGCGCCGCGCACCCGGCGTCTATCACAACAGCGCCACGGTGATTGACGCGAGTGGCGAGGTGGTGGGGCTTTACCGCAAGATGCACATTCCCGACGATCCCGCCTACTACGAGAAGTTCTATTTCACACCCGGAGATCTGGGATTTCGGGCTCATGACACGCGGGTAGGCAGGATCGCCACGCTGATTTGCTGGGACCAATGGTACCCCGAGGGTGCGCGGCTGGCGGCCCTGCAAGGCCCCAGCATATTGTTTTACCCCACGGCCATCGGTTGGCACCCGGCGGAGAAAGAACAGTTTGGGGCCGCGCAGCGCGACGCCTGGCGAACCATTCAGCGCGGTCACGCCATCGCCAACGGCGTGTACCTGGCGGCAGTCAATCGCATAGGCTTGGAGAAAACCTCCACATTGAGCGCCGGCCTGGAGTTCTGGGGATCCTCTTTCATATGTGATCCCTTTGGCATCGTGCTGGCTGAGGCCTCGGCGGACCGTGAGGAGGTCCTTCTTGCGGAAGTCGATCTGGCGCGCCTGGAGGATGTGCGGCGCAATTGGCCCTTTCTCCGGGATCGGCGCATCGATGCTTATGCCGGAATCACCAACCGCTTTCTGGACGAGGACCCGTGGCGCAAAAACAAT
>DATJVT010000036.1:0-14222 GCA_035501695.1 Terriglobia bacterium | reverse complement strand
TCCAATTCGGGCCCCCCCTCACCCTGCCCGCCCCGGCTGGAGACAATGCCGCCTGCGGTCCACGCTCTCCCCCAAGGGGGCGAGGGCAGGAAATTCAACTCTCCACCAGCCCCCTTGAGGGAGAGGGGCCGTGGGTGAGGGGGTTGAACTGGGTCTCCTCACCTTATGTGAACAGTATTGTCTCTACCCGAAGACCGCACTAATTCACGACTTGCGACAGCACCGGCGAGGCGCTGCCGGTGAAATCGGTATTCCCTGCAAAGACGGCGGTGATGGAGTGGGTCGCCACAGACAGCGTTGAAGTCGTGAACGTCGCCACACCACTCTTGAGCGCGCCCGTGCCCAGCGTCTTGGCGCCGTCCTTAAACGTCACCGCGCCGGCAGGAGTTGCAGTGCTCGAAGTAACCGCGGCGGTGAACGTCACGGACTGGCCGAAGTTCGACGGGTTCAAGGAAGACGTCAGTGAGGTTGAGGTGGGAGCCGGTATTACCGCCAACTGGACGCGGCCCCTGGCCGTTGAATAGTCCGTTGTGTCATCGGGCGTGAACGTGACGGCGAGGTCGTGCGGGCCCACGGACAGGATAGTGCCCGAGGGAGGCGAATAGACAAACCTTCCCGAGACATTCGCGCTGGCATCGAGTTGCGTGGATCCCAAGTGGGTGCCCCAAGGCATCGGTGCGGGGGTTGCCCATGTTAGCGCCGGCATAAGCGGGCAGGCGCCGGAGCATTGGGAAGAGAGATTGTAGCTCCCCGTGTTCGCGTCGGAGCAATCGCCGAGGAGAACCGTGTAGTCGCCGGTCTGCGCCAGCGTGACCGAACTTAACGTAATGGTCGGTCCCGAGCAGAAGTTGTTGTAGGCAGTGGCCAGCAGCGATCCGTCAGGATTGTAGAGCCGGATTTTCGGACTGAGGCTGCCGCTGGTCGCCGTCATCGTCAAATCGACAACATTGCTGGCCGTGCCGCTAAAGGTGTAGGTGTTGCTCAGTGTGGCTGAACCGACAGTGGCAGCATGCGCCTGTCCCCAGAGAACAGGACCGGGCCCGAAGGGATTGTTTGTGCTCTGCCCGTAGATCTGGTAGTTGCCGGTTAGAACATCGGAACAATCGGCGACGAACACGGTATAGATCCCGGTGACGGGGAGCTTAACCGTATCCATCTCCAGGGTCCCACCCGAGCAGAAATTGTTCCAAGTTTGGCTGACCAGTGTCCCGTTGGGTTGATAGAGCCGGATCTTGGGGCTCAGAGTGCCGCTGGTTGTGACTATCGTAAAGTCGAAGACATCATTGGCATTGGCGCTGAAAATGTAGGTATTGCTCTGGGCCGCCGAATTGACCATGCCATTCTGCACCGGACCAAAGAGAAGCGTGGGGGCACCCGGGGGATTGCTCGTCCGCTGTGAGTAAATCACATAGTTCCCGGAGTTCACATCGGCGCAGTCTCCGAAGAGAACGGTGTAAGCGCCGGTGACAGGCAGCGCGACCGTATTCATCTCCAGTGTGGAACCCGAGCAAAAGTTGTTCCAGGCTTCGGTAACCAGCGTTCCATTGGGTTCGTAAAGGCGGACTTTCGGGCTCAGAGTGCCGCTGGTTGTGACCATGGTGAAGTCCAGGATCTCGCCCTTGCTGCCCGTAAAGGTATAGGTGTTACTCTGCGTTGGTAAAGTTATGCCGCCCGTCTGCGTCTTACCAAAGACAAAGGCTGAAGGCTTATAGGGGTGATCCAGCCTTTGCAGGTAGATTTCGTAATTGCCGGTGTTCGTGTCGGCACAGTCTGCGAAGAGCGCGGTGTAGGTGCCGGTGACCGGAAGCGTGACCGTATTCATCTCCAGGGTGGAACCCGAGCAGAAATTGTTCCAGGCCTGGGTAACCAGCGTTCCGTTGGGTTCGTAAAGCCGGATTTTTGGGCTCAAGCTGCCGCTGGTCGCCGCCATGGTGAAGTCGAAAGCATCGCCGGCATTGGCGCTGAAGGTATAGGTGTTGCTTTGCGCGACGGAAGTGATTGATCCGCCCTTGGTCTGTGCAAACGGAAGCGTCACGGCCCCGGACGGATCGTTTGTCCGCTGCGTGTAAATTGCATAATCGCCGGAGTTGGTATCCGCGCAGTCTGCGAAAAGCACCGTGTAGGTGCCGGTGGCCGGAAGCGTCACCGCATTCATCTCCAATGCGGAACCCGAACAGAAATTGTTCCAGGCCTGCGTAACGAGCGTTCCGTTGGGTTGATAGAGCCGGATTTTCGGGCTCAGGCTGCCGCTGGTGGTCACCATGGTGAAATCAAGGACATCGTTGGCATCGGCGCTAAAGGTGTAAGTGTTGGTCTGCGCCGCGGAGCCGATGGCGCCGGTCTGCACCTGGGCGAAAGGAAGATTCACAGGGTCAAGCGGATTATTCGTCCGTTGCGTATAGAGCACGTAATTGCCGGAGTTGGTATCGGCGCAGTCTGCGAATAGCACCGTGTAGGTGCCGGCGACCGGAAGGGTGATGCCATTCATCTCCAGCGTGGCACCCGAGCAGAAATTGTTCCAGGCCTGGGAAACGAGCGTTCCGTTGGGTTGATAGAGCCGGATTTTCGGACTCAGGGTGCCGCCGGTCGTCACCATGGTGAAATCGAGGATGTCGTTGGCATTAGCGCTGAAGGTATAGGTGTAACTTTGCGCGGCAGACGCGATGGTATCAGTCTGGACCTGAGCGAAAGGAAGGTTCACAGCCCCGGCCGGCTGGTTCGTACTTTGCGCGTAAAGGTCGTAGTTGCCCGTATTGGTGGCTGAGCAATCGCTTACATCCAGCGTGTAAGTGCCGGCGGCGGGAAGCGTTACCGCGTTCATCTCCAGCGTGGACCCCGAGCAGAAGTTGTTGCTGGCAGAGGCAATGAGCGTTCGGGAAGAATTGAAGAGTTGGAGTCGCGGACTCAGAGACCCGCTCGTGGTGACCACAGTAAAGTCGATCACTTCGCCCGCATTGCCGGTGAAAGTGTAAGGGTTTGTCTGCCCTGCCGAAGTCACTGAACCGGATACGACCAACCCGAAGGGAAGGCTCCCAGCCCGGGCGGCCCCAGGCAAGCCCGCAAGGATGCAAACAAGGGTGAGCAAGCGTGACGGTGATTTTCTCATGGCAATTCCTCCCTAGCTTTACGATCGGGCTGCGGCAACCGGCTCGACAGCGCTCCCCCTGCCATGCATCGACTGCCCTCTGCAAGGCGGAAGATTCTGCCTCAGCTTGGCTTCGGACCCCGGATAGGAGTATGATTCTAATAACTGGAGAGGCTTCTTGACCCGCACCCTCCCCAGTCGGTACCGAATACTAGGGGAGTGCGGGTTAGAAATCCTTCGGAAATTCTGGATTATTTCTGGAAATTTTGTGGGAGGCCTGTCCCTGCTCCTATGAGTGTCCAGTCAAAGGGATTATACGCATTTGGCCATTTCCGCTTCGATGGCGGAGAAAGGCTGCTGTTGTGCGACGGCCGAAGGGTACCCCTAACTCCCAGAGTCGCTGAGACCCTGCTCGTTCTGGTGGAAAAGGCAGGGCACCTGGTGGAGAAGGAAGAGTTGATGCGGCGGGTTTGGCCCGACGCCTTTGTGGAGGAGGGCAATCTCTCAAAGAACATCTATACTTTGCGGAAGCTGCTGGGCCAGGAGGACAGCGGGGGGGAGTATATCGAAACCCTGCCTAAGCGTGGTTACCGTTTTGTCGCCCAGGTTATGGAAATCGGCAGGGGGCCCGATGGGGTGCCAGGATATGACCAGCCGCAAACCCGGATCGAGGAGGCCCAACCTCTTGAGGGGAAAGCAGGCAGGGAGCCATCCTGTGAAACCCAACCCAACCTCCTGGCTGCTCCCCCGGAGCCGCCTCTCTCCCCGCAGTTGGAAGCCGCGGGCATCGACCGGGCGGGTTCCGCACTTATCGAGAGGTCTTCCCTCCCCTCGCCCGAGGCGTCTCGCGGGACCATTGGCTTGCCACCCCCTCCAGGGGGAAAGGTAGCGGGGCGGTGGCGACATGGAAAAGGGCCGGCACTAGCCTGGACGATTGCGGCAATCGCAATTGGGATCTCCACCGGAACCTACGTCTACACTCGCTCGCGCTCCATACCGAGTCTCACCGACCGGGATACGGTTGTGCTGGCCGACTTCGCCAACGCGACGGGTGATTCCGTATTTGATGGTACCCTCCGGCAGGGCCTTTCGGCACAGCTGGAGCAATCACCGTTCTTGAATCTTCTTTCGGACCAGCGGATCGCCCAGACCCTTCTCTTGATGACCCAAGGCAAGGACACGCGGCTCTCCCCCGACCTCGCGCGCGAAGTCTGCCAGCGAACGGCCAGCGCAGCCACCATCGAGGGCTCCATCGGCTCCCTCGGAAGTCAGTACGTGCTGGGCCTGAAAGCGGTGGACTGCCGTAATGGCGACATCCTGGTCACGGAGCAGGTGACGGCTAACGGCAAGGAACAGGTGCTCAAGGCCCTGGGCGAGGCGGCGACGAAGCTGCGCAAAAAACTGGGCGAATCGCTCACCTCCGTCGAGAAATACGACGTGACGCCGGAGAAGGTGACGACGCCCTCACTGGAGGCCCTGAAAGCCTACAGCCTCGGCTGGCGAGCATGGAATGTGAACGGCGACGTGGCGGGCGCCCTCCCCTTTTTCCAGGAGGCCATCCGCCTGGACCCTGGTTTCGCCATGGCCCATGCGCTGATGGGGCGTGGGTACAGCAACCTGGGTGAGACCGCCCGCGGCGCCGAAAGCGTCCGCAAAGCCTACGAGTTGCGCGGCCGGGTGAGCGAGCGCGAGAGGTTCTATATTGACTCAGCCTACCACTTCTTCGTGAGCGGTGACCTGAAGGCCGCCCGGAAAATTGATGAGTTGTGGGTGCAGACTTACCCACGCGACCTCCTTCCGCTTAGCCAACTCGATACCATTTACCTCATTCTTGGAGAATACGACAAAGCCCTGGATCGAGCGCGGGAGGGCCTGAGACAGGACCCGGGCAGCGGGATCTCTTACGTCACCATGGTCATCGCCGATTTGGCTCTTTACCACATCGAGGAGGCCAGGGCCGTCGCGCTGGAGGCACAGGCGCATAAATTGGACTCTCCATTCCTCCACATCAACCTCTATCTGGCCGATTTCTTCCAGCATGATGATGCGGGGATGCAACGCGAGGCTGCTGTCCTCGCAGGCAAGCCGGGATATGAGGATATCGTACTCTGTTACGAATCGGACACTGCTGCCTATGCTGGCCAGTACCTGAAGGCGCGGGAACTAACGCGCCGTGCGGCGGAATCGGCTAAGCGCGCGGATGAGGAGGAAGAGGCCTTAAATTACGAAGCCGAAGCCGCGGTGCGGGAAGCGCTGGTGGGCAATGAGGACCTGGCACTAAGGCAAGCGGGCAGAGCTGCCGCACTCTCAAACGGCCGGGATGTGGAAGCCATCTCGGCAATTGCGCTGGGGCTAGCCGGTGATTCGCCTCGAGCGATACGCCTGGTGGGCGACTTGGACAAGCGATTTCCCAAGGACACGATTGTCCACGCTGTGTATCTGCCCACGATCCGTGCGGCCACTATTCTCGGCGGCGCCAGCGCCTCCCGAGAAGCCGGCAGGGCCGTTCAAATACTGGCTGTCGCAGCACCCTATGAGCAGGGAGACCCGAGCGAGACCTTGGACTTTGCCCTCTATCCAGCATATTTGCGCGGCGAGGCGTACCTGGCGGCCCAACTGGGGCCGGCAGCCGCGGCCGAGTTCCAAAAGATCATCGAGCACCCCGGTGTTGTCCTGAATGAGCCCATCGGCGCGCTGGCGCGCCTTGGCCTGGGTCGCGCCTACGCCCTCGAAGCACGTGGAAGTACAGGCCCTGTTCACGGGAGGCCATTGCCCGGCGAAGGCCCCTCTCGACCAGGCGGGGCAATCCTTGATCCGGATGCTCACGCCAAAGCCCGCATCGCTTATCAGGATTTCCTCTCCCTCTGGAAGGACGCCGACCCGGATCTCCCGATCCTGAAGAAAGCCAAAGCAGAGTACGCCAGACTGCAATAGCTGCCGCGCCCTGGATTTGAATTGTGTGTCTAGCGGTGCGCCACAGCCTCCAGCCCGGCGCGGTTCTGGACCACCATGTGGCGGCCGCGCGCCGTAACCAATTCCTCCCGGCGGAAGGAACTGAGGGTGCGGCTGATGGTTTCCGGGGAAAGTTCCAGAACCTCACTGATCTCCTGGCGGGAAAGCGGCAAGGTCAGGTTCACCGTCCCTTCGGTAACGGGAACATCGCTTGGAATGAGCGAGAGCAAGAACGTCGCCACCTTCATGCGGGAATCCTTGAAGCTCATGTCGGTAACCTGCGTCCGCGTACGTTCCAATTCTCCCACCAGAAAACGAACCATGCCCAGGGCTATGTCGGGATTGGCGCGAAGGTAGGCGGAAAAGTCCTCCCGCGGCGCCGCGCAGATCTCGCAGTCGCGCAGGGCGACGGCGGTAAGGGGATAGGCGACATCGGTGAGCGATTCCAGGCCAAAGAGTTCGCCGGGGAAAAGCACTCGGGTGATCCGGTCTTTCCCGTTTTCGAGGGATTTCACCACCTTCACCAATCCGGAGTGCAGGGCGAACAGGTGCGCTGCCGAGCCTCCCTCGAAGAACAGAATCTGGTTCCGCCGATAGCGTGCCGGCCGAAACGGGCAACCCGAGGATTGCAGGAAGTCGGGCGACAGGTCGCGAAACAACGAAGTTTTCAAAACGGGACAGTTGGTGCATCCGGGTCCCATAACACTCTCCTGGGGAAGAATCCTTATCCGGCCATTCCGGCAAATGTGGTCTAGTTCGTCCTTCACACTATGTGGCAGGGCTCAGGCTGCCGTCCGGGTTACTGGTGAACTCGCTCGAATCCAATCCGTGCTGACGGACTTGGGCCGCGTAATGGGTGTGCCCAGAGCCCGGTTAAGGATCAACTGGGCGCACAACCCTAGCGCGCGGGAGACGCCGAACAAAACCGTGTAATAGTCGAACTCCGTCACTCCGTAGTGGTAGAGTAGCGCCCCGGAAATGGCGTCAACATTGGGCCAGGGATCCTTGGCCTTGCCCTGTTCCGTTAAAACCCCCGGCACCATGGCAAAGATCCTGTCGACAATGCGGAAAACATCATCACAGGCGCAAACCCGTTCGCCAAACTGGTGGAAGGCCGTAAAGCGCGGATCGGTGATGCGCAGTACAGCGTGGCCGTAACCGGGAATGACGCGCCCCTGCTGGAGGGTATTCCAGGCATATTTGCGCAGTTGTTCATCGCTGGGCACACCCCCGAATTTCCTGCGTACTTCCAGGACGAATTGCAGACATTCCTGGTTGGCCAACCCGTGCAGGGGCCCAGCTAACCCATTCAGCCCGGCCGAGACCGCATAGTAGACGTCGGAGAGCGCGGAGCCCACCGTGTGGCAGGTGAAAGCGCTGACATTACCGCCCTCGTGGTCACAATGCAAAGTCAGGTACAGCCGCATCAGGTTGGCGAGTTCCCCACTGGCGTCCGTAAGGCCCAGCATCTGGGCGAAATCCGCCGCCCAATCGAGCCTGGAGTCCGAGGGCAAGGGCAATCCGCGGTGGGTGTAGAGGCGGTAAATCCCCGCCGCTATTGCCGGGAGTTTGGCCAACAGTTGCAGAGAATCTTCCAGGGTGGCTTGCCAGTAATCATCCTTGCTAATGCCGTCGCCATATTGGCGCCGGAAAACCGACTCCCGCTCCATCACCAGGACCGCTGTGCTGAAGAGCGTCATGGGGTGGGACCCCTTGGGCAGCGTTTCCAGGACGCGCCAGACGTAAGGCGGGACGTGCGCGCGCTGGCGAAACTCAGATTGCACCGCGGCCAGCGACTCGGTGTCGGGCAACTCCCCCGTGCAAAGAAGGTAGAACACCTCTTCTGGCAACCGGTTAGCCAGCTTTCCAATGGGAATCCCACGAATTACGAGCCCTTGATCGGCATCGACCACGGAGGTGTCGCACACCAATCCCTTCACGCCGCGCATGCCACCGAAAGCCTGGCTGACCGTAACCTGGGAGATGACCTGGTCACCCTGCCTCTTCACGATCTCACGGGCCTGTTGCCTCAACCCGGGAATCTGCTGCTCCAGTTTTTCTTTCAACCCCGGCATTCAATCACTCCTCGATTATTTTCCCTTCAGCCAAATTACAAATGGACAAGAGATCCCCCTGGGCGCCCGTATCCGGCGCAAAGCGAGACCCAACTCGCGTTCCTGATCAGCATCGAAAGAAATCAGGCTGCCTGGGCGGTTGCCGGTTCGGAGAAGTGACCCACAAACGGGCGGGTCAACTTCGCGAAGTCGGAGTATCGCATCCGGATGCAGTCTTCATGCGTCCCGGCACAGAAAAGAACGGTTTCCGTGCTGGCGACTGCAGTGTCCACCCAAACGTCAATCCCGTAGAGGTTTCCGAAGGGTGGCACGGCGCCCAGATCGCAGTCTGGGAAAACACTTACCAGCTCACTTTCCACGAGCATTTCCGCGTGGCTTAGTTTCAGCGCTGCCTTCAGCTCCTGAAAGTTCAGCCGGTGTGAAGCTGGCATAATGAGCAAAAAAGACTTCTTGTCCCCTTCAGCCGCCACAGCCTTGACGCACTTCTTTCCCGAGACGTGCAGGGAATGTGCAACTTCCTGAGCCGTGAAGGCTTGAGAATGATGGAGAGTCTCATAAGGGACATTTTGGGAGTCCAAGTAGTCGCGGATCCGTTGAGGTATAGCCATGCATCCCTCCTCGAAAACGAATTACGACTTTTCCCTGCAAGAGGCCAAGGCAATCGCCCTGCCAGAATCGACCCAATTCCAAGCGAGGATTGACCTTCGTCAAAGGCAAGCTCAACATGAATTAGCCTTTATTTCTTGATGTTTGTCATATTTATTGGCCTTCTGGCTAAGCCCTATAGATACGAGGGCAGGAGCAACTTTGGCGTGATGCGAATTTCAGCGCATGACAGGCGCGGATTTTTTCTCTGTTGCTTGTCACGGCACAATGAGACATTTGGTCACTCGATTCCGGCCATCCTTACGGGGATTCCAGGAGGCGCCCGATGGGTTTCCATGGCAGTCCCGCGCCGCCTGAGGGGAGCGAGAAGCAATGTCGCGGTATTCTGCAAAACGTACTATCGAACGAATCGGCGGGTGTATACTGCTCCAGCCTAGGAATCGGGAACATGGCCGTATGGAATAAGACAGGACGCGAAGGAGTCCGAATGCGGGACCTTTATCTACGGGTATTCCTTGGATGCTCGCTCGCCGTCTGCCTGTGGCCTGCCCAGGAGGCGTCCAGCCTGGCAGGTGAGGCAAAGAACAACGATGTGCTCCTGACGGCGATGCAGCAGGAATTGCACCGGGCCAAGGCAGCACTGGAGAAACTGGATCCCGCCCCCTATTTCATGAGCTACGGGGTGCACGAACAGACCTTAACAGTAGCCGTGGGGAGCCAGGGGAGCCTGATAAACTCGACCCGTGGAAAATCGCGAAGCGCGGATGTCGTGGTGCGCGTGGGTTCGCCCGCCTTGGACAACACGCATGAGGGCCAAGGCCCCAGCGCCATTACGTCCGGTCACATTTCCCTTTCCGACGATCCCGACGCCATTACTCATGGGCTCTGGCAACTGACCTATCAGGAATATCGCAAGGCTTCCCAAGCCTATCTGAATACGAAAACCAAGACCCAAGTCGATGTCAAGGAAGATGACACTTCTCCGGATTTCTCTTCTGAAACTGCGTCCGTCCACACGGATGAAAGTCCCTTGCCTGCCGGTCCGGACGCCGAGGGGATGCGGAAAATGGTGCGCGAATACTCCGGCTGGTTCGCACAGCACCCACACATTCAGCGCTCACTGGTGGTCCTGATGGCGCAGAGTACGCGCCGTTATTGGGTCTCTACGGAGGGTTCCCGCCTGGTTGTTCCGGCCGGCATCGTCAGGCTGGTAATGGAGGCCGAAACCCAGGCCGACGATGGCATGGACCTCATGCGGGTCGAGACCTTCCAGGCGGAGACCCTCGGCGGTCTTCCGGGTAGAGCGGAGCTATCGAAGCGCGCGGAAAAGATGGCCGCCGATCTGGAGGCGTTGCGCGTGGCGCCGCCGGCGGAACCCTTTGATGGTCCGGCCCTGCTTTCCGGAAGAGCCGCAGCGGTGTTCTTCCACGAGGTGCTGGGACATCGCCTGGAAGGCCACCGGCAACGCGGAGAGCAGGAAGGTCAAACTTTCACCAAGAAGATCAACCAGCAGGTCCTGCCGGAGTTTCTGAGTGTGACGGATGACCCAACCCAGCGCACCTTGGACGGCACGTACCTGGCCGGCTGGTACGAATACGACGATGAGGGGGTGCCTGCCGCGCGCACCGAAATCATCAAGGACGGGGTGTTGAAGGGCTTTCTGATGTCCCGCATGCCGATTCAGGGTTTTGCCAAGTCCAACGGCCACGGGCGCGGGCAGCCGGGTTTGATGCCTACCGGCCGGCAAGGCAACCTGATGGTGACCTCCTCGCGAACCGTGAAGGACGAAGAGTTGCGCCATAAACTCATCGCCGAGATTAAGAAGCAGGGTAAGCCCTACGGACTCTATTTCGAGGACATCCAAGGCGGTTTCACCCTGACGCAGCGGGTGTTGCCGCAGGCCTTCATGATTCTGCCGGTCATGGTTTGGCGGGTGTATCCCGACGGCCGGCCGGATGAACTCGTGCGGGGAGTCGATATCGTGGGAACTCCCCTGGCGGCGATCAATCGCATTGTCCTGACGGGCAAGAAGGTCGATGTTTTTAATGGAGTGTGCGGGGCGGAGTCCGGCAGCGTGCCCGTGTCGGCATCGGCGCCGGCGATGTTGTTCACGGACATCGAGGTGCAGAAACGCTCCCACGGCCTTGACCGGCCACCCATCTTGCCTCCGCCCGGATTTGAATCCGGCGACGCCAGGCAGGCGGCGAAGACAGGAGGGCGGTGATGACCACCAAACTGATCAATGTGCCGGCATGGCTGGCCATCCTGGTTCTATCGTCCACTTTCGCACAACAGGCCAGCCCACCGCCCCCCGGGCCGGAGGATCCGATCCTGCGAGCCATGAAGGTCGAATTGGAGCGCTCCAAAGCGCAACTCAAGCTGGGGCAAATGGCGGCGCCGTATTACATCGACTACCGTGTCTTCGACGTGGATGGCCGCGTAGCCCAGGCCTCATACGGCACCCTTCGCACCGACGTGCGCACCCGCCTTCGGTTGGCGCGGGTGGTGGTGAGGGTGGGTGACTACAAGCAGGACAGCTTCTTTGGACAGGGCGAGGGTGTCGTGGAAGCGATCCCCGTGGATGACGATGAACTCGCGATTCGCCACAGCCTGTGGCTCGCCACGGATGGAGCTTACAAAAGGGCGACGGAAGCACTGGCCGCCAAGCAGGCCCAGCTCAAGCAATACACGGTCGAGCAACCCGTCGACGATTTTGCTCACGCCGAGCCGGTCCAAGCGATTGGACCGCTGGCAAAGCTCGACCTCGACGCCTCACCATGGCTTCAGGCCTTGCAGGAGGCTTCGGCACTTTACAAAACTGACCCCGAGGTTGAGTCGGTCAACGCCTCGCTGGACTTCCACGTCGTCAATCGCTACTTCGTCAACACCGAAGGAACCATCGTGCGCAGTGGCCAGGCGGTGTATGAGGTGCGGGTCAGCGCGAACACGCAAGCCGCGGACGGCATGGAACTGGGGCGTGAAAGCGCCATTTTCCTGAACGACCGCACCGAACTGTCCTCCCCCGGAAAGGTCGTCTCCCGCACCGCCGAGATGCTGCGCGACCTGAAGGAGGAGCGGGCGGCGCCGGTGGTCGAGGAGGAATACCGCGGTCCGGTCATGTTTTCGGCGGTCGCGTCGTCTGCGGTCTTTGCCGATTTGATCGGAGAGAACATTCTTGGGCAAAAGCCCGGCCTGGGGCAGGGGTCACGAGTGCGGGGTGCCTTCGCCTCCAGCTATAAGGCTCGCGTCCTTCCTGATTTTCTCTCCGTAGTGGACGATCCGACCCTCGCTTCGTTCAATGGCAAACCGTTGCTGGGCAACTACGAGGTAGACGATGAAGGCGTTAAAGCCCAGCGCGTTTCGGTGATCGAGCAAGGGAAGCTGGTGAACTACTTGATGAGCCGCGAACCCATTCGTGATTTTCCTGGCTCCAACGGCCACGGGCGGGCGCGCGGTCCCGCCAACGCCCCCGCGCCCTATCTGGGAAATATGCTGGTAACTTCCTCGGAGGCATTGCCCGCGAAGGAGTTGAAGCAAAAGCTCATTGACCTTTGCCGCGACCGCGGCCTTCCCTATGGGTTCTATGTGGAATCGCTTGCACGGCTGCGGGACCCGCGGGCGCTTTACAAAGTGTGGGTGAAAGACGGGCACGAGGAATTGGTGCGCGGGGCGTCTCTGGACGATCTGGACGCCCGGACGCTCCGCAACGACTTGATCGCCGCGGGCGACGACCCGTACGTGGGAAATCGGGCTCTGAACATTCCGCACAGCATCGTGACTCCCTCCATTCTGCTCGATGAGTTGGTGGTGAAGCGGCAATCCGCCAAGAACGCCAAGCTCCCGGAGTATCCGGCGCCGCCGCTCGCGCCTGCCATGTAACGTGGGACTGGCTTCAGGCATGCGAGCCGAGGAGGGGCTACCCCAAGGGGTAGCCGCAATCACGCGACGCAGCCTCCCACTAGCAGCCCCTGGCGGTAGGTGGGAACCAGCGCCGGCCCGGTTCGAAAGTAATCTTGACAACCAGCCGGGACTTCCATAGGATGCGTATAAAATTGTTGACTTTCAGCCACTTGCCGTTAAGTCATTATAGCTTGTGGCTACTGGGAATACGCAGGTTGTGCCGGAGAGCATGGGGGTTCATGAATGTCGGGTAAGCTCGGGGAAATTCTTCTGAAAGAAAACCTCATTACCCCTGATCAACTCAAGCAGGCGCTCGAGCATCAGAAGGCCAACGGGGGCCGGTTGGGGAATTCCCTGGTCAAGTTAGGTTTCTTGAACGACGATGAGGTTACGGCGGTCCTTTCACGTCAGTATGGTGTCCCTTCCATCAATCTCACCTACTTTGAAGTTGATCCCAACGTCACCAAGTTAATCCCCATGGATACGGCAACGAAATACCAGGTGTTGCCGCTCAGCCGCGTGGGGTCGTCCTTGACACTCGCCATGGTGGACCCCACCAATGTCTTCGCCATGGACGACATCAAGTTCATGACGGGGTTCAACATTGAACCCGTGGTGGCTTCGGAAGCCGCCATCATGGAAGCCATTAAGAAACACTACGGCGGAGTGGCGGATCAGGAGAGCAAGAAGGAATATGAGGAGTTGATGGAGTTTGTCGGCGAAAGTCAGGCCGAAACGCTGGAACTGGAAGCGGAAGAAGACGGGATGCTCAACCTGGCGCAGATGGAGAAGGCAGCGGAAGAAGCGCCGGTCATTAAACTGGTCAACTACATTCTGACGGATGCCGTAAGGCGCGGGGCCAGCGATATTCACATGGAGCCCTACGAGAAGGAGTATCGCATCCGTTACCGTGTTGACGGCATTCTCCAGACTATGATGAATCCGCCCTTCAAGTTGAAGGACGCCATCATCAGCCGCGTCAAGATCATGTCGAAGCTGGATATCTCGGAGAAGCGGTTGCCGCAGGACGGCCGCATCATGATCAAGATGAAGAAGGATGGGAAGAATAAGCAGCTCGATTTCCGCGTGTCGGTCCTTCCCACCCTGCATGGCGAGAAGGTCGTCATGCGGCTGCTGGACAAAGAGAACCTGCGGCTCGATATGACCAAGCTGGGGTTTGAACAGGCCTCGTTGGACAAGTTTACCAAGGCGATTTTCAAGCCTTACGGCATGGTCCTGGTGACGGGGCCGACCGGCAGCGGGAAAACCAACACGCTCTATTCCTCCATCTCCCAGCTCAACAAGCCCGATACCAACATCCTCACCGCAGAGGACCCGGTGGAGTTTCAGTTGCACGGGATCAACCAGGTCCAGATGAAGGAGCAGATTGGGCTGAACTTCGCCGCGGCGTTGCGCTCTTTCCTGCGGCAGGACCCCAACATCATCCTGGTGGGGGAGATCCGCGACTTTGAGACGGCTGAAATTGCCATTAAGGCGGCGCTGACCGGCCACCTGGTGCTGTCCACGCTGCACACGAACGACGCGCCCTCCACCATTTCGCGTTTGATGAATATGGGCATCGAGCCTTTTCTGGTAGCGACGTC